>DCDF01000043.1 GCA_002316295.1 Syntrophaceae bacterium UBA1062 | reverse complement strand
TCCGCGACTGGGTTACCGTGGAGGAGCCCGGGGTCATCGAAGAAGGAACGCCGATCCCGCAGGAGGAGCCGTCAGTTCCGGAGCAGGACAGCGGTGATGTGTTCCAGAACGGAGAATACTAGAGGAGGGAAAGGAAAAAGCGATTTCTCGTAGCCCCCGCAGATGATGCATGAAAACGTCCCCTGGCATCTGTGAACGATATCGGGAGCATGTCGGCCGGGCGACAGCACATACACGGGAATATACCGTTGCCGATGATGCCGGCGCTTTCCCGTTCACCGATGCCCGGAGAAAACGAAAACCGCAGCCTTTCAGGAAAGATTGCCCTGCAAGGGCGGAAAGTCTAAGGAGAAAAGACATGAAAAAATATTCACTGATCGTGATAGGAATCCTGGCGGCCCTGCTCGCGTTTGGAGCAGTCTCGTGCGACCAGCAGGGTCAGCAGGCACAGACCGAGCCGGGAACGCAGGGAGAGATGGAGCCGGGTGCCCAGGCACAGGGCGAGCAGCCGATGGAAGGACAGCCCGGCCAGCAGGCCATGCCCTCAACTCCCATAAACGTCAATACCGCCTCAGTGGAAGAGCTGTCCACTATACCGGGGCTCGATCAGACGCTGGCACAGAATATCATCGACTACCGTGAGGCGAATGGTCCTTTCGCCTCGGTTGATGATCTCTCACGGGTGAGCGGCATGGACCAGCAGACCCTCGACTCCATCCGGGGATGGATAACCGTTGAAGAGGGCGGCGCTATGCCCGAGCAGGCCCCTGAACAGCTTCCCGAGCAAATGCCCGGCCAGACCCCTGAGCAGAGCCCGGGGGGAATGGGAGGTGACAGCGGCGTGTAGAGAGAAAGCGACCCGCATTCCGGAGCGATCCGGGGCCCTACAAACACAATCCGATCGTTCGGCCGGGAAAAGAGAATCCCGAGACGGTCGGAAGCAGCTGATACCGTATACCATGCCGGTGTGGGAAAGCACCGGCATTTATTTATCTTTGATACATTTTTTTCTTGTCACGGCAGGCATATCATTCTATATGAATATCATTGCAATGATGTACATTGCCCGTGAGGGCGAATCTATAAGGAGGTGAACAATGCAAGTGAGGAAGTGTACCATTTGGGCAGGAGCATTCTTGGTCGTTCTGCTTACCTTGGGAAGTCTCGCATACGGAGAGCAGGCAAAGGGCAAGGTCAACATCAACACCGCCACCATCGAAGAATTGCAGCTGTTGCCCGGGATCGGCCAGTCCACCGCGCAGAACATCATCGATTACCGGAAAGCCAACGGGCCCTTCGGTGCTGTGGACGATTTCACCAAGGTCAGGGGCATCGGCGATCGGAAGTTCGAGTTGCTGCAGCCGTACCTCAAGCTGGAAGGGGAAACTGATTTCGAGCCTGTCGAAGAAACGTCTCCGGAGGAATCCCTGTAAGCCCCGGCGCAGGCATATCTTCCCGATTCCATGCACAAACGCGATGCCGGTGTCGCAAGACACCGGCATTTTCATTTACACCCCTTCACACCGCCTGGTCACGCCGTGAAACGCGACACCTTCTTGAGCTCGGTGAAGAGCCGTTTCTCCTCGCTGGTGAGGTCCTTGGGCACCATTATCCTGATCTGGGCGAAGAAATCTCCCTTATGGGCAAGCCCTCTGCCTTTGAGCCTGAGCCTCTGACCTGACGATATGCCGGCGGGAACTTTCAGGCTGAATGTTCCGTCCGGTGTTTCTATGGTCTTTGTCGTTCCCAGGGCCGCATCCCACGGGGTAACGGGGAGATCGGCGATAATGTCGTTTCCTTCCAGCCGATATTTGCCGTTTGAGGAAACCCGTACCTTCAGGTAGAGGTCGCCTGCTCCCCCTGCTCCTGGACCGCCCTGGCTGGCAAGGCGGATTTTCATGCCGTCATGCGCACCGGCGGGAATCTTCACATTGAGCCTCTTCACACCTCCGGGCCCCTGAAGCTGAATTCCCCTGGTGGTTCCTGTATGGGCCTCCTCGATCGAGATCCGGACCTCTGTCTCCATGTCACTGCCCCTGGTGAATGAGGGGCCGGGCTCGCCGTGTCCCGCCATGCCCAGATCGCCGAAGAGCGACTCGAAGAAATCGGAGAAACCTCCCGCCTTTGAGGTTCCCGGCCCGAATCCGAACGAGAAGGAGCGGGTCCTGCCCGACCTGCCCCGGCCCGCAAACGGGTCTGAGCCGAAGATATGCTCAAACCCCGGAGGCGGTCTGAACGACTGCCCCTCCTGCCAGTTGCTTCCCAGCGCATCATACCTCTGGCGCTTCTCGGGGTCCCGCAGCACCTCGTATGCTTCGTTTATTTCCTTGAAACGCTTCTCCGCATTCGGGTCATTCCGGCAGGTATCCGGATGGCAGTCTCTCGCAAGCTTGCGATAGCGCTTTTTTATCTCATCCTGGGACGCATCTCTTTCCACTCCCAGAATCTTATAATAATCTTTGTACTCCAAGAGTATGCCCTCTTCCCTGTGTCATGATCATATTTTAGATAGGGCTGCACTGCTGGAAAATCAACGGCATGGACGGAGCACGCAGGAAACCGTCGCGCCGTGTCATGTCAGAAACGCCTCTCGAGCTGCGCCAGTATGGAATCAGGGATCTGCTCCAGCTCGGGCATGAGGATTCCGGTCCTTCTCAGCGCATCCCGCGCACGTTCGAGATGATCCCGGGCGATGTCCCTGCTCTCCTGCAGGACCTGCGACGTGATGTATGGTGCGAGGAACTGCACTTTCTTTTCCGGCTCGGTGAGCCTCGAAACACTGTCGAGAACCTGAGGATTTTCCTGGAAAATGATCACCAGAGGGAGGGTCGATTTCCCCTCGAGGATATCGTTGAACGGATCCTTGTTGTCATCCTGGCTCGGAGCGAGGTTGATGATATCGTCCACAATCTGGAACCCCATGCCCACGGCCCTGCCGTATGTTACCAGGGCGTCGAGGGCGCCGTCCGAGAGACCGGCGAGAACCCCCGGGGCATAAGCGCAGTATTCGAAGAGCGTTGCAGTCTTGAGGTAGATGATATCGAGGTAGACGTCGAGCCTGTCGTGGAACGTCTGTGCGTATTCCAGTTCTTTGAGCTCGCCCTCGGCCATCTTCCTGATGGTCTGCACCATTGCTCTTATGAGATCGAGGCTGTCGATCCCGCACATGGTCTCTATGGCGGAAGCGGATATGAAGTCGCCGACGAGAAGGGCCGGTTTGTCGCCGAAGACCTGATTGGCCGTAGGCCGGGCGCGCCGTATGGCCGTGCCGTCCACCACGTCGTCATGCAGGAGGCTTGCCGTGTGCATGAGCTCTACGGTATATGCCACCGGCATGATCTTCTCGTCGGATATGCCCAGCGCCCTGCCGATTAGCATGACAAGCTTCGGGCGGAGACGCTTCCCTCCCGAGCCCAGGATATACTCCCCTATCTGGGTTGTATAACGTGTCGAACTCTGGAAAATTTTTTGCAGGTTCTTCTCAAAAGATGCATCCATAGCCTGCCTATAGCAGAGAGAATGGCCGATATCAACGCAAACCTGTACGCCTCAGGACCATAGGACGCCGAGGTTCTTCTCGTTTTGGGCTGATCCACTCACAACGGAATCCGTGCGCGGGTTCCCCTTCGCCCCGAGCATGCACGCAGGAGATAAATAATTGGCCCCCAAAAACCGATAGCATGTACCAGGCAATGTACGACTGAACAGAGGGGAGGAACATGAAAGGGGCCATTCTTCCTTTGCTTGTCGCTGTCATTCTCTGCATGGGCGGCTGCAGCAGTAATCTGCTCGAGTCTGTGTCAGATGATTCGAGCCGCGAGGCGGACATCGAGTCTGCACGCATAGCGATCGATGACGGTGATTACCAGAGGGCCGCCGACATTCTCGAACCGGGGTACGACCCTCTCGCCCCCGACCACGAAATCGCGAGGATCCTTGCATCTGCATATATGGGAAAAGCCGGAATAGACTTCACCTATGTCCTCGAAAATTCGGACGAGAGCGACGGCGACAGCTTCGATACCCTGGCGTCCGCCCTGACTCTCGATATAACCGGCCAGGCTCGGCCGGGATCGGAATCGGGCGGGGGGAGATTCATTGTCTTCGATTCGGCGGACGACATGCTGGGAGATCTCGGAAAGGCCAAGGAATTTCTGGATGCACTGTTCAAATCCCACGTCGACAACCATCGTGCGCCCGATCAGGATGATATCATCCGGATGGGAGTGGCCTCGGCTGCACACTTCATCATCACGGTGGGCAAGGCCGCCGCTGAATTGAACGGCTGCAACATTCCCGTCAACAAATATGCATATCGCGAGATCTTTCCCGACGATGCGGGGCTGGACGCGCTCCTGGACGATTTTTCATCCTTGATCGACGACCCGGAGAACGACACTCTCGCATCCTTACGGGAAGATCTCGTACAGGTCTCGGCTGCAATAGATGTTTTCGACGAGGTTCTGGGACCGTATGAAGACATCGCACGGGAATTCAGCGATTTTCTGAGTAAGATTCTCGGAGGAGAAACCATTGAAAACTTCACCGGCATCAACCTCGCCGGGTATATCAGAACCGAGCTTCTGGGCTACAACTGAGGGGGCGGCATGAAAAAGACTATCATCCTGGCGATACTGCTCGTCCTTTCTTCCAGCACGGCCATGGGAGGCGAGTATCCTTACATATACAAGGGCCTGCGTCCCATGGGCATGGGCGGCGCGTTCGTCGCCGTATCGGACGACGCCAACGCCCTGTTCTACAACCCTGCCGGGCTCACCCGCGTGCAGAACATCCGGGCATCCCTGTTCCCGCTGGGGATCGAGATCGGGGAAAAAGCATACGCGCTCTTCTCTGATGCACACGACGTTGATTTCGACGACGAATCCGAGACCGCCGAATATCTGAGAGAACATATCGGAGAGAGGGCGCATCTCGGACTCAATCTGTTCCCAACCTATGCCATGCCGAGATTCGCCTTCGGTCTCATCGGCACGGCGCGAATGGATCTGGAGGTCAGAGACCGGCAATATCCCAGGCTGATCACCAACGTGATCAGCGATGTGGGCGCCGGGGCGGGATACGCGCATCCCTTCATCGGCGATACACTCTCTGTGGGTGCCAGCGTAAAATATATCAAACGTCGGAGCCTGTCCGAGGAATATACGGTTCTCGATATCGTCTCGGAAGACTTCGACGAGAGGATCGAGGACGATCTTGCAGGTGGAAGCGGCGTGCTCGCGGACATAGGGATCATGATCTCGCTGGGCGCGGTGGGACTCGAGAACGCACGTATCGGTGTATGTGCCAATAACCTCATAGGAAATGATCTGGGCGATGCGAAAGACCTTGACGACCACGTGGACATCGGCCTTGCCTTCGATCATGAATTCTGGATCGCCGGGGCGACCTTTGCCGTTGATTATGTGGATCTCTTCTCCCAGCTGGATAATGACGACGACTTTGCGAAGAGGATCCGCCTGGGGGCCGAGATCAGGCTACCCAAGTTTCTATCGATCCGTGCGGGGCTCTATCAGGGTTACCTCACCTCGGGTCTGAGCCTCGACGCACGGTTCGTGCAGCTCGATGTTCTCACCTATGCCGAAGAGATCGGGGCCCATGCCGGCCAGCGTATCGACAGGCGCTACTCCATGCGGTTCATCATGGGCTTTTAGGCCGGATCTTCCGACCTGATCCGGTCGATGATTCCGGTAGTGGAGTGACCCTGCCGAAAAGCCAGGGAATAGACTTCGCCGCCGGAGGACTTCACGATGTCCGAGCCCACTATCCTGTCAGTGTCCCAGTCGCCCCCCTTCACGAGCACGTCCGGGCGAAGCGACCGGATGAGCTCATACGGGGTGTCCTCATCAAAGATGCAGACATAATCAACCGCCTCGAGCGCCGAGAGCACGGCCGCGCGGGACGCCTCGCCGTTGATGGGCCGCTGCTGCCCCTTGAGCCTTTTCACCGACGCATCAGAGTTGAGCCCCACCACCAGGGCATCGCCCAGTCCCCGCGCCTCTTGGAGGTACGATACATGCCCTTCGTGAAGGATGTCAAAACATCCGTTCGTAAAAACGACCTTCATCCCCCTGCTCTTCATCGCTTCGACCCGTGACTGCAGATCACGCCGGTCCAGAATCTTTGCACCGGCATCCAGCGACTGCGGCCATGCTCCGCCGGCGAGCCGCGCCGTATATCGTCCCAGCTCGAGGTATGACCGGAGTATGTCGGGAAACCTTTCCCGCAATGACGAGATGTGGGCCTCCACCGTTCTCCAGTCGCCTCTCTGAATCGGCCCCGTCAGGGCGGACCTGCCGTGAATGATCAGATTGTCGAGTGTGCCGCGCATGAGCGGTATCAACTGCTCCATCCCCAATCCCATCCCGTCCAGAAGCTCGGACGCCTGGCATGCGACGGCGACCAGGTAGTTGGAGGCGATGGCCGCGGCGGTATGGTAGAGAATCTTGTCTTCTCTGGAGATGGTGAGCAGGCGGGAACCGAGTGAAGCTGCCAGATCCCCTGCCGCCTCCCGCGCCTTGGGCGTCCCCTCGAATGTGAAGAACGATCCCTTGAGCGCTTCCTGGGCGTGTTGTGCATCGAGAATGGACTGGAGAGGATGAAAGCTCCCCACCTCGCCGCCATACCATGCCAGGGGCTCCAGGAGATCGGATGCATACAGGCCGCTCAGATGGAAAAAGACGATGCCCTCGCAGGCCTCCTTCCATTGAGCTGCGATGCGGGAGGCAGTGTGCTCGATGACGCTGTCCGGGACGGCGAGAAGGATGATCTGAGATCCCTGAGGTCCAGGCGGTATGTCGGGACAGACGGGGACATCGACCGCCGGTCGTCGTGACGACACCGCCCACAGGGGGCAATGACCGGCTTCACTCAGGAGAGCGAGCATGGCCCTCCCGACCTTACCCAGCCCGATCACGGAGAAGCTATATGTCATCCATCACTCCCTGTTCCTTCAACCGCCGGTACCTCTCCCAGTCCATGGTAAAGGAAAGCTCGTTCATCGTCTTCTCGAGAATCTCCTTGTATTCTTTCTTCTCGAAATACCGGTACATCTTGTCCGATATGGGATAAATCTGCTCTGACGGCTTCCACTGGACCCGCTTGCCGGTCCTCGCATCGAGCAGGCAGTCGAAGGTTACGGCGAAGGACACTTCGGCCAGCGGCACGCCGGAGAAATCCCTCATGATGGCATGAAGCTTTCCGGCGTCGACCGGCGAAAAAAACGAGTACTTCCGGGAGTAAATTTCGGAGTACATCCGAGAATAGATCACCGCCGCGTGGTAGTATTCCGGAATATCGATGATGGCATCCTTGCCCAGCGATCTGCCGAACGAGTAGAGGATCTCCTGCATGTTCTTGAGCCCCCCGAGACCTGGGTGCTGCTGTCCGGGCAGCCGGGGTCTGTCGGCTGAGAAGGACGCCTTCGGGTCCTGCAGGGCGAGCCACTCGATCAGGAGCATGGAGAGCCCTTCCTTAAAATCGAATCCCGGGACAAAGCTCTGTTTCGGTCTGAAAATTCCCTCCCTCACGATCAGCTCGATGAGCCTCGTCTCATTATCCGAGATGTCGGCTGAATCAACGTACAGCCGCGAGGTGTAGTTGTCCTGTTTCGAGATCTGAATGCGGAGGTTCCGGTAGCCTTTCCGGTAGAGGATCTCCGTCATCCCGACTTTCTTCAGCTTGTCCAAGATCCGCTTCTCGTCGTAGAGGCCGAGGAAACTGCCCGAAGCGAAGAGATCCTCCTGCAGATCCGGCCTGCCGGCCTCCCTGCCGCTGTCGACCGTGAGGGTGATGTCCTCGAGATATCGGGGCTCCTTCTTGCCGGTATGGCGTCTATGCGTCACCATGAGACGGTCCTCCCGACACTTGCGAAGATGACGTACGCGGCCCCGGCGTTTTTCAATGCCTTCGAGACCTCCTGCGCGGTCTTCCCCGTGGTGATGACATCGTCGACGACCACAACCGATTTCCCCTCCACTCCTCTTGCGGAAAATGCATCCCTGAGGTTCCGCTGTCTGTCCGTTCTCGGCAGTCCTACCTGGCTCGGAGTTTTTCTGACCTTTCGCAGTACTCCATATCTCACATCGCTTCCCAGATATCCAGATAATTCACGGGCGATGAGCATCGACTGGTTATAGCCCCTTTCAATCAGCCGCGACCAGTGGAGAGGAACCGCGGTGACGAAATCAAAAGGCGCCCCGTCGGCCGTGATGCGCTCCGCCACAAGGCCTGCCAGAAACTTCTTGTACACGGTCGCGCGACGGTACTTGAAGCGGTGGATGATATCCTGAATCATGCCTTCATACACACAGGCGCTGAGCACTTTGTTGAAGTGGGGGGGCCGGTGCTGGCACTGTAGACAGGTGCCCGGGGTTCCGATGACCTTTCCGCAGATATCGCACAAGGGCCCTGGCAGAGGCCTGATGCCGCTTCGGCACCGGCTGCACACGCCCTGAATCACCTGGTCTTTGCCCGAGCATACCAGGCATCGTGGAGGCAGAATGGTTTTCCTCAGGAAAGACAGCATCTTTTCTGTATATCACAGGAGGCCTCGCATCTCCAGAGATCATCTGACAGCCGGGAATGCGTCCCGGGGATGAAGGCCTGTCATGAATCCTTCCCCATAAGGGGACGATATGCGGCCTTCAGTAGTACTTGTGGTAGTTGTACTTCTTGTATTTGTACTTTTTCGCCGGGAGCTCGTCGATCGCGTTCAAGACCGTCCCTATGATCTTGTTCTTCGGAAGTGTTTCCAGAGCCATTTTGAAGTCGGACTCCCGGGTGTAGCGGTATCTGGCGACCATGATGATGCCTTCCACCTGGTCGGCGATGATCTTCGGGTCCACCGTTGCCTGGATGGGCGAGGTGTCGATGACGAGAAAACGATCGGTGTAGCGCTGGGCGAGCTCCTGAATGAGCTGGCTCATCTTCTTCGATTCCAGCAGCTCTGACGGATTCGCCGGAGCCTCCTTCGCCGCGGGCAGTATGGTGAGCTTCTCGATGGGAGTCTTGATGAGACAGTCGGCCACGTCTGCCGTGCCCTGAAGGATCTCAGCCACTCCCTTGGACGGGGGATACTTGAAGAGGTTGTACATCGAAGGCTTTCTGAGGTCGCATTCCACGAGCAGCACATACTGATCCTCCCCTTTTGCAATTGATATGGCGAGGTTTGATGCGATGACCGTCTTGCCTTCAGACGGCAGTGCGCTCGTCACCATGAGAATGCGAGGTGGAGTTCTGTCCGGCATATGAAAGAGATATGTTCTGATTTTTCTGATCTGCTCGGCCGTATACGAATACGGCATGTGATACATGTAGAGATGGTCGTCAAGCCTTCCCGTTATGGCCGCCTCGTTCAGACCCTCGACATCCTGTTTTTCGAGAAGTTTCCATAAGTCCATCTTCTATTCCTCCGTGCTGACCTTCACCGGTTTCGCATAGAAAAAGCCCTTGTCAAGGAGCTCCCGGGAGTAATTGATGGCGTCCTGCCTGGCCGTGAAGGTCCCGATGGTGATGCGGTACCAGGTATTGCCGTTATCGTCCAGGTAGGGATAAATCGTAGCCTGGTATCCTTTGCCGACCAGGTCGAGAAAGACCGTCTTCGCCTCGTTCATGGAATGATACGACGCAACGCTCACACTGTAGAGCACCTGGGGGGCAATGTTTACCTGCGGCAGGAATATCTTCTGTCCTTCATAGATGAGATCTACGTTTCTCAGATCGGGATTGGCCTGCTTGACGGCCCGCAGTATCTCGCTGTCGAACCGTCCGTAGTAATCGGCGGCAAGCTGCGCCACCGTGTCGCCCGAAACCACGGTGACCACGGTTCCCTGGGGCCTTACCGGCTCGACGGGCGGCGGCGATGCCGACTTTCTGCCTGCGCCTTCCTCGTCTCGGAGTATGACCTGTTCAGGTGCGGGCTCTTTCTCCGGGATGCGAAGCGCGTTGCGGGCTCCTGCATGGGAGACCTCGTTTTCCGACGTGCGGGGCTTGACCGGGACAGCGGGCGCCGGCGGCTCGGGTTTGCGTTCCGCCGCAACATCAACCGTTCCGGATGCCGGCTGCGGAGATGAGCTCATGTTCACATCCGACGGGCCCTGCTGCCGGCCGGCGGGATAAAAAAACCACACCGCCGCGGCCGAGGCGAGGATCAGCAGGAGAAGGCACACGGCCCTGGCAAACCAGACACGGGCTTCCTCGGATTTCCGGGGGTTCAGGATCTGGGGGTGTCTCCCGCCAGTCTTCGGCGAATACGTGCTTTCGAGCTCTGAAACGATCTTGCGCACCATCTGTGCGGTGATCTGCTTCTGGTTTTCCGTGTATGCGGCTATGAGCACGCTGTCGCAGACGATATTGATGAGTCTTGGAAATCCCTTGGTGTAGCGGTATACCTCGGAAAGAGCCGATACGGTGAACAGAGGCCTCTCTCTCGGCTCATACCCTGCGACTCTCAGCCGGTGGTCGATATAGTCCCTGGTCTCGTTGCTGTCGAGCGGCGGTATGTGATATTTGATCCCGATGCGCTGTTTGAGCTGCCTGAGCTGGGGGCTCCTGAGCTTCTCATTGAGCTCCTGCTGGCCCAGTAGCATGATCTGCACCAGCTTCTCGTTGATGGTCTCGAGATTCGAGAGCAGCCTGATCTCCTCGAGCATCTCAAGAGAGAGCCCCTGCGATTCGTCGACGATGAGCACAGCGCCTCCCGTCGCTTTCAGGCGGTCCTCGAAAACATTGATATGATCCCGGGAGCGCTTTTCCTCTGGAATGCCGATGGCCTCTCCCAGGAGATAATAGAGATTCTCCGGCCTGAGATGCGGGTTCTTCACCACGACCTTCGGCACACGAGGGGGGAGCTTGAGGAGGAAGGCGTTTAAGATGGTGGTCTTGCCCGTCCCCACCTCACCGGTGATCACTACGAAACCGCTCGATTCCTTGAGGCCGTAGAGAAGGTGAGCCAGCGCCTCTTTGTGTCCCGGGCTCATGTACAGAAACCTGGGGTCGGGCGTTATGGAGAATGGCTTGAGCTGCAGACCGAAAAACTCTCTGTACATGATCGGCCCTCAAAACGGAAGCGGTATGGGCACGTTCAGTATCACCTGGTTGAATTTCGAATAACCCACGATGATTGTCCCTGCGATGATGATGAAGACGTTGACCCCGATGGAAAAAAGCGTGTTGAACTTCTGGCGCTGCTTGTCGATCTGAGTGAGCGCCAGGGGGACTGCCGTGATGCAGGGAACTCCTCCACTCCAGTTCTCGAGCTGCTTGATTCCCTTGACGGACGTATCCATGAACTCCAGCAAAAAGATGAGGCCTGCCCCGGTTCCTAAACCCAATGCGAGGAAAATGAGCCCGACCCGGTATTTGTTGGGGCTGACCGGGATCTCGGGAGGCTGGGCGTAGTCCACGATCCTGAACTGCTCTCCCTGCTGCCTCTTTTCCATGCTCTCGGCCCGCTGAGCCTCGTAGTATCTGTCCAGGAGCCTCTGATAGTTCTGCTGGGTTATCGTGTAATCTCTCGTCAGCGCGGCGAGCTCCTGCTCCCGTTTCGGGGTGTTCTCCACCCTCTGCTGATAATAATCGATCCTTGCCTTCAGCCGGTTGGCATCGCTCTTGAGGGTTTCGATCTCTATATTCGCCGTTGCCAGTTGATTCCTGAGCTCTGCCACATGCGGATCCATGCCGCCGCCCGGCTCTTCTTTCACGCTTTCGAGTTCCGCGATCTGCTGCTCGAGCATTTTAATGCTCGGATGCTCCGGCGTGTATCTGCCTCTCGCCTCTTCGAGCTGGGATCTGAGCGTCGAGATCCTCTGCGCCCGCTGGGTAAAGGTCACTCCCGGCTGGTTGCTCTCCATCTGGGAGAGCTGGGACTGGAGCACCAGCCTGCCGTTGAGAGCCTCGGTAAGCGATGCCTGGACCGATTCGAGCCGCAGCTGCAGGCCCGAAATGGTGGAGATATTGCTCGTCAGCTGTTCCGGTAGTTCGCCCATGAACTGGTTGCGGTAATCCTTTACCTTGTCTTCCTGCTGCTGGAGAAGAATCTTGAGCTCGTTGAGCTGCTTCTCGAGGAACAGCGTCGTCTCGGATGCCTGTTTGGCCCTGAGCTTCAGGTGGGATTCGATGAAAAAGGACGCAAGCCGGTTGGTCACCTCGGCCACCTTCCAGGGGTCCTGCCCCCGGTACGTGATGGTGAACGAGCTCGTCTGTCCCCGTCCGCCGCCGACAGTGCTCACCTCGATGGCCTTTCGCATGGAGGCTACCAGAATGTCCATCGGCGCGCCCTGCGCCCTTTCCTCTCGGAAGAGGTCCATCTCCATGATGATGTTTTCGAGGTTCGACCGCGACATGACCTCCTGGGACAGTGTTCTCAGCCTTTCCTCGATCCCCGTGCTCACTGTGGCCGCCACATAGGCGGAGGGAATCTCCTGCGGCTGGACCAGGATCAGCGTGGTCGCCTCGAACTTCCTGGGAAGCACTACGTAAAGCCATGCCCCAAAGAAGAGGAATATCAAGAGCGGGATTGTCACCCAATGCCACTTTTTGAGCAGAGCATCAATGATATCCTGGATATTGATCTGCTTCGGCTGTTCGCTCAATATAACACCTCTACGATTATTCTGTATCGGTTTTCAACAACAGTATCTGAAATCTCCTCAACCTCCCGCAATCGCTCATAGGACGAGGTCATGGTGATGTACCGGATTGGTGCCCAGACCAGTGAAATCATGCCGGCTGTGTCCTTTTCCTCCTGGCGCTCGATCTCCGTCATATCGATGCCGGCTATAGGCTTTCGCTCCACGTAAGTGATAGTAGTCAATAAGCTTAAACTTCTCAAGAGTCCCCGTTCCCAGGAGGCCGAAGCGCGGCGGATGTCATAGGTTCCGTACTCGTCCGTGGTGAATTCCGCGGTATACTCACGTGAGGCCGCCAGCCGGAAGGTGTTCCTCTGCCAGGCATGCGTGATCTCGCCGCGGGCTACGAACGCCCGCTCCCTGTCCATGTCTTCCATGTTCAGCCAGCTGTAACCGCCGGAGAGGAGCACCCGGGTCTGCGGTGTCAGCGCATATGCCCAGAAAAGATACGCGGACTTGATATCCGAGTCCGGCAGGTCCTCTTCACGATACTGGTGCTGATATTCGAGATCGACGCCGACATCCGTCCTCGGGCTCCATGCATGTTCGAAGCTCAGCGTGGACCGAAGCACCTGCGCATCCGGGGTAATGTCGTAATCATAGGTATTGTACCCTGCGGTCAGGCTCACGGTGTTGCGCGGCGTGATCCTGTAGGAGAAGGTTCCGGAGGCTCCATGGGACTCGATGTCCTGCTCCGGAAACGTGTTGTCTTCCAGACGGTAGGTGTAGCCCACACCGAGCGTGGAGAGGGAGGAGAGAGTTCTGCTGTAGCTTATTGCTCCCGTGTGTATTCGGGTCTCCCCGGAGATATCGCTGAAGAAATCCTCTTCGGTGGTCTGCACAAAGGCATACTCCAACTCCAGACTGTCCCTTCTGCCCACCGCCGCGAGCCCGGAGGTCAGATCGACCTCAGTGGAATCGTCCTCATCGAAGCGGTTGTGGTAGCTCCTCGCCACGTGACCGGAGAGGTTCCACGTGAAAGGCTGAGCCCTGCAGACAATCTCCGCGCTGGGGCCGATTTCGTAAATGGTGTCGCTCCTGCGGTTGTGGGCCGTGCCCAGGTAGTTGTCCCTGTATTCCCAGGAGCTGTACACGCCTCCATGGAACTCACAGCTGGCCGCGTGACCGAGGCTGCAGGAAACCGATACTGCGAGAAGGGCCCCCAGAAGGGAGGAGACGCAACGCTTCCTCACGGGACTATGATAGTATCACCGGGGTGAACGGCTATGTTCTCGTGTTTGCCTTTGATGATCTTCGGGTAGTTGACCTTGATGCGGATCTGCTCGCCCTTCTCGTTGCGCAGGATGACGATATCGTCCGTATCGGCCCACTCATTGAATCCGCCTGCCCGGGAAATGATCTGGGTGATCACCATGCCCCGATCGATAATGTACTCTCCCGGCTGGTTTACCTGACCTTCCACATAGACGCGCTTGCTCCTCGGCTCCTGCACGATGACGGCGCAGTGAGGGCTCTTCACGTATTTGGCCAGTATCCCTTCAATGTCGCTCTGAAGCTGGGGAGGAGTTTTGCCGGCGGCCTTGAGGTCTCCTGCCAGCGGCATGGATATATATCCGTCGCTTCGGACTGTAACCTGTCTGGAAAGGGTCTCCTCTCCCCACACGGAAATCTCCAGAAGATCTGATTCCCCGATTATGTACGATGCTTCTTCCTGTGCGGACAAGAGGAGGGGGACAAGAATGCCCACCAGCGCGAAGAGAAGTCTTTTCATGGAATTAACCCCCTTTATGGTTATTTCTCGATTCCGCATTCCTTGATCTTATACAGGAGTGCCTTGTAGCTTATCTGCAGGAGATGCGCCGCCCTCTTCTTATTCCAGTTCGTACCCCGAAGGGCCTTCAGGATCATATCTCGCTCGGCCTTGATGGAGGCCTCTTTCGCCGCGAGCTTCAGAGGTATGATCTCATCTTCGTCCGCCTCGATCTCCAGGACCTCCGGCTTGAGCTCGCGCAACTGTTTCTCGTGGAGCGAGCGGGCCTTCCCATCTTTGAGATAGTGTGCCATGTCGTTGATGTCCCCGAGGATCACGAGCCGTTTCACCTGGTTTTTCAGCTCCCGGACATTGCCGGGCCAGGGATAGGAGAGGAG
>DCDF01000042.1 GCA_002316295.1 Syntrophaceae bacterium UBA1062 | reverse complement strand
ATGTCAAGACCTGACCCCTTGGGTTGTGACCCCTTAGGCCCTGTTAGGCTTGGTTTGTTCGAGCATGCTTCGGCAGGCGTGGCAGCACATGATCTCTATGGAGGAGATATGAGCCAGCGCCTCGTCGAACGATCCGGAGCAGCTGGCGAATGTCCCGTGGCCCGAAACAATGGCACAGTGATGCTCTTGCATGGCGGGGGGAAGGGTGTGGAGGAGGCCTCGGCTCCCTGCGCCCACTTCTCCGGCCACCACGGGAACTCCTTCGACAAAGCGTGTCTCTCCGAACTCCAGGGGCCCTCCGAACATAGACATGATCACCGAGAAGCGCGGGTGGCCGTGGATGATGACATTGTCGCCGGTAAGCTCGTAGGTTTTCATGTGGGCCATGAGCTCAGAAGACGAGGTGATCCCGCAGGTGGTCGATCCGTCCAGGGGCACGCGGTCGATACAGCCCGGGAGCTCGTCGAGGGACGACCCGGTCTGGGAAATGTAGATCACGTCGCCCTTGCGAAAAGAGATATTGCCGAAGAAGGAGTCGACGAGCCCGGCATCCACCACCGCTTTCCCGGCGGCATCCATGGCCCGGACGATCTCGTCTTCCGAATCGGGGATGCCCCGAAACGGGAGCTGCGCGACAGGCGCAGGCGCGAGATGGTCCAGGATCTCGAGACAGTCCCTCACCCTCTGCGCGTCCGGAGGAGCATCGTCGCCATAGCCGCAGAGTGCGTTGATGGTATCCGTGAAGAGCTTGACGACCGCTGAGAAGCAGATGGAGCTGAAAGATATGAACGCCTGTTCGAGAGACACCGTGCCCGTTGTGACGATACCCGTATCCCTCACAATGCATCCCTTGCGCCGGTTCAGCGCGCGCGCCAGGAGAGCCGGGTCGAACGAGGGCACCACCGGTATGTCGTGGATGAAGGTGAGGCTTTCGCAGTCGCGGGGGCAGATGAGCTGCGGGCTGTCTTCTGTCAGGCGGGTGATGACGGACCAGAGCACCGGCTCCGGCCTGGCCGCGAGGAGGCTGTTGATGTTCAGAAGATCAAAGAGCCGCGCCGCCTGAGCCGGGACCGATTTTCTGTTGCTGAAAATCACGTCGTCGAGCCCGTAGAGTGCGGCATCGTCTTCACAGGCCACGAGACGGTGCCTGATGAGCTTGGCGAGATACTTTTCTACCTGCGCCTGCACGCCTCGATCTCCTCTCTGCGTTTCTCGCTGATCGTGCCGTCCGGGTTGCAGCCTCTTATGCGGTAGTACCTCTGAAGCGCCTCCTCATACGCAGCCCGTTCTATGGGCGGAACCTCGATTCCCGGCCCAGGGGTGCCAGCCTCGGTGTAGAACCTTGAGGGCAGCATGTCGTCGTCCCTGGCGAAGCCCCGCATGCAGTTGATATGGCGTTCGAGTGTATATATCGTGTCGCCTTTCGCGAGCAGGTCCTGCTGGTCGACGTCGAGCCCTGTCACCGCCGCGAAACCTTTGGCGTACTCCTCCAGCGATGCTCCGAAAAACGCGAACTTGCAGGCGCCGATAGAGTCGATAACAGCGTTTAAGTCCTCGGATATCTTGATGATCCGGGCCTTTCCGGAAAACGAGAACCGGTCCGTGGCCACCGGCTTGCGAAGGATTTCGTGCGAGATGGGGTAGGCCCTCAGATGGCATCCGCCCCGGGTGGAGGTGCCGTAGGCGAGCGCCATCCCGTATGCCCCGCGGGGGTCGTAGGCCGGGAGCTCGAGCGATTTGACGCTCATGGACTTCTCCGGCGCCCCAAGCCGCCGGGCGAGCTCGGCGGAGCCCAGCTTCAGCAGCGCCCCGTCTCCCGACGATTCCGCAGTCCGCCTCACCATGTCCACCAGGAGAGGGCCTGTGTACCGCTCCTCCCGGATCTCCGCCAGACAGGCGATTGACGATGCAGCGGTGATGGTGTCCATGCCGGCTTCGTTGCAGATACGGTTCGCCTCGATGATGGCGTCCAGGTCGGCGTTTTCGTTCAACGCCCCGAAGTGTGACAGGGTCTCGAACTCGGGGATCTCTGTGATGGCCTTCTGCTTGCAGGCGATGGGGCAGCCCGGGCACGCATAGTGCTTCGGACTCGTATGCTCCCTGATCCTGCCCGCGCAGAAAGTCTGGTACTGATCGAAGTAGGTCCTGCGAAAATTCGCGGTGGGCATCATGCGCCGCGAGGCCATGAGATCAACAAGAGCGGCCGTTCCGAACGTCTTCAGCCCTAAGCCGCCCATGATCGCCGGCGATGCGTCGAAGAGACGGATGATGTCTCTGCGGGCGGCTTCCTCCCCCTCTCTGTTGAGGGTGCGGACGGCGCCCGAGCCTCGGATTTTCACGGCCTGCACGTTCTTCGACGCCATGACCGCTCCGAGCCCGCCTCTGCCCGAGGAGAAGGTCCCATCGACCATGATGGAGGCGTATCTGCATCCCTTCCACGCGGCGCCGCCCACGGCGGCAACGGATCCGCCGCCTGTGCCCAGAAGAGCGAACACCCTGCTCAGCGGAGCATCGAGGGGCAGCGTGGATGTCTCGAAACTCACCCCGGCATCGTCGATCACCAGGACGAGAGGCTGAGATGCCCTGCCCGTGATGCACACGAGATCCACACCGGAGCGTTTCATCGCCAGGGCGAGCCTTCCGCCCACCGAAGAGCTGCACACTGTGTTGGTGAGCGGCGAGAACCCGGAGATCACCATACGGGCCGAAGATGGGATGCGCGACCCGGTGAGGGCACCGGTGGAGAAGACGAGCGGGGCCTCTTCGTCGAGAGGGTCCAACGTCGGCCGCCCGCTCAGGAGCAGGGTGCCGGATCCCCTCCCGCCGAGGAACTCACGCGACGTTTCCGGGGAAAATTCGCAGGCGTGTGTTCTGCGCGAGCGCACATCCACAAAAAGCGCCCTGATCCGATATTCTTCACTGCGCATAGACCTTCTGTCTAGTGCAACTCACCCTCTGTTCTCAACAGGAAAAAGAGATTTCGAAAATACTGATGAAGAACTTGCAGACCGCCTCAATGAACCAATGATATTTTCCGATATGGAGTCCATATGTACATTGTGGAAGCGCATTATGGATCGCACGGCTTCTCGGTAGAGGAGAAAAAGATTTGACCGAAGGGCTGCAGCACTTGTTCCCGCATCTTCTGCCTCCTCTGGCAAGCCTGCTGATCAGTGCCTCGCTGATCTTTCTCGCCGCCCGCTTCGCGGACGTGAAGAGAGAGTTCAGGCTGCTGGCCGTCTGCTGCGTCGCGGTCTTTCTCGGAAATCTGTCCCATCTCTGCCTCGCGCTGTTTCCCGGGTCGTGGACGGCGGCCTTCATGTTCGAGACCGCAAGGCCCGTGTCGCTCCTCATTCTGCCGGTCGTGATCCACATAGTGCATGGATATCTGGATATCCGGGGTAGAGAGGCCGTTCATTGGATCGCCTATGCCCTTGCATTCCTCATGATCGGGGTTCTCTGGGCCGGCGGAAGCCTCGCGTCTCGGGTCGGCCTGTGGGCTCTCGTGCCGGGCGCCGCTGTATCGGCGTACGTGCTTTTCTGTTTTTTCCCGCCGGCCGCACATGACAAGGCGGACCGGGAGGACGGGCCGGTACGCTGGATCATGGCGTCAGGCGCATTCCTGTTCCCGCTGCTGCCCGGCCTGGGCCTCATTGTATCCAAAGCCTGGCCGGTCATGGGATTTTCCTTTGTGCCTCTCATTCTCATGTCATCCGGCCTCGCCGCTCATCCGGGAACAAAATCCGGGTGCCCGCCCTCGATGCAGAGTCTGATCCGCATGTTCATCATCAGCTTCATTCTCTTTCCCATCATCTGCGACCTGCTCTTTCTCTTCCACGCCGTCGACCGCCTGCAGGCGGGCGATTTCATGTCCCCGAAGTTTCATCACATCGTCATCACGGTCGCTTCTCTGCTGGTTGCCGGCGCCTGCGCGCTGCTCTCCGCACGCAAGATACACGAAAGGACAGAGGCCCTGCTCTATATGGCGGCCTGCCTCCTCGTGTGCGTGCTCAACTTCCGTGACCTCATCACCACCGGCCTGCCCGGGCATCTCTCACGGCAGATCATCCTCATCAACGACATCTTTCTGGTGAACCTCATCGGTATCTGCGGACACATGGTGCTCGCCGCAAGCCGGAAGTGGGACGCGAAGAAGGCGGCGATCTTCTACCTGGCGGGGATCCTCCTCATCCCGCTATTGCTGTATGAATCGTATCTGGGGGAGGGCCTCCTTTCTCACGGCCTCCTCGCTCAAAACAGCCTCGGGCATTTACTCTTCATCGCCGGGCTCTTCGCAGGGCTGTCGTGGTGCGCGCACATGCTCCTTTGCGCGCGGAAAGACGAAAGGAATCCGGACAGAAGAGCAGGAGCGGCCTTTCTGGCGACCGGCTTCATACTCGCCCTCGTGATCCTGGCGGGCAGTATGGTAACCAGTGTCGGGCTCAGCAGCTATCCTTTCTACAACCTCGCCTCCATTCCTCTGGTGTTCGTGGGATACGGCATATTCTTCCACGACATCAAGCGCATGGGGATCCATGCCAGGAGGCAGGTTGTTTCCCAGGGCCTGAGGCTCCTCATCGCCTTTCTCTATGCAGTGTTCGGGCTGGGCATTGCCGTGGTGCTCAAAGACTGCCCGCCTTCGCGCATATGGAGCGGGATCGTCCCCTACGGGATACCGCCCATGCTTTCCTTTGTGAGCGCCGGGTTTCTGTCCCTGTTCGTGCTGGGTCTGGAAAGAAACCGACCAGAGAGCCAGCTCTTCAGCCTCGTCAGCTTCTGTTATGCTGTGCTGAATCTGGATATTTTCCTCCAGGGCATCGTGACCGACAGCGGGATCGCCCTCTTCATATCCCGCATCGACCATTTCTTCCTGGCGCTCCTGTCGCTCGGGGTCAACGCCCATCTCATTTATCTGGTCATCGGCAAGAAGGACAACTGGTGGGTCGTCTACGGAGCGTACATCGCCGGGCTTCTCATGGCCCCCTGGACCCAGACGGACTACTATTTCAACGGCACGCATTCCTACTTCTTCGGGTTTTTCGCCAAGAAGGCCTTTCTCTACGATATCATGAGCGCCCTGTGGGCCGCGGGAATCTCCTACGGCATCTACCTGCTCGTCAGGGCATACAGAGACCCACAGACCCGTCAGCGCACCAGGGTGAGGCATGTTCTCACTGCATTCATCATCATCGCCGCCTTAAGCATCACCAACAATCCGGCGATCTACGGATTCGAGGTCTATCCCCTGGGCACGTTCGTATTCGTCGCCCTGTTCTTCCTTGCATACGGCCTCTTCAAGTTCAATCTCAAGATGGCCCTGCAGTATGTCCGAATCATCCTGTTCTGGTCCGGCCTGATGCTCGCCATGGCGGTGGCCGGGCTCATACCCTTCCTCTTCCAGCCTCAGGAAGACGCGATTTCCAGGACTGTCGCGGGTATCCTCCTGGTGACCATTCTGTTCCTGCCCGTGAAGCAGGGTTGGAACGCGGTGCTCAATCTGTTCATGGCAAAGCCGGCCGACACACTCAAGGACAGCTACTACCGGCTCACCGACAGTCTCACACGGATTCATCACCGCGATACGATCCATCAGATGCTCTGCTCCTGGTTCTTCGACAATCTTCAGAGCGCGTGTTTCGTCTCCCTGTTTTCGCTGCCTGACCTCTCCGGCAAGAGGGTGTTCTTCGGATGGAAGACGTGGAACGCGCATCACGAGGGAGGGCTGTTCGACGACGCCCCGCCCCGGTGCACCGGGACCAGGACGCTTCACATCCGGGCCGATCACCCGCTGATGACTGTATGCAGGCACGAGCAGACCCTCTGCTCCCAGGAAAGTCTCCTGCGCGTGAATCCTAGCCTCAGCGCATTCGACGGCAGCGAGCAGCTCATCAAAGACAGCGAGATCGTGATTCCCGTGATGTCCAAGGACGAGCTCCTGTGCATCATGCTCTTAGGCGGAAAGACCGACGGGTCCTCTTATTCGTACGCGGAATACGATATACTCCAGAACATATCTCTGATCCTGGGTCCGCTCATCGAGAACGCGATGCTGATGGAGGGACTTGAAGAAAAAGTGGAGCTCAGGACAAAAGAGCTGAATCATGCACTGAACGAATCGGTCCAGAAGGAACGAGAGATCAGGGAGAACAGCGAGATCATCGGAAGACAGAACCAGATCTTCCGTACGCTGCTCGAAACGAGCACGAGGATTCACCATATCGATAACCTCTATGAGCTCTTCTCTTTCATCCTGAGCCAGCTCCGCACCCTCTTCGCAGATTTCCGAGGCGGCATCATCCTGGAGGACAGGAGGCGCGGCATCCTCGAAGCGACCTCGTTCATCGGCATCACCGAGGACGAGCAGAAGGTGATCCTGGGGAAGAGAAACAGGGTCATGGCGTCCGATTTCGGCGATATACTCAACAAGGCGCTGTCGTGCGCGGGCATGCCCGTATCCGAAGATGATGTGTGGACAGTGTTCCCCATGGAGAGCAGGGGAAACAGGGTGATCGGGTACATGATCATCAGGGGACAGAGGATCGATCAGCTGACCAAGGAAATCTTCACGGTGTTTCTCGGTCAGCTCTCGGCCGTGACACAGAACAAGCTCCTCATGACCCAGCTGGAGCGGATGGCAAGCACGGACGGGCTCACCGGGCTGTATAACCGCGCCTTTCTGAACCAGGAGCTTCAGAAGGTGATCCAGCACGCCAGGCAGTTCAGGAACATTCACTTCTCGATCATGATGGTCGATGTCAACGGGCTCAAGAAGATCAACGACACCTACGGCCACGAGAAAGGGGACGAGGCGATCGTCAGGACCGGGGCCCTCCTGAAGTCCTTGTGCCGCCAGACGGACATCGTTTCCAGGCTCGGAGGAGACGAGTTTGCCATCCTCATGCCGTCTACGAATCTGAGCCAGGCAGAGATTCTCTACAAGCGCATTCTCCAGGCCTCTTCCTCCCTCGAGATTACGGTCTCGAAGCAGGGGGAAGATCCCTCATGCATCCCTGTTCACATGAGCGTCGGCCTTGCCGGCTCGGACGAAACGCCGCCCGAAATGGTCATGAAAAAGGCGGACGCCATGATGTACGCCGCAAAAGAGCAGTACTACGCCTGCCGGGAAATGGCCCGGAGTTAGCCGGCACGGATGCTCCGGCAGACCTCCGGGGGGCTGCGATTCGGGGGTTGATCACATCCGGATTGGAACGTATTGTCCTTCTTATGGGTCCGTGTTTCCCCCAGGGCTGTGTGGAGCGGAGGAAAAAGGCGCCCGGGTGGGGAGGGCGTTCGGGCCGATGGTGAAACGAGAATATTTCCGTGAGAAAACAGGAGCCCTCCCGGCGGCCGACTTTCCCTGCAGATTGCTCACCGGCGGTTCGAGCGGGCGGGAGAGAGCGCCGGGATACGGCGTATGGAAAAGAGGTGCATGATGAATATCCCGATGCTTGCTACCATGTCGGACACAGAGATCGACCAGTATGTAAGCAGCATCAGCTATGATAACCTCTCAGAGGTTTGCCTGCAGATCCGGATGTACTGCGAGCATATTCAGCGTATCGCCAGGAAGCGTAATGATCTGTCGCCGGACGCACGGATCATGATCGAAAATCTGGCGAAGCTGAGCAAGGCCATAGCAGATCTGGGGCTTATCTCGTCGCTCGAAATGCCCAGAGCCTGAAAACCCTCCTTGTGTGATCATCGGGAAAGACGGTGTCCCAAAGGCCGCCTTCCCGCTCAAGAACCTTTTCTTTGAGGGGACCCGTGAGGCGGATGAGCACTGCCGGAATACTCCCGCGTCCCACCGGCGGTGTTCGCGCACCCTCCGTGCGCTCTGCCGGCCGAACATCAAGTTTTACTGCAGATGTGCCGAGGTGTGTGGCATGATTTTCATCCTACGGGGCGGACAATGGACAACCGGAAGACCAGACTGATCACTCCGGCGTCTCCGCCGGCACCGGACATGCTCGCAGAAAGGCTCTCCGTATGCTGATCGTCCCCCTCTCCGGCAGAATGAGCCTCCGCAATCCCCCGATAGTCACCATCGGCATCATACTGATAACCTGCGTGGTGTTTTTCTTCTTTCAGTCCGCAGACCGCGGCATTCAGAAAAGGGCGCAGGATTATTATCTGGGATCGAATCTCGCCTTCATTGAGACGGCTGCGTACGAGCAGTATCTGGAATACGGGACCGTGGTTGGTCTCACCGGCTTCGAGGCGCCGGACCGGCGCGCTTCGCGGGCGCAGGAGGATCTCTTTCCGCTCATCGCCTCCATGCACGGTGACGGCGAGTTCATGGCGAGGCTCGAGAAAAACCAGATTATCACCCCTGAGATGGAAATCTATCCCTCCTGGAGGGAAAAGCGTGATCGTTTCAATGCGATCCTGTCACACACCATGGCCGTGCGCTGGGGATTCCGGCCCGCGGACTGGAACGTCAGGGGCGCGTTCGCCTATATGTTCCTTCACGGCGGGCTCATGCACCTGGCAGGGAACATGATCTTTCTCTGGCTGGTGGGGTGCATGCTCGAGATGGCCTGGGGCCGGATTCTGTATCTCGGGCTCTATGTCGCGGGAGGCTTCTTCGCGGCCGCACTCTTCGGTCTGGTTCACCATGCGGACACTGCCCCTCTGATCGGTGCATCCGGAGCCGTTGCCGCTCTCATGGGGGCTTATGCGGTGTTCTATGGGAGGCACAGAATCAAGGTGTTTTATTCCCTGGGATTTTACTTCAATTATACCATGGTGCCCGGGGTCGTCATTCTCGTCCTGTGGATGGGAAACGAGATGTTCCAGCTCTTCTTCGGCCCGAAAAGCCAGGTGGCATATGCCGCCCATATCGGGGGCCTGGCGAGCGGGGCCGCAATGGGGCTCATCCACCGCACGTTTTCGGGAAGGGGCGCCGAACAAGTCCTCGAGGGGGAGCACGGCCCCGGCGGGTCGGCGGCCGCTCTGCTCGACAGGGCTCTGAAACAGGTGGAGAAGCTCGATATGCAGGGGGCTCGGGACCTTCTGCGTCAAGTGCTCGCGATCGATCCCAACAACCGCGCCGCTCTTACCCAGATGTATCATGCGGACAAGCTGAATCCCGAGAGTGACGAGTTCCATGCGAGCGCGGGCAGACTGCTCGAAAATCTGGTGAATGACCGGCAGACCCACCGGGAGGCGCTGGCCGTATACCGGGAATATCTCGAGAAGGCGGAGAAGCCGAGGCTCCCGTTGCCGCTGCTCTTCGCTGTCAGCTCGTATTTCGCCGCCACCGGCCATCTCGAGGAGGCCGAAAAGATCATGGGACTGCTGTTGAAGAAGAAGCCGGATCTCGAGAAGATGCCGGAAGGCCTGCTGCATGTCGCCCGGGCGTGTCTGAAGGAAAAGCTGGAGAGCAAGGCCAGGAGCTATCTCCAGGTGATCTGCATGCGATACCCCCTCTCGGCGGAGAGCTCCGTTGCCCGGCGCCTGCTGGATGACCTTGGCGATTAAGGGCGCTGCTCTATTTTGCGCAGATATTTCTCCGCATACGGGACGATCTCGTGTTCGGGGTGGTTCCGTATAAGCCTCTTCAGGGTCTTGACGGCCTTCTCAGGGCTGAGCATCTTTTCGTGGAACACGCCTGCCGCAAGGAAATATGCCTTGGGAACCAGCGGGTGGTCAGGAGAGTGGCGGATGAACCGGTTGTATGCCTCCAGGGATGCGAGGTGGTTCCCTGCTGCGCTCAGCGATGCGGCGATCTTCATGAGCGTGGATGCACGGGGATTGAACGAGGGATCGACGGCCACACACTCGAGGTACACGTCCGCAGCCTCCTCCCCTCTGTTCGCCCTGACCAGGAGATCGAGCAGCGTCTTTGCATGCGCGAGCATGTCCTGATTCCTCTGGACGATCTTCAGGAGATGATAATAACGTTCGGCCAGCTCCAGGTTCGTTATATCGCCGTCCGTCTCCGCGCGTATGAGATCCGCGGCCTGTTCGTGCCTTCCCTCCTTGATCAGGATGTTCACCCGGTTCAGGAGACCGTGATACGCGTTCTTTGCGTGTGACTCTTTGCCTGCGGCCATATCTTGGAATTCAACGTCATATCCGATGGTGTCGTGATGCTGCAGGATAACGTAGCCCATGAGATGGTGGGCGACGATGGAGTAGTAGCAGTTGGCAAGGGCGAAGACAAAGACAGAGACAAGGCCCGGAGCAACGGGCCTCACAAAGTATCCCAGGGCTCCAGGGGCAAGATAGAGAATGATGAGGAAAAAGTACATGAGAAGATACTGCGGTCCCACCCTGAATGCCATGCGAACCGAAACGGCCGGGTTCAGCGCGCTCAGGAGCCTGCCGCTCGTGGCAAGGACGATCACCTGCGCAGGCAGGACGAGCAGCAGCGCGATGATGCATGCGGCGAAGAGCGTCATGCCTGTTGCGAATCCCACGGTCTCGCTGAACCGTGCAAAGACAACGAAGCAGGCCAGAGCCGATACCAAAAAAAGGAAGCCCAGAAGCCAATATTTGGCGACGACGATGAAATCGTCGGAAATGGTGCGCTCGTTGATCTCCGGCGGCTTCATGTTTCCCCTGGCGGTTTCCCTGAGCACGGCGAAGCAGTATTTCAGAAGCACGCCGAAGAGGAGCATCTGAATGATCATACTGAGCGCCCCGGGCGCGGAAAAGAGCGTCATGAACACGGAAAGCACGCACATGAAAACGATCACGGTCGTGTTGAACGGATAGGCGAAAAACAGCGGCAGCCTGTTCCAGAAAGGTTTGATCAGGTTCTGCACCGCCAGCTGTTCAGCCATGCCGCCGCATTTGGGGCACAGGTGCATGGTGCTTTTCCGGTATCCTCCGAGTTCCCTCGATGAAACACAGTCGGGACAGAACGCGGCGTCGCAGCCGCTGCAGCGCCACAACGCCGGCTTCGTAGGATGGTAACTGCAATATGTCTTCTCCATAATACGATCCCATGGATGCCCGGCGTCCGACCGGATGCCGGGTGCCGCATTCTATCTCCTGACATATCGTCCTTTCCCCCGGATTTCATGAAGAAATTCCAGAATCAAAGCCGATGAGCTCTTCAACCCGTCCTGCACACGTGCAATTCCCAATGCACTCTGCCGGTGCAGCTGCCATTGACCGATGCACAGAGATTCCTATTATGAGAGGAGAAAGCAATGCTTCAGGAAAGGAAAAGATATGGATGATCAGCAGCGGCTCAACGCACTGGACGTGGCTCTGAACAACGAGACGAGCGAGCGTGAGTTCTATCTCGAGCATGCACGGAGGACCGGCAATCCACTGGGGAAAAAAATGTTCCTCGAAATCGCGGACGACGAGCTCGAGCATTATCAGAGGCTCAAGGAACTCCACGAAAAATGGAAGAGCTCACAGAAGTGGCCGGAGAGCGTCCCCCTCGTGGTGAGAAACACCAATGTGGGCAGACTCCTGTCTGTCGACAGGCTCATCCGGGAGGCCCCAAGCCCCAAAGGCGACGATGACGACCTGAAAGCCATCGAGGTGGCGACCCGGTTCGAGGCGAAAGGGGCCGAGTTTTATGCCGGGCTCCGCGACGCTGTGTCCGACCCGAAGGAAAAGGCCTTCTTCGATCTGCTCGCCCGGATCGAACGGGAGCACTATCTCTCGCTCAAGGACGCCGAAGAATATCTCAAAGACCCGGTCTCCTGGCTGAGGAGAACTGAGCGCCATTCGCTGGACGGCGCATAGTTCCCGTGCATCCCGAAGATGCACGGACTTCCCGAGCATACGGCATTCCCTCTCCGGCACCCGCTCCGCCGATCCCGTTCCTCCTGCGTTCGGGAAGGGAAACGAAAGAAAAAAAGATTAATCATTATCTTGACATGACAGTTATGCCATGCTATTCGATCTTTGTCCGGGCATTGTTATGGGAGCGCATGTTCTCTTGCTCCGGGGCCGGTAATGCAGACCATGCGGCAACCGGAATCCAAGGCTCCGGGACTCTCGGCATAACGTTCATCTCCAGCCATGGCGCGCACCGGCACATTGAAAACGGGGTATGAGGGGGTTCCATTCTGCGGTCCTCCTCGGGTCTTGCTCGTGGAGGTGCCCGTGTATTGAATGTTCTGAACAGTGAAAGGGGGGAGTCACATGAGGACAATAGCGGTCATGAACCAGAAGGGCGGGTGCGGGAAGACGACCACGGCGATCAACCTGGCCGCGTGCCTGGCGAAAAAGAACAGGAGAGTGCTCGTGGCGGACATGGATCCCCAGGCCCACGCGACGCTGGGCCTGGGGATCGGCATCGGGGATTATGCCCAGAGCATCTATGATCTCCTGGCAGGGGAGGCGGAGCATACGCTCAGCACCGGCGATGTAGTCGTTGAAGTTTCGCCGGGCCTTCATCTGATACCATCCGACGTGATGCTCAGTGCAGCCGAGCCGGTGCTCATGGGCCGGAACCACCGGGAATACAGGCTCTCCGATGTGCTGAGACAAGTGGAGGAGGAGTACGATTTCGCCGTGCTCGACTGCCCGCCAAACATCGGCATCCTCACCTTCAACGCGCTCTTCGCCTGCACCGAGGTCATCATACCCATAGAGACCGGGCTGTTCGCCATTCACGGGCTGTCGAAGCTGCTGGAGACCATCAGCCTTGTCGATGCGAGGCGCCGCACCAGGCTCACGGTACACGCCCTGCTCACTATGTTCGACCGCAGGACGCGAATAGCCTGCGAGTCGCTCAACGAGATCCAGAAGCATCTCCAGGGCCGGGTTTTCGCCACGGTCGTCAATTTCAACGTCAGGCTCAAGGAGGCGGCGGGTCACGGCAAGCCCGTTATCGAGTATGCGCCCGATTCCGCCGGCGCCCGAGATTACATGAGCCTCGCCGGCGAGGTGCTCAAGACGAAGGTGAAAAAGCACTCCGCTGCGAGGGAGCTTGATGAGGGCGGGGACGGCGTGCTGTTCTCCTGCTATGCCCCGGGCGCGGAAAAGGTCTTTGTGGTGGCCGATTTCAACGGCTGGCAGCCGGGAAGGACGCCGCTCATGCACGAGGACGGCAGCGGGGTGTGGAAGCGTTTCGTACCGCTGAAAAAGGGTAGGTATGAGTACAAGTTCCTGGTGGACGGCAAATGGGTGACGGATCCGGCCAACCCGAAGACGGCCAAAAACGAATTCGGAGAGAACTCCCTGATCGAGATCGACTGAGCATGGAACAGGTGAACAGGCTGGGCAGGGGCATCGAGGACGTGTCCCGGCTCTACCTCTCGGACACGCCCCGCAGTGATGGCGATAAGGGCGAGAAAGGCGAGGCGGCGCTCCGCAGGCGCCGGGTCGTCCGCATCATCAACCCCGGCTCCGCCCTCATGGGGGCGTTCTTCACCGCGAACTTTTCCCTCGAGCTCGCACGCCACCGTCATCGCGTCGCCATCTTCGACGGTGAAGCGCATGAAACAGATGGCGTGGAGGCGATGCTCAGGAACGTCGTCTATCCCGAATCGGGCGCCGAGGTATTGTCGGTGAGGCTCTACGGCATTCCCGACATTTCCCTGTACCGAGCCCGCCCGGACGGAGCGGAGAGGCTTTTCGAGCTCGCCCGTGCCGCGCAGAGCTACGGAGAGGGCTTCTGGCTCGTCGTCAACACGCCTCACCGCATGGACGATCTCGTGCAGGGACCGGCGGGCTTCGACGCCGTGCTCCTGAGCACCCTGGAAACATCGCCCCTTCTCCAGTGCTACGCTTATGTCAAGCTCATCAGGCAAATCGACCCGGACAGCAGAATCTCCCTGGCATTCATCGATCCCGCTTCTGACGCCCGGGCCATGGATGCGTTCTCGCGTTTCTCCGCGTTTGCGCTCGAGAGGCTCGGAGCATGCGTGGACTATCTCGGACGCATCGTTCGAGACGAGCTCATGGACAGGTCAATAGCCGATCACCGGCCCCTGGTTCTCTGCTGCGAACCCTCGGCCGCGCGGGAAAGCATTGTTGCGGCGAGCAGGGCGTTTCTTCAGCAGCGGGGCGCATTGCCTCCGGAGTGATAGAGGACATACGTGACCAGAATACTCAAACCCATCTCCGCAGAGACGCTCGGCTGCCTGGACCAGATCTTTGCGCAGTATTTCAGGGAAGAGCGTGGGATGCGCATCGTGGAGCGCAGCCTGGGCAACGATTTTACGGGCCGGATCGATCTGCTCGCGACGGACGGGGCCCGGGTGTATCTCATCACCATCGGCACGGGCGAGTTTCCCCGATGCCTATTCCGCTCGTTCACGGGGTACCGGTGGTTCCGGGAGAACCGGGATTTTCTCGGGAGGATCTACAGCCCCGAAGAGATCGACGTGACGTTGCCCGCCTGTCTGATCATTCTCTCGCAGGACATTCCCCCGGGTGCCCCCGCCGTGTGCAAGGATGTCTGCACCGTGCCGGTCCTTCTGTACCGCTACCGCCTCTTCGGCGCCCCGGACGATCCCGACATCAGCGTGGAAAGCCTTGCCGAGCCCGAAGACAAGCCGGTGATTGAGCCTTCTCCCGACGTCTTGAGAAAGAAGCTCGGCATCGGGCCCGCCGGCCTTTCGGACGCGGAGATTCTGGACTTCCGCGCGGCGATGGGGCCTTTTGAATAACAGGCCCCGATATCCCGGTCTTACGTCCCCTCACGGCACCCGCTGCCCGCGGTGTGCGCTGGGGATACCCCACATGCCCGGCGGGCATGAGCCCGCCGCTCGCTCGAGACTGGATATGCGCCCGCCCCCGACCTTGCCCGGGAAGCGTCTCCGGGGATACAGGAAATGCTCTGCTCCGTGCAGATAAGGACTTTTCGATGCATGGGATCTTCCCGCATGGAGACAGAGGCTTATAATAATTCTCGATGAGACATGCCGCATATGCGCGGAATGGGCACGGAATGTCAGCATCGCAAAAATGTTTCGAGGCCCCGCTGGGACAGTCTTTCGCAATGTTTCGCCTGCCGGAGTGATGGACTGCCCGATACAGGGCCCTCCAGGGCCATACCACCCGGCGGAGCTGAAAGAGGAGGGATTCATGAAGGTTGAAGTGGACGAGGTGAAATGCGGGACCATCGGATTTTGCGTGAAAATCTGCCCGGAGATCTTCCGGTTCCATCCGGGGAGCAAGAAGGCATATGCCATGATGACGGAGGTGCCCTCCCACCTCCAGGCCAAGTGCAGCGAGGCCGCCCGGAGATGCCCGAACAACGCCATCATCATATGGTATTGAATGAGGGGCGGAAGCGCGCCTGCAAAGGGCTGGGAAAACAGGCATATCCACACCGCTCTTGACGGGTGAAGACTTTCCCGGATAGAATCCCGGCCATACTCTCAGAAAAAAACAGCGGCTGCGCAGAACCGGGATCGGGCAAGCGTCGCCGGCGCGGCTGGTTTTTAAAAACAGCAGTGACATCACGGTGGTATCGTGAGGAGATGTCCGGGCGGCTTTTTGACGGCGGGATGCTTGACCGCCGGTGCTGTGGCCAGGGGTAATTCAGCACAACTCTCACCAATGGAAGATATACGCTTCCATCGGCAAGCGGACGCGAAAAGGGGATGATCTGTCATGAAGAGATTCTTGGTCGGGGGTATCGTGTGTGTCCTTCTCATGCTGCCTTTTTTGAGCTCGTGCGTGATATCGAAGACCGGCGGGGAGGACGGGTTTCACTACCCCGCTCCGGCTCTCCTGCCCGGAACGACTTCCGCGATGAACACGCCCGGGTTCTGGATCGGCATCCATCCCGACCCGGACAGGGTGGTCATCCCGGCTGAGGACTTGGAGGCCTTCAACCGGACGATACGCAAGGAGACGGGGGTGATCCAGGACCCGTCCTCATTCCCGGAGACTTTTCAGGGCTCGAGGATTTCGGGCGCCGCCCAGGGGAGCCTGCGGTTCATCTCTTCCCGGAATTACTTCCGGCAGGACGGCACGCGTGCGGATGCCGAGTTTTTCAGCGGGATCCAGGAACAGATGAATCTCTCCGCAATCCCTGAGGAGGTTCCCGTCCGGCTTGCCCTGGTGACCTCCTACACGCACCAACGGATCCTTCCCACCGACGAGGAGCTGTATTCGAGCATGAAGAGCACGGATCTGGACAGGCTCCAGAACAGCGCCTACGACATCGGCACTCCTCTCGCTGTCTTCCACGCCACCAGAGACGGCCGCTGGCTCTACACCATCACCCCTTTGAGCGAGGGCTGGATCAAGGCCGAGCACGTTGGCTACTGCACCCGTGAGCAGATGGTGCACTATCTGAACGCCGAGCCGTTCGTGGTCACGACCGGCTCCAAGACAGATCTGTTTCTGGATCAGGGCTTGCGGAGGCACCACGCATACGCCAGGATGGGATGCCGCTTCCCCTCGCGGGATACCGGGAGTCCGGGCGTGATCGAGGCGCTGCTCCCCTTCCGAAACGAGGAAGGGAAGTGCGTCCTCAAGGGCGCGTTCGTCATGGCCGGTCAAGTGAGCAGGGGCTATCTTCCCTACACCCCCCGCACTATCATACTCCAGGCCTTCAAGCTCCTCCATGCCCCTTACGGCTGGGGAGACATGCACGGCGAGCAGGACTGCTCCCGGTTCATTCAGGTTGTTTTCTCCACCGTGGGCATCCAGCTTCCCAGAAACTCCCTGCAGCAGGCAAAGGTGGGCAGGCTCATTGCAGCCTTCACCCGAGAGTCCGATGCCCAGAAGCGGCTCGATGTCTTTTCGGACGCGTCGCTCGGGGGGACGTGCATCCTGCACATGAGCGGCCACATCATGCTCTTCCTCGGCAGCGTAGGCGGCGTTCCGTACGCGATCCACGACATGCGGGGATATTCCGAGCCCGATGGGAAGGCCGAACGGTTCAGGATGGTCAACCGGGTGGTGGTCTCGACCCTGCACCTCGGGGAAGGGACGAAGACCGGAGCCTACCTCAATCGTCTGGTGACCGTGCGGGCGGTCGAGAACGGCTCTTCGGGCCGCAAGCTCGCATCTCCATAAGCCTTCCATCGGTGGAGCGCCGGCCCTCATCAGCCGGTCTCGGGGTCGCCTCGGGGCAGGCCGGGCGTGTTCCCCGCCCGGACGGACGGTGAGGCCCGCGAGGATCGCCCGCCGGATCCCTGATCCCCGGGCGGGAGACGGCTTCGCCCCCGGCCTTTCAGGCGGCCGGCCGCAGTCTCGCGGCAAAGCGGTTGTACTCTTTGCCTTTTTGCAGTATTCACCCGTAACATCAACACTGCGGGGATATGCAGAAGGTGAAGCGATTTTTCATGATACTCACTCTTGCCGTCGCAGGGGTCTTTCTCGTGAGCGCAGTACTCCTCGGAGTACGGCTCTATCAGGGTGTGAAGCTTGCGGGACAGTCGCAGCCATTTTCGGCGCTCAAAGACCCGGCGCACAGGCGCGTCCTTGTGGTGGGGGACGATACCGGAGTCGGCACGGGCGCCCTGGACCCCGTCGACTCCATAGCCGGAAGGATCGCCCGGGATTTCCCCCGGACCGAGGTCATAAACCGAAGCACGAACGGCGCCTTCATCCGGGATGTCATGGAGCAGCTCTCTTCTGCGGGAGAGAAGAGGTTCGACGTCATCCTGATCCAGGCCGGAAGCATCGACATCCTTGCGCTTAAGGATCCAGACGAGATAAGGGCCGCCCTGTCCCGGTTGTTCCATGCGGCCCTCGGGATGTCGCCCAGGGTCATCTTCATGGGTGCGGGCAACATCGGCATCGCTCCGGCGTTCTTCCCGCCGGTGAGCTGGATGTACACCGAACGCGCCAGGGAGGTCCGGGAGCTGTCCATCCTGCAGTGCCGCCAGAACGGCGTTGAGTACGTGGACCTGTTCAGAGAGCGCGGCCGGGACTCTGTGAACGAAGATCCGGAAAGGTTTTTCGCGGCAGACCGTCTCCATCCGGCAAGCGACGGATATGCGCTGTGGTACCGGGAGCTCGTGAAGCAGTCTTCCCTTGCCGAGATTCTCGGCGCGCAGTGACCTCATTTTCCCGGTCATCGCAGCCCGGCCGCAGGCGGGCCCATCAGCATTTCCCGGATCGGAATCCCTCTCAGGATCCTGTACGGGACGCGCCTGTCCATGACGGCTTGATCGGAGAGAGAAGCACGAAAAGTCGGATTGAGTATCATCTCCCCTGATTTATTATATTTCCAGGCGTGCACAAGGCTTCAGCAGAAGACGACGCGCCGCGGCGGGAGGGATGATGGATTCCGGTTCGCAGAACATCGGGCTCACCGACAGGCACAGGCTTACCCAAGAACTGTGCGATCTGTTCATCAATCAGCTCCTGGCAGTTCTCTCGACGAGCAACAACGGCAGGCCCTACTGCAATCTCGTCGCTTTCGCCTCAGGCGACGGGATTGCGAGCCTGATCTTCGCCACGGCCCGCGACACCCGCAAGTTCGCCAATCTGGCGGGCGACCCCCGGGTCTGCCTTCTCATCGACAACCGGAGCAACCGGGCTTCCGACTTCCGCAACGCTGTGGCGGTGACGGCCACCGGAAGCGCGGCCGAACTCGCCCCGGGGGAGAAGACGCCGTACCAGAAGCTCTTTCTCGACAAGCACCCCCATCTCCTTGATTTCGTCCTGTCTCCGGGATGTGCTCTGATAAAGGTGCAGGTTGATACATACTATATCGTGAAGCGCTTCCAGCATGTTATGATCCTGCCCGTGACACCGTAAAATCCAAAAGAATTCAAAAAAGGAGGTTGGCCATGACAGCATCCGTCATCACGGAGCCCGGGGTGACGACACGTGACGGCGTCATCGCCCTTGCGGGAGACATCACGTCCCGGGTCACGAACGGGCTCATGGAAGCATATGACCGCGTGAGCAGGGACCGCAAGGCGGTGAGGCTCGACTTCTCCGGAGCGAACCGTATGGATGTCTCGGGCCTGAACGCCTTGATAAAACTCCACGAGCGGGCGAAGACCCGGCGGGTGAGGCTGGAGGCCACGGGCCTGAGCCTGCTGTTCAGGGACATATTCAGGGCTTCGCGTCTCGACGAGGCGATCATGCCCGATCCGCCGGGAGTTACGGACCGGGCCGGCGAAGCTCCGGCGGCCGGTCCCTGGGCGGCGCCTGTCCAGCGGCTGAGGGTGAAGGACGTGCCCGAGGGAGCGGTCAGCCACAATGTCGACGGGCTGGCGGTCGCGGGGCCGGTGCAGGGGTTCGGCCGCCTCTGGGAAAAGACCTACCGGATGCGCCTCACCGGCGTGGATGCAGACCCTTCGGATGTCGTCAGAGTGTGGAAAGAGCATTTCCCCGAGCTCCAGCCTCGGGAAAACCGGTTTTTCCCCACGCCCTCCGGGATCGCGCCCGGCGAGGTGGTGCTCATCAATGCGTCGACTCCGGCCGGGCCCCTCTATACCGGGGTTCAGGTGCTCTACGCGGACCGGGAGTCGTTCGCCTTCATCACCCCTCAGGGGCATCCCGAGGCCGGGTGGGTGAGCTTCGACGCCTGTGAGGAACAGGGGGCAATCGTCGTCCGGGTGCAGGGCTTCGCCAGGGCGAGCGACCCCCTCTACGAGCTCGGCTTCGAGCTCATGGGCTCCCGCATGCAGGAAGGCATCTGGAGGCATGTGCTCGTGTCGCTGGGCCGCCTCTTCGGCGTCGAGGGGTACGTGAACCTGGAGAAGAGCTGTGTGGGCAACGACTTCCAGTGGGAGCGTGCGGGCAATGTGTGGTACAATGCCCAGATCAGGTCCGCGGGGTATGCCCTCATGAGACTGGCGGGACTGTGAGATAAGAGGCGGGAGAGACGCATTTATGCTGCGATCGGGAAGCTATGATTCCATTGTCCTGGGTGCCGGCCCCAATGGCCTTGCCGCTGCCGTCACCATGGCGCGCGCCGGAAAATCGGTACTGGTGGTGGAAGCCCGAGAGAGCCCCGGCGGATGCGTGCGATCCGACGAGGGCACCCTGCCGGGCTTTCTGCACGACACCTATGCCGCGATCTTCCCCCTGGCCTGCGGCACGCCCTTCTTTGGCGGGCTGCCGTCCAGCGGCTTTCCCGTCGAGTGGATCGTCCCGCCTGTCGCGGTGGCCCATCCCTTTGACGACGGGACCTGCCTGGCCCTTTCTCGATCAGAGGAGGCATCCGCGCAGGCCATGGGAGAGGACGGGGATGCCTACCTGGACCTCATCGGATCCTTCGCGGGCCGCTGGCGCGCCCTGGCCGGCGACATCCTGCAGCCGCTGCTTCATGTGCCCCGCCACCCTGCGCTCTTTCTCTCCTTCTGCCTCAAGGGGCTGCAGTCGGCGCAGCACACCGCGAACCGTCTCTTCAGGACCGAGAAGGCGCGGGCGCTCTTCGCAGGGCTCGGTGCGCACGCTATCCTCCCGCTCGACTCGATCGGCACCGCCGCGTTCGCCCTGTTCATGGCCGCCTCGGCCCACGCTACAGGGTGGCCGATCCCCAGGGGCGGGGCTGGCAGAATCGCGGACGCCCTCGCCGCATACCTGCGGTCGATGGATGCGGAGATCCAGCTGTCGCGGGAGGTGCACGATTTCCGGGCTCTGCCATACTCCCGCGTCCTGTTCTTCGACCTCACACCCCGTCAGATTCTGGAAACGACTGGAAGGCTGCTTCCCTTCAGGCACCGCATCCAGCTCGGGCGATACCGCTACGGCCCCGGGGTCTGCAAGGTCGACTGGGCCCTGGACGGCCCCATCCCCTGGACCGCTCCCGGCTGCCGGGAGGCGGGTACCGTGCACCTGGGAGGATCGTTCCGCGAGATCGCCCTCTCGGAGCGCCGGGTGTGGCAGGGGGCCCATCCGGGGAGCCCCTTCGTGATCTGCACCCAGCCGAGCCTGTTCGACCCGGGCAGGGCCCCCCGCGGCAGGCACGTGGCCTGGGCATACTGCCATGTTCCGAACGGCTCACACCAGAACATGGCAGAGAGAATCGAGCGGCAGGTCGAGCGGTTCGCCCCGGGATTCACCAGGCTCATTCTCGCCCGGAGGGTGATGACCGCGGGCAGCCTCCAGGGACGCAATCCGAACCTCGTGGGAGGCGACATCGCCTCGGGCGCGAACACGATGTATCAGCTGCTCTTCAGGCCGACTGTCTCATGGCGCCCCTATGCCTTCGGTTGGAGCCGCTTTCGAATCTGCTCGGCGTCTTCGCCGCCTGGAGCGGGGGTGCACGGCATGTGCGGCTACAACGCTGCCAGAAATGCGCTCGAGGAAATCTGGCGGATAAAAAGCCCGGAGCGATGACATTCGCGGCAGACAGGTCTTGAAATCGGCCGGAAAAAGATCATAAAACAAAAAAGACCACGAAACCACTGGAGGATAAGCGGACATGAAAGAGATTGTATGCGGTATCTGCGGAGAAGTCATCACCGACCCGGACAACAACTGCCCGTACTGCGGCGCCGAGCCGAACCACTTTGTAGACGGCGACACGGTCGACCGGCAGCTCCTGAGAAAGATCTACGACGAGGGCGGCGCCACGTACTGACCCTTCGTCGGCTTCCTGCTTCAAGTGCCCTCTCCCGCAGAGGGGAGAGGGGACTGCGGGGGCCGAGAAGCGGTAAATCCAGCGCCCCAGGCCCGAGCAGAGAATCCCCTCGACCCTATGCCGTCTCCACCCTGCACGGGATGTAGCGGTGCAGCGGTGTGGCCGCGAATGGGTCGCGGTGGGTGCTCCTGGTGAGCCGGTTGACGTTCACGCCGTATGTTTTCCCGTCGTGCACCAGCCCGAAGCCGTGGGGGATGATGACCTGGCCTTTCCTGGCCGCCTCGGTGACCTCCAGCTCGATCTCGGCCTCTCCGGCCTCGGTGACGATCTTCACCATCTGCCCGTCAACGAGCCTCAAGCCACGCGCGTCGTCCGGGTGCATGGCGAGCGTGCAGGCCCGTTTGCCGTCGTTCCACGACGGGTCGCGCATGAGGGTGTTGGCGTTCATGCTCATGTGCCTGCCCGCCTGGAGGATGAGGGGGTAGTCGGGGTCCGGCTTCAGGGCCTCTTCCTCGGACGCCGCGTCGATGCTCCTGATCCAGCTTTCCATCTCAGGGACGTGGAGGTTGATGCGGCCGTCGACGGTCCTGACCTTGGCGAAGTTGTCTTCCACATCCGATTGCCCGATGATGAGCCCCCCGGGATGGTCGAGAATGGCCTGGAACAGCTCCTCTCCCATGGTGATGCCGGGCTTGAACCCGGCTCGGGCCGCCTCTTTCCGGAAGCCCTTGGGCGCCACCTGCAGCAGGCCCCACAGGGCCGCGAGGTTGGCCGAGCCCATCTCTTTTCCGAGTGTCTTGGCCAGGACAAAGGGCATGTTCGCCAGGGCCGACGGCTCGCTCTGGGCATACTGCATGAGCTCCATGCCGAAGGTCAGGTGGTCCTTTTTCGCCGCCTCGAAGAGTGATTGGGGAATGGCCGGGATGATGCCCAGCCTGTCCGCCAGGCCCGTCATGATTTGGCTCACCTCGAGCGGATCTCCCACCGGCTCCACGATGGGGCGGCGCATCTGGAAGTAGATCTCGGGGAAGGTCCAGGCGAAGAACGTGCCGTCCCACGACTCGTAGCCCGACCGGGCCGGCAGCACATAGTGTGAGAGTTGCGCGGTCTCGGTCATGGCCAGCTCGCAGGTGACCAGCAGGTCGAGCCGGCCGAACGCCTGCTCGTAGGCGGCTGTGTCGGCATAAGAGCGAAGCGGGTTGGACTGGCTGCAGATCACCGCGCGCAGGCGCTGAGGGTTGTCTCTCATGATCTCTTCGGGCATGACATTGGGGGGGTACACACCCATGAGCGCCGGAAACCCGGTGGCGACAGTCCGCCAGTTTTTGGGATCGCGCTCGTCCGTGTGGGCGCCGATGGGCATGAGATGCCCCGGGATCACGTTGCCGCCCGGCACACAGATGCGGCCGCAGATGCCCATGAGGATGACGTCGAGATAGGTCGCGGCGGTGCTGTGGCGGTTCATGTAAACGCCCAGGTCGGTGTGCATGCAGGACTTCCGGGTGGCGAACAGGCGGCTCACCTCCCTGACCTGATCGTAGTCGAGACCGCACACCTTCACCGCGGCCTTCGCGTCAAAGCCTCTGAACCAGGGCTCGATCCCGTCAAAGCCCGAGACGTGGTCGCGGATGTAGTCCCGGTTGTGCCAGCCTTCCTTGAGGATGATCGCGATCATGGCCCGGGCGAGCAGGGCGTCGGTGCCGGGACGTATGGGCAGGTGGATGTCGGCGATAGCCGCGGTCTCGGACCTGCGGGGGTCGATGACGATGAGGAGCTTGTCCGGGTTCTGCGAGAACTCTTTGAGCACCAGCGGAGCGCGGGGCATCTGGTGCGACTGCATGCCGTTCCACCCGACCGCGAGCAGCAGTTCGGCCCGCTCCTCGTCCGGTATAGTGAACAGGTACTGCCTGCCCGTTGCCCGGCCGTGGGCCCAGAATATGCCCGTGAGCTCCTGGGCGAGCGGGCTGTAGTGGTACCGGGAGCCCAGGGCGCGCATGAGCCGCACCCCGAAGGCAGCCTCGAAATGACACCCCTGGCCGCCTCCTCCCATGTAGGCGAACGAGCGCGGGCCGTGTGCGTCGACGATGGACTTCAGCTTATCGGCGATCTCTTCGAACGCCTGCTCCCATGAGATGCGCTCGAAGGAGCCTCCCACCTTCTTCAAGGGGTGGGTGAGCCGGCCGCTGTGGTGCTGGTGAAAGGCCACGTTCACCCCCTTGCGGCAGATGTAGCCCTTACTCCGGGGGTTGTCCCTGTCGCCCCTGGCCCGGACAATCCGGCCGCCTTCCACCAGGGCCTCGATCCCGCAGTTCTGTGCGCAGAGCACGCATCCTGTCTTCTTCCATTCGCCCATGATTCGCCTCCTTAAGAACGGGGTATTTCGCTCGGAGGAAACCACGCGGGCCAGCTGCGCGGTTTCCTCTTCCTCCTCTCCCTCTAAGAGAGAGGACACAGGAGAGGGGAGAGGATAAGAAACAGCTTTTCGATACCCCGCTGACTGGCATAGGGTACCTCTTCCGCCCCTGAAGCATTACCTAATATAGTAGCAGCAAAATATTGTATCACGGCCCGGGAATCGGTTACAATGAATATCGGCTTCATGAGGGACAAGACCCTTTCCCGGCCGCCGCGATCCTTTCCAGGGCATGCGCCGGCGGTGTGATCACTGAAATATGCCGCTGAGATGGAGCGAAAAGGAGGAACGAACCATGAACGTACACCCTCTGGCAGGCAAACGGCCGACCCCGGACATGCTCATCGACGTGTCCGCCCTGGTCGACGCCTATTACTCATATCCTGTGGACGTGGTGTCCGAGCCCTCTCAGCGGGTTTCGTTCGGGACCTCGGGGCACCGGGGCACCTCGCTGAAGGGAGGGTTCAACGAGGCCCACATCCTGGCCGTGACCCAGGCCATCTGCCTGTACCGCGCGCATCAGGGCATCAGCGGGCCGCTGTTCATGGGCAAGGACACCCACGCCCTCTCCGGCCCTGCGGAGAGAACGGCGCTCGAGGTCCTGGCCGCCAATGGGGTGAACGTCCTGCTCCAGGAAGGAGACGGCTTCACCCCCACCCCCGTGATATCCCACGCCATCCTGAGCTATAACCGAGCCAGGAAAGCAGGGTTTGCGGACGGGATCGTGGTGACCCCTTCGCACAACCCGCCCGAAGACGGGGGGTTCAAGTACAACCCGCCCGAGGGAGGGCCCGCGGACACCCATGTGACGGACTGGATCGCGAAAAAGGCAAACGAGCTCCTGGAGGCGGGCAACAGGGAAGTGAAGCGCATCCCCTTCGAGCAGGCCATCCGCGCGGCCACCACCTGGAGTCACGACTATGTCACGCACTATGTGGACGATCTGGAGAACATCCTGGAGATGGACGCCGTCCGAGCCGCAGGGCTTTCCCTGGGGGCCGACGCCCTGGGCAGCTCGGGCATCGCCTATTGGGAGCGGATTGCGGAGAAGTACGGCCTGAAGATCGACGTGATGCACGCCCAGGCCGACCCGACTTTCAGCTTCATGACTCTGGACCACGACGGCAGGATCCGGATGGACTGCTCGTCGCCCTATGCCATGGCGAGCCTCATCGGCCTCAAAGACGCCTACGACATCGCGTTCGGCAACGACCCGGACTTCGACCGCCACGGCATCGTCACCGGAGGCGTCGGCCTCATGAACCCGAACCACTTCCTGAGCGTTGCCATCCACTACCTCTTCTCATCACGCAAGGGCTGGCCCGGAGGCGCGGCCGTGGGCAAGACCCTGGTGAGCAGCTCCATGATCGACCGGGTGGCGCACAGCCTGGGGAGAAGGCTCCTGGAGGTGCCGGTGGGGTTCAAGTGGTTTGTGGAATGTCTCCTTTCGTCACAGTGCGCCTTCGGCGGAGAGGAGAGCGCGGGCGCATCCTTTGTGAAAAAGGATGGTACGGTCTGGACCACGGACAAGGACGGCTTCATCATGGACCTGCTCGCTGCCGAGATCATGGCCGTGACCGAAAGAGACCCGTCCGAGCATTACCGGGAGCTGGAGGCCCGCTTCGGCTCGCCCGTGTACGAGCGGCTCGACGCTCCCGCGAACCCGGAGCAGAAGGCGATACTGAAGAAGCTCTCCCCGCAGATGATCCATGCGCAGGAGCTCGCAGGGGAAAGGATCACAGCCCTGATTACCGAGGCCCCGGGCAACGGCGCACCCTTGGGCGGCATCAAGGTGATGACCGAAAACGGCTGGTTCGCGGCCCGGCCCTCGGGCACCGAGGACATCTACAAGATCTACACCGAGAGCTTCAAGGGCCGGGAGCACCTGGGCAGGATCCAGGCCGAGGCACAGGAGATCATCGGCTCGGTGTTCAGAACGGCGGGGGCGGGAAGGTAGGGCACCGCACATTACCGCTCGCCTTTTCCGTAGCCGGACACAGGGATTCAGGGACGGGGCCACATGAAACATGAGGAATGTGAATCCGCCCGGCTGCAGTTTGGCGCAGCGCTGATGGCCGTGCCGGTTTTTCGATCACACGATAGGGATGTGTATTTCAGTCCTGAGGTCACCAGGGGGCGTGTCTCGAGGTGAGTTGAGATACAGCTCGAATGGGGCCACATCGCGAACCTGCTCGTTTCCGATGAGAAAGCATTTGTAGTATGCGATAATCCACATCTGGTACATGTACTCATACGGCCCCGAATAGGGGAAGACGGCATAGTTCCCTTCCTGGATAGTAAGAAGCTCGAAAGGCCGTTCGGGCCGAATCTCTTTTGTTATGGAAAACCCGCAATGGATCACCGCATCAGGGTCGTTCATGGAATAGGGCAGCTCGGGAAAGATGCTGATGCGGTGTACAACCTCCCGGCTGAGGCCATGGGTGTCGAGATAGTCATATAATTCAGTATAGCCGTCCTGCGCCGCCTTGAAAAAGCAGCCTGAATAATATCCCCTTTTTGATATGGAAAGGAGCGTCAGTTCGGGAAGGGTCCTTATTTCGAAATGCGTGTTGTCTGCTTTCAGTTTCCTCTTCTTATTGCCGGGCATGTCGATTGCGTTCAGGAACTTCAGGGGTTCGGTGCGGAACCCGTCCCCTTTGGTCCGCCTGAATTCCGACGGGGTGACATTGAAGTGCTTTTTGAACGCGGTGGAAAAGGCGGCCGAACTCTCGAACCCTACCTCCATGGCTATGTCGGTGATCCTCAGCGGGGAGCTCAGGATGAGGTCGGCCGCTTTACACAACCGGCGGTAGTTGATGTATTCATACAAGGTCATTCCCATGCAGGCCAGAAAAATGCGGTGGAAGTGGAATTCGGAAAAACAGGCGATTTTCGCCATGTCCTTGAGCCTGATCGTTTCGCTCAGGTTGTCCTCGATGAAGAGCATCACCCTGCGTATTCTTTCCCGATAATCTATCTGAGTGCTCATGTGCCCTTCCAAACCCTCCTGTGAATCTCTCCCTGCAATCGCCTGGTACATTATCGGCGCAACCCAATCAGTTTCATAGTGCTCGTGTCACGGCAGTGAAAGACTGCCGCCTGTTCCGATAAGGCTATTAAATCTCGTATATTCATCGCTGTCGAGGACCATGTCGATTTCCGGGCAAATTTAGCAAGATCAAAAAAGTCTTCTCATATCCTTTCTGATAAGAATATGCAAACCAATCGATTTTTTTGAATGAATTGCACAATCACGCGACGGAAACATCTTGCGGATCCCGGCACGGTGGCTGCTTGAAAATAAGTGAATGAAGGCGCTCTCAATAAAGGAGGTCCCGAACAATGTCATATAAACCACCACGTAAGGAAAAACAGGTTGTGACAGGGTTGCAACAATGCACATTGGGGGTCGCCTTCATTCACAATCTGCAGCGCTCTGTAGGCATCTGTGTCTGCATATGCGCTTTGCTCATGGTCTTTCCTGCTCGCACCCCGGCTATGGCCCCTCTTGCCGATTCGGATCTCTCCGAGATATATGGCGGTTCAGGTGTAAGCATCAACCCGGACATCATGCTCGATATTACCATCGATACATCGTCCTGGGGAGATTCGGACGGCATTTCCGGTTATGCAAACCCATGGCCGGCTACTGCATCGGGCGGACGAGTGGGCGCAAACAATATTGTAATCTCCCAGCTCCACGCGCGATCCCGGATGACTGACAGTTTCAGTGGATACGATCCCTCAACGATGTGGAAGCCGATCACCATCGACGTGGCTACAAGCCCTTCCCTGTACAACGGTGCGACATTTGTGAGGCTGGGTCTCGGAGCGCTCGAGATATCGTGGGATCATATGCAGCTCGAAGTGGCATTGGGAACTTCAGGGGACAACCTGAATCAAAAGCTTGGTGATCTGTATATGGGGAGACTCGACCTGTATCTGAACCCGAGCAGCTATATCGACATATATAATGGCAGAGGACCAGACCAATGTGGAGTCACTTTCACACTGAGCTCCATTGTTGACCGCATCTCCATGGAGTGTGTTTCTTGGGGAGACAGCGACGGATTGCCCTCAGGCAATATCGGCAGCGGTGGGATCGTCTGGATGGAATCCGGAGGCTCTCAAGGCTGGATAGGATTGCATAATATCGAAGTAGGCGGGCCGATCAGTGTCATCGGGAGTTTTGCAGTCGACATAAATACCAGCAGCAGCGGTGTATATTGCTCTCTCGCCGGCAATCCGGTAACCGTTGCGCACATATCGTTTCCAACGAACCTCTGCCTCCACACAGCCGGTCCCATTACAGCCGAGGTGCGTTTGGATAACCTGCGCAGCCTCGACAGCCCAGATGCAGGAGTGCTCGGAAGCATTTATATCAGCCAGTTCGATCTCGAAATCATGCAGGAGAGCTTTGTCGATATCTGGGCTCACTAGAGCCGAACGACGAATCGAACCAAATCAGGTCCGCAAGAGCCGGAATTGCGCTGCTGCAGGGAGAAAGAGGCTGGGGAGGAAGAGGCAGCGTTATTATCGGGATAAATGAATCTATCCCTTTTTCGGTCCCTCTTTCTCTGTGACATTTTACAAAATCAGAGTTCCAACTCTGTCATAAACGTGAAGTTTCTCATAACTCTTTGGAATTCATACCCGAAAATTTCTATTATATTCACCGCCAACTGATTTCCAGCAGTCACAGTCAATAATATGATGATAATATTGATGATTCATGGTGTGCTCCTTCCAAGACGGGATAAACGGGGAGGGGTGATATGGGTTCAAGGAGTATGAGAGGAACATGAGTTTTTTGGATCTTGAGCGGAGCAAGATGTGAGGATCTTCTAAGGACGCAGAAGTTTTTGAAGGAGGACTTGCGAAGTATTGGCATCTTGAGCTTGACCCGGCGAGGGTTTCAGATTGTTAGTGTAAATGGCAATCATCAGTTAGCGTTCAGGGGCACTCTGTCCCCGAACAGGATCAGGAATTGATTCATTGCTCCTGACCAGTTCTTAAGTGGCATTGTCCATTTTTTCTCGATATTGTTCAAGGCCAAATACAGCACCTTCTTCAAGGCATCATTGGGGAATGAGGCCTTCGTTTTGATGACCTTCCTCAAAGACATGTTCAGGGACTCGATGGCATTGGTCGTGTAGATGACACGCTTGATGTCCTCGGGATAGGCAAACAGCGGGATGATATTGGCCCAGTTGTTCTTCCAGGACAGGCCGATTGCCGGATACTTCCCGTCCCATTTGGCTTTAAAAGGCTTGCAGGGCCTTTGCTGCTATCTCGACCGTAGGAGTGTGGTAAATCTCCTTGAGATCGGCAGCGACGATTTTCCGATCCTTCCAGTATCAACCCCTCCCGGCGGCGGGAAAGCCTTTTTCAGCGTACCCGCGTCCATGCAGAGAGACTGCTTCACTCCGGTAAATCCTGGATGGTTTCAAGTTTTGACAAGCCACTGTGTTTTGGCATAGATGAATACCGGGATGCCTGTGAATCTGTCATCGATTCTCCCGGTGTTTCGATATCAGCTGCGTGGAGGAGTGAGCGTACCATGACTATGAAAGAAAAAATTCTTCTATCGTTCCTGAGGGCGATCATCCGGCTCATCTGCATCATGCCCTACCGCTGGGCTGTGGCCCTCGGGAGATCGGCGGGCCTGCTCGCGTCGCTCGCTCTCCCATTTCATATGAAGGCAGGCGCCCTGCAGGCCCGTGCAACCCTGGGCATCGACGATGCCGAGGGGTTCATGAGAAAGGTGTTCATGAATCAGGGCGAGCTTTATGTCGACGCAATCAGAACCGCCTACATGACAGACGATGAGCTCAAGGCGTATGTCGATTTCCAGGGAAGGCGGCATTTCGAGCAGGCGCGCGCCTCGGGCCGCAACATCATGATCATTGCGGGCCACATGAACTGGGAGGTCCTCGGGAACACGCCCAGAATCCTCGATGAAGAGATCTGCGTCATGGCCGACTACATCAAGAGCCCGGTGGTGCAGGCCATAGTCGACGAGATCCGGTCCAGATACCGGATCGCCCTGCTGCCGCCCAAGGGCGGTATGGTGAAGAACTACATCGACAAGCTCACGGCAGGACACATCGTGGGCTTGATCATCGACCAGCGGGGCAGGCGCGAAGACCGGGTGTTCTGTGACGTGCTCGGCCTGCCCGCGCCCACGAACCCCGCTCCCGCCTTCATCGCGCTGCAGGGCGACGCTCTCATCCTGCCCCTGTGCGGCTTCAAGGAGGGAGATCGATTCGTCTTCCGCTTTTCAGAGCCCATCGACTCGCGAGACTTCGGCGATGACCACCGGGAGATCGGCAGCCTCTCCGACTGCTGGAAATCGAGCGCCGTCAAGGGCCTCAGCAGCGCCATGCACGCATGGGTGTCCTCCATTGTCCGGGAAAAACCCGACCAGTGGTTCTGGCTCCACTGCAGATGGGCCAGAAGGGCCGACATGAAAAAACTCATCAGGCGGGGCGGCGATTTCAGAGAGTTCGTCATTTCCCAGGCGCGGTAAATTGCAGGCGGGCTCACACTGAGCCCCGATGCGAGCCCGCCTGCAGTTTCCTCTCTCCTAAGCCCTATCTTTTCCTGCGGTTCCCTCCCTTTTCGGTACCTGTCCGGCCACGGGTGTGATACAATATTCGACAGGAAAAAGACAACGGAGTTTCGGGGGTTGTACACATCGGAACACGCCGCCGGCGCTCTTCCGGCGGAGATGGGGAAAGGAGCCCCGAAGTCATGAACAGAGAAAAGACATGTGCCATTGTCGGTGTGGGGTATACCCCGCAGGGAAAGGTGCCGGGAAGAACTTCCTTGAGCTTCCATCTGGAGGCGTGCACGAATGCCGTCGCCGATGCAGGCCTTTCGAAAGACGATATCGACGGGCTCATCTGCTACCGGCATTTCCCCGCCGCCTCGAATGAAAACGACCTCACCCCCCACCTGGTGGCGCAGCATCTGGGCATCGAGCCCAACTATCTGAGCCAGGACGCGAACTGATCGCGCAGCCACCTCCAGCACGCGGTCGGCGTGCTCGAAGCGGGCCTGTGCCGGTATGTGCTCATCTCCTACGGGCACAATGAGTTATCCAGCGACAGTCTGTTCACCATGCTCACGGAGTTCTCCGGCGACGATGTTGTCTTCGGCCACTTCGGAGCCACCGGCGGGTATGCCCTTGCGGCCCGCAGGGCCATGCACGAATATCGCACCGGGCCGCAGACCTGGAAGCATATCGCCGTGGGCCAGCGCGCCTGGGCGAACCTGAACCCGCGGGCCGTGATGCACGGCAGGCCCATGTCCTTCGACGATTACCTGTCGTCGCAGTATGTGGTCGAGCCGCTTCGTCTGCCGGACAACTGCCTGGTCAACGACGGCGGCAGGGCCGTCGTCGTCACCACCCTGGAGCGGGCAAGAGACCTCAGGCACCCGCCCGCCGTCATCCTGGGGCTCGGCCAGCACAATCCGTCCGCGCAGGCCGCGCAGTCGGGCGCCCTGGCCGGCTCCACAGGAGCGAAAAAGGCGGGCGAGCAGGCGCTGTCCATGGCAGGCGTCACCAGAGACGATATCGATGCCTGCCAGATCTACGACTGCTTCACCTACACCGTAGAGGTGACACTGCAGGACTACGGGTTCTTCGGTCCGGGCGAGGGGGAGGACTGGTTCTCGGGCGGCACCATCGGGCCTGGCGGCCGCATGCCCGTCAACACCTCGGGAGGACAGCTCTCGGAGGCATACTACATGGGGCTCACCCCCTTGAGCGAGGCGGCCATGCAGATCATGGGCAGGTGCGGCGAGCGCCAGCTCGGCCCCGCGACAAAGACGAAAGAGCCGAACATCATCCTGGTGAGCGACAACGGCGGGATCCTGCAGGCTCACTCATGCTGTATTCTGGGGAGGATATAGCGATGGCGTACGAAAAGCCGCTGCCGAGGATCAACGGCGACAACCGGCAGTTCTGGGAAGGCTGCAAGAACCACGAGCTCAAATTTCAGAAGTGCGCTTCGTGCGGGCACGTCCGCTTTCCTCCCTCCCTCGTGTGCCCGCGCTGCCTGTGCACGGACATCGAGTGGGTGGTGTCGGCCGGTGCCGGGAAGGTGTACACCTATGCAGTCTACCACACTGCCTATCACGATGGCTTCCGCGAAGAGGTCCCCTATGTGGTGGCCGTGGTCGAGCTCCGCGAAGGGCCCCGGCTTCTGACCAACATCGTGGGGTGCGCGCCCGGAGAGGTCTATTGTGAAATGCCCGTTACCGTGGTGTGGGAGGACATAACGCCCGATATCACCCTGCCGAAGTTCGCGCCCTCGGGATGACAATCCTTTCCGGCGCCTGCCGTCCGGAGCCGCACCCGGGCGCCAGGCGCGGGCACGGCTGAGCCGCGCAGCCGATGAGAGCTCGTGATGGGCGGTTTCGTATGAGCACCGTGCATACGAGCCCGCTCCTGGTTTACGCACCCCGGCTCGTTCCGCAGGAGGACGAGCCCTCTGCCTGATTGCCGGGCCCATTCGAGGGATGTCTCAAGATTTTTCTGGCATTCGTTTTCAGAGAGTGGTATCGTGCACTTGTCGCTGATCGACAGCTTGTATTATCATCAGACATTATATCAATCAAAGAGCTGTTTGGGGAGGAACCTGCGCCGGCGCTTTCCTTTATCCTCCGCTGACGTCTGCTCGGGCGATATGCGGAGGAGATGAAGGATAGAGGCGGGCGGACATGGCGAATGCGGCAGGCAGAGAGGCCCCGCGTTTTTGTTTATCCCCCTTCACGAAAGATTTCATCAGGCGAACCGCTTCCCCTGTTTGCCGGGACAGCCGTGCCGCTCCGAAGTTCCTCGGAACCGGGCGGCTTCGCCGCGCGGAGGCCTCAGGGTAGAACCCGGATACAGGGCGTCTTTTCAAACCGAGATTTCATGAAAGGGGGGTGTATCGCATGATTCTGGCATCGCAGGAGATGATCAAACACTGGACAGAAAAAGGGGCCTGGGGACACAAAACATTCATCGATCACTTCAGGGAAAACGCGGCCGCAAACCCTGACAAGGAATGCCTGATCGACCCGCTCAACAAAGAGGCGCTGCTGGGCCTGAAGCCCGAGCGCCTGACCTTCCGGCAGCTGGAGAGGGCGGTCGATGCCACTGCCGAGGGCCTGGCGGCCCGGGGCATAGAAAAGGACGACATCGTCATCGTGCAGCTGCCGAACTGCTGGGAGCTGGCCATGCTCTATCTCGCCATCGCCAGGGCAGGCGGCCTGATCTCGCCCGTGCCCATGCAGTGGCGCAGGAAAGAGCTGGAATACATTCTGAAGAAGACCGGGGCCAAGGCCTATATCACGGTCAGAGAATTCAACACATTCGCGCATGCCGACATGGGCGTGCAGCTGAAGTCGATTGAGCCGTCGCTGGAGCGGATCATCACCCTGGACGAGATCCGGGAGATGTCGCAGGGCGAAATCACGGGCAGGCTGGACTCCGTCCATGTCGACCCCAATGACGTGTTCACGCTCTGCTGGTCGTCGGGCACCGAGGCCGAACCGAAAGGATGCCCCTTAAGCCACAACAACTGGCTCTACCAGGTCTCGCTCTGTTATGAAACCGCGCCCATCCGCAAGGGCGACAACCTGATCACCGCAGGCCCCCTGGTGAACATGGCATCCATCGGCACCGTGTTCGTGGAGTGGCTCAGATATGGCGGCAAGTTCGTGTTGCACCACCCGTTCGACGGACCCACCTTCATCATGCAGCTCATCTCCGAGGAGATCAACTACACCCTGCTCGTGCCCGCGGTTGTGAACGGCCTGCTCAAGCACCCGCTCGTGGACAAGTTCGATCTGAGCAAGGTCAACGCGATCACCATCGGCGCGGCTCCGCCGTCGCTGTGGTCCGTACAGGAGCTGAAAAGGCGCTGGGGGATCGAGTTCGGCAACATCTGGGGCATGAACGAAGGCCCGGCAAACCTCTCGGGTCCAAGCAACATGCCCGACATGGAGATGCGCGTCGACCATTTCCCGCATTTCGGCAAACCGGGATCGAAGTGGGGGAAAGACGCCACCGCCTTCCTCGAGCTCAAGGTGGTCGATCCCGCAACCGGCGCGGAGCTCACCAGAGAGGGCGACGTGGGCGAGCTGCTGTACCGGGGGCCGAACGTCATTCCCGGATATTTCCGAAGCCCGGAGCTCAACCAACAGGCCTTCGACAAGGACGGGTTCTTCCACACCGGAGATCTGTTCCAGATCAAGGACGGAGACTGCATCGGCTTTTTCGACCGCACCAAGGACATCATCATCAGAGGCGGGTTCAACATCAGCGCCCAGGAGGTCGAGAACATGCTGCTCGGGCATCCCAAGATCCAGGATGTGGCCGTAGTGGCCATGGAGGATGCCATCCTTGGCGAGAAGGTGTGTGTGTACGCGGTCCCGCGTGACGGCCAACCACTCACCCTCGAAGACGTCACCACATTCATGAAGGAACAGGGAGTGGCGGTCTACAAACTTCCCGAGCGCCTCGAGATCATCGATGCCATCCCGAGAAACCCGGTGGGCAAGATCCTCAAGAACGTGCTGCGGGAAGACATCAGACGAAAGATGAAGGCAGCCTGACCGTCGCCTCTGCACGCCGTTTTTTGTGAACCAGGGCGGGTGTGCTGGCAAGCACATGGGATGCCTTCGATATTTCACCAGGAGGGTGGAACATGAGAAGAAAGTGGCTGGCCGTTATTCTCGCTGCGGCCGCGTGTGTGCTTCTGATCGGAGCGTATCTGGGAACCGACCCGGAGAACCGGGACATCGACGAGGATGTCAGGGCAGTTTGGGGCGGGTCGTACACTGCGCTTTCCCGGGGCGTGACCCATTACTCGCTCGATGGGCCGGCGGATGGGAGGCTCGTGGTGCTCGTTCACGGGGGTACGATACCCATGTTCACCTGGGACGATGTCGCTCCGAGGCTTGCGAGCGACGGATATCGGATCCTGTGCTACGATATGTACGGCCGGGGATACTCGGACAGGCCCAGGGCCGTCTACGACCGGCAGCTTTTTCAGGAGCAGCTGGATGAGCTCCTGGACGCGATGGACGTCCGGGAGCCTGTCGACCTGGTGGGCTACTCCCACGGCGGGGGCGTGGCGGCCGATTTTGCGGCGAAGTTCCCGAGCCGTGTCCGGAGCCTTGTCCTGATCTCTCCTGTCGTCTACGGCCTGCGCACGCCGACAGTGCTCAAGGTCCCGGTCCTGGGGGAGATCCTGATGCGAGTCCGGGGAGTAGGGACCGTTACCAGGCGCGCCCTGGGCCAGTTCGAAGGCACACCCAACGCGCAGCGACACGCCGAGCTTGTCGCCGAGCAGGCCGCGTACAGGGGCTTCAGGGCGTCTCTGCTGTCCATGCTCCGTCATAACGCCCTCTCGGGCGACTATCGGGACAGCCTGACTGTGATCGGAAAACAGGAATTCCCGGTCATGATCATATGGGGGCCGCTGGACAGAGAGATCACCGAGGAGGCCATAGCAGCGGCGAGGAGCCTGATACCCCGAGCGCAGTACCATGCCGTGGCGGGTGCGGGTCATGACATTGTCTTCAAGAAGCCCGAGCATGTCGCCGGCGCCATTGAGGACTTTCTGCGCTCGAGCGACGGGCCTCAGGCACCGTGACCCGGAGCTGAAAGGCTGCGGGAAGGGGCCGGCACGGCCTTTCCGATCCGGCATCCCGAAATAGGCAAAAGGGGGACGCTTCTTTTTCCTCGATGAAAAAGAAGCGTCCCCTTTTCCCCGCCGGATGCCGCATTCAGCCGGTCCCGCTCCTTTTGGATGTGATATCGGCAATTATTATAAGCTTATCTGGAACCATACGGACGGCTTGAGCATTGGGACAGGTGGAAGACGTCATTTAGAACAGCAAAGCCGGAAGCGCCCATCCGAAAAGATCATTGTTGGGCTCCATGAGGACAGCCTCTCCATTGTGTGTGAAAGTGAGCGGAGCGTCTGCCGGATGCTGCGGGGAAAATCCATGAACCGGACACTGGTTGCCGAGATGGTGTGTCTGGCACTGTTCTTCGGAATGGTGCTGCTCTCCAACGCCGGTTATTATCTTGGCCGGCGCACGCTGCGGAAAGGGGACACGATACCGGATGTTTCCGGAGCGATTATCGCGGCGATGTTCGCACTTCTGGGTCTCCTGATCGCCTTTACGTTCTCCGGTGCATATTCCCGCTTCGATGCGCGGCGCCAGCTGATCGTTCAGGAGGCGAACGCGATCGGCACGGCATATCTCCGGCTGGATCTGCTGCCGGAGCATGCACAGGAACCGCTGCAAGAGAATTTCCGAAAGTATGCCATATCACGTGCCGAACTGTATGAGAAGCTCACGGATGTTCGCGCCGCCCTGGAAGAGCTCGCCAGGACGGAAGATCTGGAGAAGGAGATCTGGTCTCAGGTGCTGGCCGCCAGCAATGCTCCGGAATATCGGCCCATGCGTCTCCTGCTTTTACCTCCGATCAACGAGATGTTCGATATCGTGACTACCCGGACAGTCGCCATACAGACGCATCCCCCCCTGCCTATCTTCCTGACGCTGTTTGCGATCGCCCTTGCCTGCGCCGGGCTGACAGGCTACCGGGCAAGTGCATCCGAATATCATAATCAATTCTACACCATCCTGCTTGCGGCCGTCATCGCGTACGTTTTTTACCTCATCCTCGACATAGAGTATCCGCGCACCGGTCTGATCAGTCTCGAGAAAGTGAACCGCATACTGTTCGAGCTTGCTGAGACGATGAAATAATGGAGGATGGATTCCATTACTTTCACAAGGGGAGAAAAATAGTTCTCAAAGAAAGGAACGGGATTACCCTTACCCGTTGGTGGAGCATATGCCGGTAATCGTGTATGTTGTTATTATTATTAAAAATTAGATTCCCGGTTTGCGGTAATTACTGGTGATTTTTTCTGGCATGAATCTTGTTCATCGTTTTTGTCTGACCGTTGCAGCAGCGCAGTGCACAGCACCATGACATGAATCGTGCCGCACGATTCTGTGAGAGGAAGGAGAGCATGAAAAACACCCCGAAAGAGCCTGGGCTCGTGCTGGTCCACAGCACATCGGAAACCAGGAGCCACATCACCATACCCCCTATCATCATGGACAAGATCTACTGCAGGGGGAGCCTGAAGAATTGTGAGAACGGAGTATCGTTCGTCATCAAGAACCCCCTGAAGAGCTCGCTGGTCACCGGGATCGAGGGCCTCTCAATCAACGGATGCGAAGTGCCCCTGGGCGACGTCTTTGTCAAAAGCGACGGCAGGTGCATCAGGGCCGATGAGATAAGCGCCGAGATGTCCCTGCCGTTTTCCATGGGCAAGGATGTGGAGTTCGATGTGCGCACACCGGCCCTGCCGAAGAACAGCGAGCACCGGATTGCCGTCTCCTGCCTCACAGACCTCTTCGGAAGGATCGATCTGGAGGCGCTCGACTCGGTGATCGAGACCCGCACGATCTCGAACCGGCTTCCTTACGACAAGCAGAACAACTACACCGAAGACATCATCCGCAAAAGGCAGGACTTTGTGCAGGAGTACACCGGAGCTACTCTTCACCATATCAGGCAGTACTCGTTCGAGCCGGGGGTCACCCAAGGCAACATCGAGAATTTCTCGGGCGTGGCCCAAGTGCCGCTCGGGTTCGCCGGGCCGCTTCTGATCGACGGCGAGCATGCCAAGGGCGAGTTTTTCATTCCCATGTGCACGAGCGAGGGTACCCTGGTAGCGTCTTACAGCCGCGGCATGAAGCTTTTGAACATGTGCGGGGGCGTCAAGGTCACGGTGGTCGAAGACCGCATGCAGAGGTCTCCGGCCTTTGCCTTCGACTCGGCGCGCGAGGCCAGGGACTTCGTGCACTGGGTGGATCTGCATATGGAAGAGATCCGGGGCCACGCCGAGTCGAGCTCCAAGGTTGCCAAGCTCCTCGACATCGAGCGCTACATCGCGAGCAGGCTGGTGTACTTGCGGTTCAACTACTTCACCGGCGATGCCGCGGGGCAGAACATGGTGAGCATGTGCACGTTCACGGCGTGCAACTGGATCCTCTCGCAGGTGAGCACGGTGAAGCACTTCTACATGGACGGCAATATCTCGACCGACAAGAAGGCGTCCTTCATCAACAACCTCAACACCCGGGGCAAGAGGGTGATCGGCGAGATCCGCATACCTCGGGAGTTCATGATCCAGAACATGCGGGTTGACCCCGTGACGCTCGACTACCTCTGCAGGGCGTGCCAGCTTGGCGCCTTCCTGGGAGGAGCTGTGAGCAACGGGCTGCACGCTGCCAACGCCCTGGCCGCCATATTCATCGCCACGGGCCAGGACGTGGCGAACGTGTCCGAGTCGTCCTCGGGCATGGTATGCACCGAGATTACGCCCGAAGGCGACCTGTACGGATCTCTCACCCTGCCGTCGCTGATCGTGGCCACCTACGGCGGCGGAACCGGGCTCCCCACCCAGCGGGAGTGTCTGGAGCTGCTCGGATGCTACGGCCCGGGCAAGGCCCTGAAGTTCGCCGAGATCGTGACCGCCGCGGCGACAGCGGGCGAGATCTCGCTTGCAGGGGCTATCGCCTCGCTCGACTGGGTGACGAGCCACGAGCGCCTGGGGAAGAACCGCTGATGCAGATAAGAGTTTCGAGAACCGGAGGAGGTCCGCTGACATGAGTGCCGTGGTCAAGATGAAGCCGGCAAACGATGCGCCGGATAATGTCGTTTCCATCGACTCGTATCTGACGAGGGTCAGGGGCGGGATCGATCTCTTCACCATGGACGAGCGGCTCGCCTTTCTCCGCAGGTACGGGAGCCACTGCATGTCGTTCTCCACGCTTCAGCCCGGGATGCACTACTTCGACGTGCCGGGTGTGGGGTTCATGGCTTTCATGCAGAAATGGGGCAGCAGGCTCACGCTGGCCGACCCGGTGTGCGACCCGAAAGACCGTGAGGTTCTGCTGCGGGAGCTCATCAAAAGCGACAGGAACACCACCTTCGTGCAGATCTCCCAGGACGTCGCGGACATTCTTCACCGGAGATTTCAGTATTATGCCACCCAGTTCGGGGTCGAGATCACGCTCGATCTCCAGGACTGGAACCTGAAGGGGAAAAAGAGGCAGATTCTCAGGACATCGGTCAACCATGCCAGGAAAGAGGGCGTGGTCATCTCCGAGGAGTGCTCCCCGGACAGATGCAGGCAGCTCACGGATGAATGGCTCAAGACGCGCAGGGTCAGGAACCGCGAGATCGGGTTTCTGATCCGGCCCATGGATATGGAGTACGAGGGGGAGACGCGGAAATTCTACGCCTTCCTGGACGGCGAGCTCATCGGGTTCGTCTTTTTCGACCCGGTGTACCACGACAACCGGATCACGGGCTACGTGCCCAACATCTCGCGCTTCAGCACCAGGTTCAAGCCCGGCATCTTCTACCCGCTCATGGTCCACGCTATGGAGGCGTTCAAGCAGGAAGGGGTGCAGAACCTGCATCTGGGCCTGTGCCCCCTGGTGGTGGACGACCGCGACATGCCCGGCGAGTCTGTGCTCCAGAAACGGATGAACCGCCTCCTGTACCGCTACGGCAACCGGATCTTCAGCTTCAAGGGGCTCTACTTCACCAAGTCCAGGTTCGGCGGCACGGAGAGCAAGGTGTTCGGCGGGCACAGGGAGATGCTCCCGGTCAAGCCCTTCCTCGTCATGTTCAAGCTGTCCAACTTCTTCTGATCAGAGCCCCCGCCATCGCTCCGAGCGCGTGTGGGGCCGCCCGGTCATCGGCTCTGCAATCCATTCGCATATCCTCCCTGCGGCCTTCTCTGTGGTCGTCACGGGGGCATGCTCGTGCTTTACTGCCTCATGCGCTCTGCTGCTCCGCAGCTGACTTGGGCGAGCTCTCGTTTCCGGCCCTTTTCCGGCCCAGTATGGACCAGTGGCAGTTCATGCCCAGCATTTTGAAGTGCTTGATCTCCTCGATCTCGAAGCCCAAAGACTTCAGCAGCGCGGGGTAGTCGTAGATGGGGTGCACGGCGTTGTCCGCGGTGAGCCAGTAGATGAACGCGGCGACGTACCAGTAGGCAGTCTGGAACGCACGGTAGAACCTCCCCCCCTCACGGGGCAGGGTGAAGTCTCCGATCACCATGAAGCCCCCCGGCTTCACGAAAGTGGTGAGGTGGGTGAGGATCGCGAGCATCTTTTCCTGGGGGAACACGTTCAGAAAGTAGTTGGCAATGACCATGTCAAACTCGGCCGGATACTTCACCTGAAGGATGTCGTTGTTGACCATCCGGATCGGTCTGTTCGGCTTCACCCGGTCGATTTTTTTCTGCATGTACTTGAGCATGGTTTTCGAGATGTCGACGGCCGTGACGTCGACTCCTCTGCCGGCGGCTTCTATCGCCTCAGTACCGTGGCCCACACCCGCGACGAGCAGCTTGTCGCCCGGCTTCAGGCGCTCCAGCATGGCGACCTTGCACCGGGGGATCCGCCCCAGGCTGTAGAGACTGCCCGTAAGCTCATACTGAAACCCCATCAACCAGTAGCCGTCCTTCATAGATATCACCTCATGCAAACCGAAGATTCCCGGCGGTCTTCAGCCGGGTCGCCGCTCCCTGTTCCCCCTGGGGGGAATACGGGAGAGGATATAAAAATACAGCCTTTCGATATATATCCCGTAAGCCGAGCTCACGGCGTTTTTCATTTCTGCCCTCAGTGTATACCCTTACAGGCCGGAAGACAACCCATTGTATGATTATTGCACGGAATATCCACGGCCTTTGCCGGAAGAGGGGCTTTCGCGCCGGCGCGCGCCCTATCCCGAGGATTCCTCGGACAGCCTGCTCAGAAGCGTGGTGAGGAGGGCCCACATTTTCTCCATCGTGGGGATGAGCACCCGCTCGGAAGGCGAGTGGGCCTGCTCGATCGTTGGCCCGAACGAGATCATGTCGAGCCCGGGCATTTTCTCTGCGAACACCGCGCACTCGAGACCTGCGTGGATGACCTCCGCCCTCGGCTCCTCTCCGAAGAGCTCCATGTACACCTGCCGGGAGGTCTTCAAAATCCCCGAGTCCGGGTCAGGCCTCCAAGCCGGATAGTCGTGGAGCTTCTCTGCGGAGGCTCCCGCCATCCTGGCAATCGAGGCGATCATCTCGGAAACGTCCAGCATGGACGAGGTGAAGATGCTCCGCTGGCTGGTGATTATATCGTACCTGAGATCTGCGGGGCTCAGCACCGCGAGGTTTGTCGATGTGGCCGCCGGGCTCCCCTCAGAAGCGTTCGCAGCCATCACTCCATGGGGCAGGGCGTGGACGAGATCGAGGAGCCTGGCCGCGTCCGAGGTCGAGATCGCCCGCTGTTCCGACGCTCCGCCTTCCTGGAGCAGGATCTTAACCCCGTCGTCAATGCCCCTGAGCTCTGCGGAAAATTCCTCTGCACAGCGCGCGGCCGACTGCCGCAGTGATTCCACATCCCCGGGATTCACGAGGATGACCGCCTCCGCCTCCCGGGGGATGACATTGTGCTTGCTGCCGCCCGAGAGGCTGACGAGGCGATAGGGCGCCTCGGTGAGGATATCCTTGAGGAACCGGACGAGAAGCTTGATCGCATTGCCGCGGCCCCGGTGGATGTCGGTGCCGGAGTGGCCGCCCAGAAGTCCGGTGACCTTGACGAGCACGGGCGCCGTCTCTCCCGGAACGTCTTCGGCCGAGACGCTTAGACTCACGTGGGTGCTTCTTCCGCCCGCGCAGCCGATAATGAAGGTGCCGTCTTCCTCCGAGTCGAGGTTGATCAGCGTTCTGCCCGAGAGAAGCCTGGTGTCGAGCAGGTTGGCGCCCGTGAGTCCGGTCTCCTCGTCGATGGTGAAGAGAAGCTCCAGGTCGGGGTGGACGAGCGAGTCGTCCTCCATGAGAGCGAGCATGGCGGCCACTCCGATACCGTTGTCTGCGCCGAGCGTCGTACCCTCAGCAAGGATCCAGTCGCCTGACCTCGCGAGGGTGATCGGGTCTTTCCGAAAGTCGTGGGCGGTGTTTTTGTCCTTCTCGCAGACCATGTCCATGTGAGACTGGAGGATGACCGCCCTGCCCGGGCGCCCGCCCTGCTTGTACACCACCACATTGCCGGCCTTATCGATCGCATGCCTGAGTCCCAGCCGCTTCGCCTGTCCGGCCGCGTACTTTCTGATCTCGTCTTCGTGCTTCGATTCTCTCGGTATCAGCGAGATCTCCTGGAAATATCTCCACAAAGCCTCGGGCTTCAGCCCGGCTACTGCCTTCGTCATCCCGGCCGCTCCTCTGATTTTTAGGCGTGGGGGCCTCTGGGCGGATCTTCCTTCGCCTTTTTTAGAATGATGCATACCAACTTCATCAGAGGGCTTCAAGGGGTATCTGGGAAAAAAGAGCTGACTTACAAGTGAGATGCAGGCAGGCATGAAATTCATTCGGCATGCAAGACTATCAATTTCCTCATGGATTTCATCTCTTTTTCTTGACAGCCAAAAATTTTCTCTTTATAGATTAAATTCAGCTGGAATACGAAATTACCACAGTAACCCGCGGTAAAACCCTCTGTAAGTTTTCCTAAGGTTTCTGGGAAGTCCGTTTTTCCAGACAACAGCATTACGGGCCCTTTCTCCTTGCCAGAGAAAGGGGCTGCAAACGGAGGTAAGTGCATGGCTACAGGAACAGTTAAGTGGTTCAATGAGAAAAAGGGCTTCGGGTTCATCACGGAAGATGGCGGCAACGACGTGTTCGTGCATTATTCAGCCATTAAGCAAGATGGATTCAAAACACTTGCAGAGGGAGACAAAGTCGTATTCGAGGTGGTGAAGGGCCCCAAAGGCCCGCAGGCAGCAAACGTAATGAAGGCATAGCCTGATGAACTCAAGGGGCAGGGCTTCCTGCCCCGGTCAATACATTCAGTGCGTCACTCAGATCAAACCGGACAGCGAATCAATCCAGTTCTCAAATGACCTGTACTCTCGCTCAAGCCGAGCCTCCCTTCTCCTTTTCCTGTGAATCTCCCCCGGGTCCTGCATGATCCCGAAATTGATGTTCGAAGGCTGGAACCTCTCTTCACGTGGTTCCGTGACGTACTGAACGAGCGCACCCAGCGCAGTGTCGGCAGGCGGGACGGGCAGCTCCCCGCCCTTCAGGTGTGAGAGAAGGCCCAGGCCCGCATAGATTCCGGCGGCGGCGGACTCCAGATAGCCCTCGACGCCGGTCAGCTGGCCTGCGAGAAAGGTGCGAGGATGTCCCCTGATGCTGAAGTCCGTCTTCAGCACCCGGGGCGAGTCGAGATAGGTGTTGCGGTGGATGCTCCCGTAGCGGTGGAACACGGCGCCTGACAGCGCCGGGATCAGAGAGAAGATCCTCTTCTGCTCGGGATAGGTGAGGCGCGTCTGAAATCCAACCATATTATAGGCGTCGCCTTTGAGGTTCTCTCTTCGCAGCTGCACCACGGCATACGGACGCCTCCCGTCCGCCGGGTTTACTATGCCCACCGGCCGCATGGGGCCGTACCGGAGCGATTCGCTCCCGCGCCCCGCAATGACCTCCACGGGCAGGCACGCATCGAAAAACCGCACGTCCTCGAACGCATGGGCATGCACCCGGTCAGCCTCCAGCAGCTCCGCCACGAAGTGTTCGTATTCCTCCCTGCTCAACGGGCAGTTCAGGTAGTCGGTGCTTCCGGTATCCCAGCGGGAGCCGAAGAACGCCCTGCTGTAGTCGATGCTCCGGGCGTCGACAATGGGCGAGATGGCGTCGTAGAAGAACAGCCGGTCGCTTCCCGCCATTTCGGCCAGGCGCGCCGCCAGCCTCTCCGAGGTGAGCGGGCCGGTGGCCACGATGGTGGGCATATCTGCATCGATCTCACAGACCTCCTCCCGGATGATCCGGATGTTCTCGTTCGATTCGATCCTGCGGGTGATCGCGGCCGCAAACGCCTCGCGGTCCACGGCCAGGGCCTTGCCTGCGGGGACCCTCGTCTCGAAGGCCGTAGCGAGGACGAGGGAATCCAGGCGCGCGAGCTCTTTCTTGAGCAGGCCGTGGGCTGTCTGTGGATCGGTTCCTTTGAGCGAGTTGCTGCACACGAGCTCGCCCAGGAGCCCGGTGGTGTGGGCGGGAGTGCTTGCCTGCGGCCGCATCTCGAAGAGTTCGACACGAAGGCCTCTGCCGGCCAGGAGGTGCGCCGCCTCCACACCGGCCAGCCCTCCGCCGACGATCCGGATCACGCTACTCGTCTTCACTGTGTCCGCACTGCGGGTTGGGGCAGACGAGCGTCTTGCCCTTTTTCGTCATGAACCCGGCGCCGCACGACGGGCATTTCCTCTCGACCGGTCTGGACCAGCTGATGAAGGAGCACCCCTTCTCCGAGCAGGAGTAATACATCTTGCCCCTGCGGGAGCGCTGCTGTTGGATCTCTCCCGGGCACCCCGGCACCGCGCATCTGATGCCCAGGGGGAAGGGCTGGATGTTTTTGCATGCGGGGTAGTTGCTGCAGGCGAGGAACGGCCCGTATCGCCCGCTCCTGACCACCATGGGCGAGCCGCACTTCTCGCACACCTTGTCGGTCGCCTCGGTCTTGACTGCCGGCCTCGTGTTGGAGCACGCGGGATATGCACTGCACGCGAGGAAGGGACCAAACTTGCCTTTCTTGAGCACCATGGGCGAGCCGCACTTCTCGCACACCTCGCCGGTAGGCTCGGGCTCGGCCGTCTCCACGGGGTGGATCCTGCCGTTTTCGTCCCGGGTGAACTCTTTGGTGCTGGTGCAGCCGGGATATCCCGAGCAGCCGAGGAAATAGCCGTTCTTTCCCAGCTTGATGAGCATCTCTTTGCCGCAGATATCGCATTTGACGCCCGAAGGCCGGTGCTCGGCCCTCAGGTTCTTCATCTCCGAAGCGGCCTGCTCGTGCTCCTTCCTGTATGTATCGTAGAAGGAGTGCATGGTGCGGACGTAGTCGGTCTTGCCCTCCTCGAGCTCGTCCAGAGAGTCCTCCATCCGGGCGGTGAAGCCGATGTCGAGGATGTTGGGGTAGTGCTTCACCAGCAGATCGTTCACGTCCCTGCCCAGCTCGGTGGGCACGAAGGCCCGCTGCTCCATTTTCACGTATCCGCGCTCCTGGATCGTGGAGATAATGGGCGCATAGGTGCTGGGCCTGCCGATGCCTCGTTCCTCGAGCTCCTTGATGAGGCTCGCCTCGGTGTAGCGGGGAGGCGGCTGGGTGAAGTGCTGCTTTTCGCAGATGTCTGTGAGTGTGAGCACGTCGCCCTCGACCAGGGTCTCCGGCAGCAGAGTGTCCTTTTCATCCTGATTCCCGTATACCTTCAAAAACCCGTCGAAGCGCATGATGGAGCCCGCGGCGCGCAGACCGATTTCCCCGGCCCTGATGTCGACAGCGGTCTGGTCGAACACGGCGCTCGCCATCTGAGAAGAGACGAACCGCCTCCAGATCAGCTCGTAGAGAGCATGCTGCTCCTTGTTCAGATGCGCCTTCACAGCCTCCGGGGTATGCCGGATATCCGTGGGCCGGATGGCCTCGTGGGCCTGCTGTGCCGACTTTTTGGCCCGATACTGCCGGGGCTTGTCCGGGAGATAGGCCTTGCCGAAGGCCTCGGGGATGAACGACCGCGCCTGTCCGATCGCCTCTCCCGACACCACCGGGGAGTCGGTGCGCATATAGGTGATGAGGCCGGTGACCTCGCCTCCTGCAAGCGAGACTCCCTCGTAAAGCTGCTGGGCGATCATCATGGTCTTCTTGGCGCTGAACCGCAGCCGCGAAGACGCCGCCTGCTGGAGGGTGGAGGTGATGAATGGAGGCTGGGGATGCTTCTGTCGCACCTGCTTCTTGATTTTGTCCACGGTGATGCGTCCGGCCCCCCGGATCTGATCGGCTATCCGGTGGGAGCTCTGCTCGTCAGGGATCTCCTTGGGTTCAACGACCCTGGCGGTCAGCGCGTCTCCCGCAGGCGTCTGAAGGGACGCGTCGATGGTCCAGTATTCCTGGGAGACGAACTTCTCGATCTCCTCCTGCCGCATGCAGATGAGCCGGACCGCTACGGACTGAACGCGCCCCCCGGACAGCCCCCGCTTCACCCGCTTCCACAAGAGCGGGCTCATGGTGTAGCCCACGATCCGGTCCATGACCCTCCTGGCCTTCTGTGCGTCGTAGAGCGAGCTGTTGAGAGGCTGGGGCTGTTTTATGGCCTGATCGATGGCCTTTTTGGTTATTTCGTGGAAGATGATCCTCCCCACGGCGTTCTCGGGCTTCTTCAGCTCCTCGGCGATATGCCAGGCGATGGCCTCGCCTTCACGGTCCGGGTCCGACGCCAGATACACCCTGTCCGCCGACTCCGCGAGCTTGCGCAGTTTCTTCACCGTCTCTCGTTTTTCGGGCTTGACACTGTAGTGGGGGGCGAATCCGTCATCGATGTCTACTCCCAGCACGCTTTTGGGCAGGTCCTTGATGTGCCCCATGGTGGCGTGGACCTCGTAGTTCCTGCCGAGATATTTCTTTATCGTCTTCGCCTTGGTGGGCGACTCCACGATCACGAGCGATTTAGCCATGTATGCTCCTTGCCTGAAATCTGTTGCCCTCGATTCTCACGATCTCACCCTTCAACTCCAGCATGCTGACTCTCCTGGCCGCCTCGGCGACGTCCATGTGCAGTCCGCCGGCTATCTCGTCGATGCTCAGCGCGCCGCCTCCGATGAGCCGGAGGATCTCGTCCCCGGTCTGCCCGGACGTTTCGGACGATTCGATCATTCCCTTGATCTGGGGGGCGATCTCGGCCACGACATCGTCCGCGTCCCGCACCAGCACGGCCCCATCGCGGATGAGCCGGTGCGGACCCTGCGCCCTCATGTTTGTCACCGGCCCCGGAACCGCCATGACCGTTCTGCCCTGCTCGCCGGCCAGACGGGCCGTGATGAGCGCGCCTGAACGCAGCGCCGCCTCGACCACAATAACCCCCGAGCAGAGCCCGGAAATGATCCGGTTGCGTCGGGGGAAATTACCGGGGTCGGGCGGGGTGCCGGGCGGCAGCTCGGAAACGACGGCGCCCTTGAGCGCTATCTTCTCGGCCAGGGCGGCGTTTTCCGGCGGATAGACGATATCGATGCCGGTTCCGAGGACCGCAATGGTCTTCCCCTCCCCCTCGAGTGCTCCGGTATGCGCCCGGGTGTCGATCCCCCGGGCGAGGCCCGAAACTACCGAGATGCCGCGCGCGCTCAAGCCGCGGGACAGGCTGTACGCCACCTCGCTCCCGTAATGCGAGGGAGCCCTGGTGCCCACGACCGCGACCGCGGGCTCGAAGTCGTCCAGCGAACCTCTCGCATACAGTACCATAGGGGGGTCCGCTATCTGTTTCAAGGCCTTGGGGTACGCCGGGTCGTCCCAGGCGATCGCACGGGCGCCGCACTCGTTCAGGGCGCTCTTCACCCGTTCGAGGCCCTCGGTGTCCGGTCCTCTGCCGATCCCGCGTATCTGCGCCGCATTCAGGATGTTCAGCTCCCTGATCCGCGCTGGCGGCGCGGAAATGATTGCTTCCGGGGTGTGAAATATCTCGAGGAGCTTCAGCACACTTACGGGCCCGATACCGGGGATGAGATCGAGGATAATCCACGCATCTGTTCTATTTATGTTCAGCCCGCACATTATAGAGATTGGCAGGCTAACGGAAGTTTGTGCTTTCTGTCAAGATGGTTTATGTTCGGATCGGGGCCTCCCAAGGATGGGGCATCCACTCCCCGCCCTGATGAAACACCTCAAGGGTATGGAGATTGCCGCGGCCCAGGGCCCGGCCGGCAGGGCTCCCTTCATGCAGGAAGCGGGCGGGGCGTTCAATGAGAATGAGAATCGCCGTTGACAGATCGGCGCGGATGGCTATTGGGTATATAAACATCAGATCACTGGGCTTATGGGCAAATCACTGGATAGAGACGAATAAAAGCTGTCCCGAGGAGGATCGACATGGATGGATGGTTGGGGAACATGCAGGAACTGGTGACTTTTTACGGCATAAAGATAGCAGCGGCCCTGGTTATCCTGGTCGTGGGGAGGTGGATCGCCAAGGCCGTTTCACGGCTGACCGAGCGGCTCCTGAACAACAGGAAGGTGGATCGGACCATCGTATCCTTTGTCGAGCACCTGACCTATATCGCGCTGATGACCTTCGTGGTCCTTGCGGCGCTCGCTCAGCTGGGGATTCAGACAACCTCGTTCATCGCGGTCATCGGCGCGGCCGGTCTGGCGATCGGCCTGGCCCTGCAGGGATCGCTGGCGAATTTCGCGGCCGGATTTCTCCTGATCATATTCAAGCCGTTCAAGGCGGGTGACTACATCGAGGGCGCAGGAGTTGCCGGCACGGTCGAAGGGATACAGGTTTTCACCACGGTGCTGAGAACGGCCGACAACAAGACCATCATCGTACCCAACGCCAAGATCATGGGCGACAACATCACCAACTATTCCGCCAAGGAGACCAGGCGGGTCGACCTTCTCTTCGGAGTGAGCTACAGCGACGACATCGACAAAGTGCGCAGAATCCTTCAGAACATCGTCGACAGCGATCCGCGCATTCTCAAGGACCCCGAATCCATGATCATCGTCAAGGAGCTTGCCGAAAGCAGAGTGAATTTAGAGGTAAGGGCCTGGGTGAAGACCGGCGACTATTGGGGAGTGTACTTCGACACCCTGGAAAAGGCGAAGAGGAAGTTCGACGCCGCGGGCGTCTCCATACCGTTCCCCCAGAGAGGCATCCACGTATACGAGCACAGACAGGGCCAGACGCGTCCGAGAGCCGCTCTTGGAACGGAGGAAGCGGAGACCGGCCTCGCTGAAAGCATGTAAGGAGGGGCCTGAAAGACGCGATGGATGCTCCTCTGAACCGGGGTTTCCCGCCGTGAAAAGCGGCGACGCCAGAAAAGGGCTTGACAGCCAAAAT
>DCDF01000078.1 GCA_002316295.1 Syntrophaceae bacterium UBA1062 | reverse complement strand
TCCTCCCGGCCGATCCATATCCCCTCCATTTCCTCAAGATTTGACCTGGATAACCCGATATCTCGGGATGTGAAACGTTTGACGATCATAATGATGTCTTTATGCATACTTGCGGGCTGTGCAGTCCGGTCGGATATACCTCCCGACCAGATCTGGCCGGATGACCGATATATGACACGGCTGGAGCGCGACGTTGTGGAATTCTGCGTGGGCCTCATGAAAGATGTCCGCCCGGACCGTGTCCATCTTGTCTGGTATGACAATGTGCGTCCACACTCTCCCATGCTCTCTGAAGCATACGTAGTCTCCATGTTTGAAAGGAGCCTGATACGCATGGGGTTTTCCGTGAGCGCCTCTCAGGAGGATGCGGCCTATCGGCTCAACCTTGCCATGACCCCCTCGCGTTCATCAATGCTTGCTCTTGCATCGCTGGTACATGGGAATACGGTAATTGCAACGAAAGAGGCACATTTTATCAACGGGCCTGAAAAATGGAGCAGGGTGCTGTGCACACATCGGTACCGGGCAAAGTCGATCATCGCTCTGAGAGGTGAACCGTGAAGCTCGGGCCGTTCCTTGCAGTCATACTGCTGTCTGCAGGCTGCTGCCACCTGTATCCGGGCAATGCCGGAACCATGGAAGCATGTGCCGGACGCATCGCGGAATCCTTGGCCCGAGGCCTTGATGGCTCCTGCATGGGGGTAAACGTGCTCGTGAGCACGCCGGTAGAATCTGTGAGCTTGGCTCCCAGCGGCTTCGGCCTGGCACTCCAGGAACTGCTCATCGGGGCTCTGGTCGAAGAGAAGGTGAATGTTGTGGACGTTCAGTTGCGTCCTGAGCCGTACATAGTGTGCGATAAAGGGCTGATGAGCCTGAGCAGGGACGCAGGAAGAGTCAGAAATGAATTCAGGGCGGAGATCATCATTGTCAGCACGTATCTGGTCCGTGATGAGAATATCGTCATTACCTCCCGGGCCGTCGATTACACGAGCAATGACGTGATCGCCTCCGCGACAGTGGTCCTCGCCAAGACGGCTGATGTCAGACGTCTCCTGAAGAACAGAGAACGGGCGGCGCTCTATGAGAAATAACACAGGGAGGTGGAAGGTGTCGGTGACCCGCCATATGATCGGGAAGGTTGCGCTTTTGAGTATCTGCATGCTCGTTGCAGGCTGCGCCATGGTCAAGCCTGACCGTCATCTTGATGAGGTCACCCCCATAGACTGGGGCTTGAGCGGAGAATCTTTTGAAAGCGCGGTGACGGTTCTGCCCTTTGATGCACAGGATGAGAAGTGGGGAACATACGCGGCTGAGCGCATGAAAGAGTACCTTCTCGAAGCGGGGGCCTTTCAGAAGGTCATACTGGCCGGGAAGGAGCCTGTTGCAACGCCGTATGTGCTGACAGGAGAATTGGAGTATCTGTTCTATGGCGGAACGCACTCGCCTTCGCGGGTCTGTGTGAGTGTGCGTGTGATCGATGCCGCGGACGGGCATACCCGATTCCTTCGCATATCCAGGGCGTCGTCTGAGAAAAAGGCGTTTCACATGTCGTGGCTGAGTAGGGTCTACATCCCTTCACCATACCCGGAAGAACTCCTGAACGCTCTGCTCAGGCATATAGCCGCAGATATCGCGGACAGGACGGGGCTACCACCGCAGCAGTGCCCCTGAGGCGGTCTGGAAAAAGATAATCCCTTCGTTGCTCGCCACGGATTTGACCACGTCCGTACCGTCGATCCCTTCGGGCTGCTGCCATGACGACCCGTCCCAGCAATACTTACCGCACCAGATATTTCCGTCCAGATCCACATCGAGGCTGCATCTTACGACAGGCGGCTGAGTCGGCAGCGCCGCGCCGTTTCGGCATACGGATCCGCCGGTGATGTGCCATATGGTCTTTTCGCTGTCCGGTTCGATCTGAAGGGTCGTGGCATCGTCTCCCACGATTTCGAGCACCGCGCATGAGTTCCCCGTGTACGTGGGCGTGTCGTCGTCCTCCCCGTCAAGGGTGAAGATGCCCGAGCTCGTAGCCGCATAGACGAAATCCCGACCCGTGAACAGGGCGTACGCTTCGCTGATCGCTTCTTCCTCATACGTTCCATGGGTATTGGATGTCGAATTGTACCAGTGCAGGCCGGAGTCGGTGGCGATCCACAGCAGATAGGAGTCGAGCACATCGATCGCGAGATCATGGATCGTTCCGTCGGCTGCGCACTCCTCGCAGACCAGAATGCTTTCGCCGCTCGTTGACTGCACCGATATTTCGTTGCCAATAGGCGGGGCTCCCCAGAGAGAATAAGAAAGGTTGTACATGTCGACGTGCATGGTTCCGAACGTTCCGGTCCACGTGGTGGCCTCGTTCCGGGAGGAAGAGACATATCTCACCTCGCCGTTTTCCGTGGACACCCATGCGCCGCCAAGAAGAGAGACGTGCTGCTTTTCCAGAGACGCGACCGTGTTCTCGGCGAGAACGGTTTCCGCCGATCGCTCGCTCACCTGGATCTCGAACACATGGACCGTGCTGTTGTCTTCATCATCCGTTATGGTGCACGTGATCTTGCAGATCGCGGCTTCTCCCGGGGCTATCCAGTAGGCATACGGATCGTATTCATTCCACTCCAGCAGATCTCCGCCATCGGCATGCCAGGAGTAGCGCATGGGCGTGTTGTCGCTCATGCCCCATACCTGGAAAAGCACCTTCTGCCGGGTGACAGGGCTGCTGTCGGAAGCGGATACATCGATGATCGAGGGGGCGGATGAGGTGCAGCCACAGAAAAACAGTGCCAGCAAACACCACGGAATGACTCTTCTCAATGGACCCTCCAAACACTTTCTTTTGTATGTCCTAGCAGATCGCACCATTGCAGGCAAGCTTCCTGTGGGAAGGGAATGTCCGGCAACGCCTGTCGGGCCGGCCGAAACGTTCCCGCGGTTTCCCGTCCTTCCTCGTTGCCATTTTCGCTCCATGCTGTTAGAGTAAGATTATGTTCTCACATCCCTTTTCGTCCGTGAAAAGCTGTAGAAAATTTCAACGGTTTTCCGCAAGGACAATAGCCTGTTCAAACATAAGGCACTGTCCGTGCAGTTTTTCCGGGAGCGGTTCGGGCATGGGGATTTTGTACAGCTTCTCACCGAGGTGATGACATGATCATAGGGATCGATATAGGCGGAACCCACACCGACGCGGTGTGCGTCGATGGAAGAAACATCACCGCCACAGCAAAAACAGTAACCGGAGACGACCTCGTTCATACCATCCGGGATGCCATCGAAGCGCTTGCGATAGACTTTTCGAAGATCAGCCGTACGGTGCTGTCAACCACCCTTTCCACTAATTCCATCATCGAGAAAAAATACGCACCGGCAGGAATGATCGTATCAGCAGGCCCCGGAATCGACCCCAGGAGATATTTTTTCACCGATGATTTTCATCTGGTGGAAGGCGCCATAGATCACCGAGGCCGTGAGTATATCCCTATCAGAGCGGACGAGGTGGCCCGGGTGGCGGGGACACTGAAAAAAAAGGGCGTCGACGGGGTGGGCATCGTGTCAAAGTTCTCTGTCAGAAACCCTTCCCACGAGATCGCGATCCATTCCATCATCAACAGCGAGTTCGAGCACGTCTCGTTAGGGCATACTCTAAGCGGCGGTCTGAACTTCCCGCGACGCATCCATACGACGTTTTTCAACACTGCGGTGATGCCGGTCCAGAAACGATTCGTACACTCGGTCCGCAAGGCCCTTGCCGAGCTGGGCATCCGTTCGCCGCTCCTTTTCTTAAAGGCTGACGGAGGGACGTTTTCCGACTCGGCTGCAGACAGGCACCCGGTGGAGACCATCCTTTCCGGCCCAGCGGCGAGCATGATGGGAGGGCTGGCTCTTTGCCACGACCCGCAGACCACCACCTTGATGCTTGATATCGGAGGTACCACCACGGATATCGGTATCCTTATCGGCGGCGTACCCATCCTGGAGCCGAAAGGGGTGGACATCGGCGGGCTGAAGACCCTGGTACGGGGCCTCAAGGTCATGTCTGTTGGCGCGGGGGGGGATTCCTGCGTCCGTGTCTCGGGGAGTGAAATCCTGGTGGGGCCCGATCGCGACGGACCTCCCGCCTGCATGGGAGGACCTTCTCCCACCCCGATGGACGCGCTGGCGGTGCTCGGGCAGTTTACGAAAGGCGACAGGCAGAAGGCGGTCCAGGCCGTCACTCCCATTGCCGGCCGGCTGGGACAGGACCTCTCCGATGTATGCCGGCGGATCATCTCGATCTTGGTCGGCAATATCAAAAAGAGCGCCTGCGCATTCATCGACGAGGTGAACAGGCACCCGGTGTACACCATTTACGAAATGTTACATCCCGAGATCGTCGAGCCGGGGCAGCTCATGGCCATCGGCGGTCCGGCCGCCCAGCTCAAACCATACCTTGAGGAGTCCTTCGGGATGAGATGCACGGTCCCGGAGCATGCCATGGTGGCGAACGCGCTGGGGGCAGCCCTGGCCAGAACCACCCGACAGATCACCCTGACCGCCGACACTCAGCTCAGGCGCATGATCTGCCCGGAGCTCGGCATTGACGAGCAGATCCCGGCGTCCATGACTCTGTCCGATCTGAGGAGGCGGGGAGAACGGGAACTGAGGGATAACGCAGACCGCCTCGGCATAAGCGCCCAGGGAGAGATCAGCGTCCTCGAAGAGCAGGTCTTCAACATCGTAAGGGGGTTCAGCACCACGGGCAGGAACATGCGGCTCAAGCTGCAGACTAAGCCGGGTGTCATCGAAGAATGGAGTGCTTTATGATTACCGCGCGCAGGAAGACCGGGCTGATTTTTTTCCCGGCCTATGACTGGGAGATTTCACCGTCACATCCGGAGCGGCAGGAGAGGCTCCTGTACACGCAGGATCAGGTGATGGAGGAGGGTGTGCTCGACATCGAGGGTATCACCGAGTTCAAGGCCGGCCTGGCCACGGAAAAAGATATCTGCCGGCCGCATTTCTGCGTGCCTGACGTGGAATCGCGGATCACCCCCTCGCACAGCGTATCGGCTGGCGGATGTATCGAGGCCGCCCGGCTCGTGCTGGACGGTACTGTCGACAACGCATTCGCCCTGGTGAGGCCCCCCGGCCACCATGCAATGAGGGTGGTGCACGGAGCCAGGGGGTTCTGCAATATCAATATCGAGGCGGTCATGATCGAGTGGGTGAGAAAGCATTACCCTCACATCCGCAAGATCGCCGTGGTCGATACAGACTGCCATCACGGAGACGGAACCCAGGATGTCTACTGGCACGATCCGAACGTGCTCTACATCTCTCTGCACCAGGACGGCAGAACGCTTTACCCCGGCTCAGGCTTCCCCGAGGAATTCGGCGGGCCCAACGCCCTGGGTAAAAACCTCAATATCCCGCTTCCCCCAAGGACAAGCGACGAGGGCATCCTGCATGTCATGGAGCATTTCGTCATGCCCGTGCTCAAGGATTTCGAGCCGGATCTGATCATCAATTCCGCCGGGCAGGACAATCACTACTCCGATCCGATCACGAACATGTCCTTTACCGCAGGCGGATACGCCCGCCTCAACGAGATTCTCGCCCCGGACATCTGTGTGCTGGAAGGGGGGTATTCTATCGAGGCCGCGCTGCCCTATGTGAACACCGGCATCATCCTCGCGCTGGCCGGGGTCGACTACTCCTATATCCGGGAGCCTGATCTGGACCCTGAAAGGATCAGGGAAGATCCGAGGGTCATCGACTATATCAGGAACCTCACAGACGATCTCCTCGACCTCTGGAGCAGAAGGGAACACTTCGAGCGCCCCCAGGAGGAATTTTTCAGGAGAAGCCGCAACATTTTCTATGATACGGACGGCATATCGGAAAGCCAGCATGAGGTGGTGAGGGTCTGCACTGAATGTCCGGGCGCGTACCGGATAGATTCATCGGCATCCACAGGATACCACGTTCTGGCGATACACATCCCCTGGGGCGCCTGTTCCCGATGTAGGGAGCAGGGCCTTGCCTGGTTCGAAAAGCCCGATCGGAAGAACTACTATGCCGTATACCTTCAGGACATGGATAACGACGAGTATTCCGTGAAGATCCTATGAGGCTCAGACGCAAAAAAAAGGTCGTTCTCGCCCTGGGAGCGGGAGGCGCGCGGGGGCTTGCGCATATCGGGGTGATCAGGGCTCTGAACGAGGCGGGAATTCCCATCGACGCCATTGCCGGAGTTTCTTTCGGGGCCATCATCGGCGCTCTCTACAGCCTGTATCTCGACATTGACGTGGTCGAGAAGAAGCTCCACGAGTATATGGATTCCCCCCTGTTCCAGGAAACCAGCCGGAATATGAGCCTTCCGCAATCCGACCGCGCGCTCGGCTTTTTCGAAAAGATTCAGGCGACCGTCCAGAAAGGGTATTTCTTCTCCAGGGCGCTGAGCCGGCAGTCTGTGGTGACGCCCGAGACATTCGTGCTCCACATGAAAGAGCTCGTGGGCGATCAAGACTTTCGCGACCTGAAAATTCCCTACCGGTGTTCGAGTGTCGACCTGATCACCGGCCATCCCATCATTTTCTCCGAGGGGCCCCTGTGCACGGCTCTCCAGGCGAGCTGCGCCACCCCGGGCTTTTTTCCGCCCGTGAGCCTTCACGGGATGCTCCTGGTGGACGGCGGCGTGGCTGAAATGATGCCGGTGTTTCTGGCAAAGACGTTCAGGCCCGATTACATCATCGGCGTGGACGTCACACGGGAAATCGAGCCCATCATCGAAGAGCAGGATCTTCATCACAGCCTGGACGTGGTGTTCCGCAGCTATGACATCACCCGGGATTTCATGAACATATACATCGACCGCGAAGCCGACTGCGTTATCCGTCCGGATATCGGTTCATGTCACTGGTCTGATTTCAAGTTCTTCGATCTCTATGTCGAGCGGGGCTTCATCGCCGCCCGGACAAAAATTCCCGAGATAAGAAAGCGCGTATTCCTCTTCGGACGATGATTGAAACGGGCTCTGCAAGGCCATTGTCAACAGAACGGAAAATATGTAATATCGGGAAACACTTGCAGACGGTAATGGATTGAAATGCCGTCCCCGCGACTCTCGTGAGGTGCGGGGAAACAGTGATTCGTGAAAATGCCTGGCCCGGGGCCGTTTATTGGATGATGAGCGTGTGCATATGGGGAGGAACCTTGAAATATGAGAGCCTGTGAAATCCTTTCCGCATCCGTATGCCGCCGTGCGGTCTCTCTGCTTTGCATCTTCACGCTTCTCGCGGCCCTGTCCTGCAGTGACGACAGAACCTCGACGCAGGGAAAGCCCCTGTCTCCGCCATCTGAATATGTCCCTGCGGATACACAGCCTTTGACTGCAGAGATCGTATCACCGGGAAGCCCGCACACCCTGTATCAGGGTCGGTCGCTCTCCTTCCACGGCCGCGCTGAAGGCGGCGGGAAGCCGTACTCCTTCAGATGGGATTTCAGCGGAGCGGCCGGCGCTGTCAACGAAAAGGACACCGGAGAGGTCATTTTCAGCAGACCCGGGAGCTACGACGTCGTCTTTGAAGTCGTCGATGCCGGAGAGGCGGTCGCCAGAGACACGCTCACAATAACCGTGATAGAAGACGTCAAGCCTGTCGTCCGGATCGATTCGCCGAGCGAGGCATCGGTGTCCATTCGCGAGGGAGACGAGCTCGATTTCAGGGCCTCTGCGTTCGGGGGCAATGAGCCCCTGACCTTCGAGTGGGATTTCGGGCAGGGATCGAAGCCATCCGCCGGCAGGCAGGCTACAGGAATCGTCTTCCCCAAGGCGGGCGCATTTACGGTGACCGTCACGGTCCGCGACGACAACGGGGACACGGCCAGGGACTCGGTGGTGGTCGAAGTGGCCCGGAACGTGCCTGCGGCCTCGATCGTCTCGCCAAAGCTGCCACAGGTCATTTTTAAAGGCCGCAGCGTCGCCTTTGCCGGACAGGCGGCTGGCGGCAACGGACCGTTTGCCTTTTCATGGGATTTCGGAGGCGGGGCCGAGCCAGTGTCGGTCAGGGACCCCGGTGAGGTCCTGTTCATGAAGCCCGGAACCTTCGAAGTCACATTCACTGTCACGGACACACACGGTGACAGGGGTACCGATTTTACCACCGTGAAAGTGCTCGATGACACCAAACCGGCCGTGAAGATCCTCAATCCGCAAAACAAGACCGGCGTCAGCGCAGGAAAGTCCCTGGACTTCCAGGCCGTGGTGACAGGAGGTGACGAGCCTGTCAGGGTCTGGTGGGATTTTCAGGAAGCGGCTCCGGGAGCTTCGGTGATGAGTCCCGGACATGTGACTTTTACGGTTCCCGGCATCTATCGGGTGACGTTCAGGGCTGTCGACGCCACTGGTGATGCGGCCGAGGATTCGGTGCAGGTCGAGGTGCTGAAGGACACTGTTCCCACGGTGTCCATTCCCGACCTTCCTGAAAAGGTCTTCGTCACCAGAGATGGCACGGTGCTGTTCCGGGGGGAGGTTTCAGGAGGGGAGGAGCCTCTCGAGTACCTCTGGCGGTTTGGAGGTGCCTCTCCTGAAGTGAAAAGCCGGGATGCGGGCGAGATCGTCTTTCATGCCGAGGGGACCTTTCCCGTGAGCCTCACGGTCACGGATGCCGACGGCGACACTGCAACGGCGTCCGTCCAGGTGGTCGTGGTGGAGGATACCCAGCCCAGCGCGATCGTGGAGCTGCCTCAAGGCGATATGGAGATCTACGAGGGCGAGACCATCGTCTTCAGGGGCTCATCGAAGGACGGCAACGAGCCTCTGCGGTTCAAATGGGATTTTCACGGCGGAGCGAAAAACTCCGATGACCAGGCGCCGGGCGAGGTAGTCTTCGCAAAAGCGGGGGTCTATCCGGTGACCTTCACGGTGAAAGACCATGACGGAGACACGGATTCCGTAACCCGGAGCATAACGGTGATCAAGTCGTCATGGGCATGCGTATCCGGCGGATGGTCGCATTCTGCAGGAATCAAGACAGACGGGTCGCTCTGGGCATGGGGGCTGAACTCCTACGGACAGGTGGGGAGCGGCAATTCCGCAGGCATCGACGCGCCCGTGATGATCGGTCTCGACAAGGACTGGCTCAAGGCGGCGGCGGGCGGCGCTCATACACTTGCCATCAAGGAGGACGGGACATTGTGGGCATGGGGGGCGAACGGCACAGGCCAGCTGGGCAACCGGAGCCGGAAGCACGCCTACTCTCCCGTGAAAATCATGGCTGACGCCAGGTGGAGGGAAATCGCAGCAGGGAAATCACATTCTCTGGGCATACAGGCTGACGGCAGTCTGTGGGCATGGGGCAGGAATACGGAAGGCCAGCTGGGAAACGGCACCAGGACGCCGAGTGATGTGCCGGTGCCCATCGGCGGCGACAAGGATTGGAAATATATCGCTGCGGGAGAGGCGCACAGTATTGCCGTGAAAAATGACGGGAGCCTGTGGGCTTGGGGCTCGAACGAGCTGGGCCAGATCGGTGACGGAAGCCGTACAGACAGCCCCTCGCCCAGGCGGATCGGTTCCGGGGATACGTGGGCCGCCATCGCCGCCGGCAGGTGGCACAGCCTCGCCATCAAATCAGACGGCACGCTCTGGGCATGGGGAGGAAACATCTGGGGCCAGCTCGGTGACGGGACCAAGGCCTACAAGGTATCGCCGGTCGAGATCGGAAATGATTGTGACTGGAAAATGATAGCTGCAGGGGAGTACCACAGCCTTGCCCTGAAAAAGGACGGGTCTCTCTGGTGCTGGGGGTGGAACGCCTTCGGCCAGCTGGGCATGGGTAACACCCGCGACCGCAGGCATCCTTCCCGTGTAGGGCTGGATGAAGACTGGTCGTTCGTTTCGGCCGGAGATCACCACAGCCTTGGAGTCAGAACCGGCGGAGCTCTGTGGGGGTGGGGTTACAACGGCTACGGGCAGCTGGGAGACGGAACGGCCGAAGACCGTGACATACCGGTTCTCATCAGGCCGCCCCGAGAGAAAAGATCATATTTCGGCATTCCATTGCCTGCGAGATAAGAGAAAATCAGTAGAGATTTCATCGATCCGCTGACAAATCGCTCAATTTTTTGTTCCTCTCATCCGATCAGATTTTCTGCATCCTGAGAGAAAGAGGGTTCTAACATGAAGGGCTATCTGCAGAAAATCGTCTTGATCTATAGCGGCCTTTTCAGTGTCGTTCATTTCGGCTGGATCATATCGACTTTCTACCTGATGTGCAACTCGCCGGGGCAGATGAAGGTTTTCAGCACACAGGGCATCATTGCCTGGCTCATCTGCTTTGCAGTCGGCATATGCATTCTGCGTATGATCGTCATGCCGGTGAGCCGGGGGCTGGAGCAGGTGGATCGGGGAAATATCAGCGGTGTGGACCTCATGGCCGTAACCCGGAGAAATTCCCTGCTCCCGATACTCGTCGGGCTCCTCCTCGTGGCGATGACCATAGTCGACAATATAATACTCTATATCAATTACCTGCGCCTTGACATCGGCCCCATCGCCGCCAACGGCTTGTGGCCCATGGCCGTCGCATCGGGCTCGATATTTTATATCCTCATATTCGGGGCGATCAGCCTCGTCACCAACCCGATGATCGACTTTCTCAAGAAGGAATGCGCAAGGCGGGGCGTGGAATATCAGGGCATGACGTTCAGCCTTCAGAAAAAACTCTGGGTCGTGTTCATTCTCTTCTGCGTAGGTTTTACCTTCTGGCTGGGAATGATGTGCTTCTATGAAGGCGTCTACCGGATACAGGAGGAGCTGAAGTCGAACGCCCTCGCTCTGCAGCAGACAGCTGTTGCGGTTTTTGGCCGGGGACAGGAAGACCTGAATGATGAGGCGGCCCTGAGGAGCCTTGTGGACACCATGACCCAATCTGGGCTTGGCAGTGCGTTTCTGTCGGACAGAAGCGGAAATATTCTCTATAACCCGCAGCACAGAGAGATCTACAACAATACATGGGACGACATCGATATGACGATCAGAAACGGGATCCGGTCGGGCAAAGCCATGAGCATCTACGAGAACATTCACGAACAGGTGATCTCGCTGTGCCCGGTAAACGATACATATGCCGTCGGCATCGTATCCGGGCTCCACGAACGCATGCACCGTTTCAATCAGTTCTGGGCCATATTCGGACTGCTGGCCCTTTTGGGCCTGACAAACGTCGCCGCTGCGGGCTTCAGCCTGTTCAGGAGCATCATCGCGCCTATCCGGAATACCGTAAACAAGCTCAAGGACATTTCGGAAGGGGAGGGAGACCTCTCATCGCGTCTTCTGATTCAAAGCAGCGATGAAACCGGCCTTCTGGCTGAGCAGTTCAACATATTCGTGGACAAGCTCGAAACCATGATCAAGGCGCTCAGAAACGTGGCCCTGCAGGTGAACAACGCCACCCATGAGGTCGCCGCAGGTTCGCAGGAGCTCTCCCAGGCGACGCAGGAGCAGGCCGCCGCCGTCGAAGAGGTTGCGGCAACCATCGAGGAGATGACCTCATCCATCAAGCAGAATGCCTCCAATGCGGCCGAGGG
>DCDF01000035.1:1342-3193 GCA_002316295.1 Syntrophaceae bacterium UBA1062 | reverse complement strand
TGATGCCGGTAACATGCAGAAAACAGCTCTTCGATCTCTCGGATGACATGGCCACGAAGATAGATATCCAATTTTACTCTGATGCTCGCGAAGTACTCCTCAAGGCGATCGTGGAATAGATATCTTGTATCAGGCGCGCGGCCAGGATGTGTAAAAAATCGGGCGACGGACAAGAGTAGGGTAGTGTCGACGATTTTTTGTACTTTTAGTCAGGACCCCTGAACTTCGGAGCATAGCCTTCTGCTTTCTCCCAAATCTTTTTGCCGCCGGCCTGATTCGACAGCAGCATGGGCGCTAACATGAGTCCGCGATAGACACCATCTTGAAATCGATATTTTTATCGGAATCAGGAAGCCTGAAAGATTTGGCAAGACGATTACTTCTCTCAGCAATTGATTTTATTCCTCGCCCGTCAAAGATATTATGCTGCAGCTCTGATAGCAGAAGAAGTTCAAAAGCTGTGGAACGCATCCAATCGACGTCATTTCTGTAACCACATACCGCGAGTGCTCCAGTATTTGATAAAAAAGATTTCAGGTGCTGTTTTCTTATGTCCATCGTGCTACACGAGCCAATGATGATAACTGTTTTTTTACACTTGCCTTTCAAAGAATCACTCATTTCATCGAGCGAATACGACTCCCTGCCGTTGAACATGATGCTTCCCTCTTTTCCATGGAAGGCAAGATAAAGAATAGGGTATTTTTTGTAAGTTGCTTGTATAAATTTCGAGAGATAGAACTCGAATTCATGAACTGTGGCACAGTCTCTATGAATATAGGGTATGCCAAGCCGCTGCTTTAAGAGCAATAATATTGGTTCCACAGTAGAGCGTTTTCTTAAGTCGTTGTCCCAGATACCCTCCAAGCAGAAAATCCCTTTAGCAGTCATAAGCTCCCCCGATTCATTGAAATATAAATTAATTCTCTAGAAAGGCCAGCTCTCCCGGTTTATGGATACAGATGCCGGCCCAAATAAGAATGCACGCGATTGGAGTAATGCGCCGGAATACACTGTCCCCCACACTTTTTTGGTAGATGGTATGAGCAATATGGCCTTCGATGGAATTCAGCGGTAACTTTGGATCGCCGAGTCGTGATTGCATGGCATCTCCTCTCTCAGCTTTTCCGCCGTTGTTGACTATCAATGATAGAGCCTCTTCGAATACTGCCCAAGGGAGGAAGGGCTGTGTTCCAAGATTGTTTACATTGACTCCTCCGGTTACTAACGTGGCAGTGAAAGAGCCTTTATGCAAAAGAGGGATTTTTGCCGGAGAGCCGGTTTCCCTGAACTTCTCCCGAATGATCTTTTCGACGTTCATATCAGTCACGGCTACTGGCATTATAGGCATCCGCTATAACGTCTGTGAGAATATCTTTATGCTTCTCTACTTCTCCCGGCTGGAGCCGGATTCGATAGAATCCATTACGGCTATCGTAATCCATAACATCGAGCCCTGCAGACTCTAAACGATCCTGGAATTCAGATGAGCTTTTCATTCGCACTTCAAAACGGAGAAACGCCTTTTTAGGCCGGAACGATAAAAAATTGAAGGGCTGGCCGTTTCTAGGGCGTGTTTGCAAACTCACGCCTAGACCGCTGCATCAAAATATGAATGAACAGAAGGCATGAACTTAGCGAGAAGCAGTGGCAGAAGTTCAAAGAGTATCTTCCTCCCCAGAAACCTGAAACAGGACGGCCTGCGGAAGACCATCGCAAGATCATCAACGGGATCTTCTGGAAAGTGAGAACCGGAGCTCCATGGCGTGATATCCCCGAGAGGTACGGGCCTTGGACGACCATATACAGCCGTTTCCGCAGATGGAGAGATGCCGGGGTATGGAACCGGAT
>DCDF01000035.1:0-1141 GCA_002316295.1 Syntrophaceae bacterium UBA1062 | reverse complement strand
CACCAGCATGCAGCGGGTGCAAAAAAAGGGGGCAGAGAGCAGAGGCTCTTGGCCGTAGTCGAGGTGGATTCTCGACCAAGGTCCACCTTCGGGCGGAAGGAGAAGGCAAGCCGATAACGCTGGGCCTCACTCCCGGCGAAGCTCATGACACGACGGCGTTTCTTGACCTTATGGAACATGGAGCTATCAAACGGCTCCACGGTGGGAGGCCAAGGATACGCCCAGATCGCCTCGTAGGGGACAAGGGTTTCAGTGCCCAGTGGATCAGAGATTATCTCGCAAGACATGGCATCCATGTGACCATCCCCAGAAAGAGCAACAATAAAAGAGGAGGTCCGTTTGACCGTCAAGCCTACAAGATGAGAAATCGTGTCGAACGGCTCATAAACTGTAGTAGCTAAGACCCGATCTGACAGGTGGTCTCCTTTCTGAAGTTCTGTATTGTCGAGGGTGTCAGATTTTTAGTGTAAATGGCAATCATCAGTTAGCGTTCAGGTGCACCCTGTCCCCGAACAGGATCAGGAACTGATTCATCGCACCTGACCAATCTCTAAGCGGCATTGTCCATTTTTTCTCGATATTGTTCAAGGCCAAATACAGCATCTTTTTCAAGGCATCATCGTTGGGGAAAGACGACTTCGTTTTGATGACCTTCCTCAGGGACATGTTCAGGGACTCGATGGCGTTGGTCGTGTAGATGGCCCGCCTGATGTTCTCGGGATAGGCAAAGAGCGGGATGATACTGGCCCAGTTATTCCTCCAGGACGGGCTGATTGCCGGGTACTTCCCGTCCCATTTGGCTTCAAAAGGCTTGCAGGGCCTTTTCTGCCAGCTCGACCGTAGGAGCGTGGTAAACCTCCTTGAGATCAGCCGCTACGATTTTCCGATCCTTCCAGGGAACGAACTTCAGGGAATGCCTGACCATATGCACGATGCACAGCTGAATCTCGGTCTTCGGGAACACGGCGTTGATGGCTTCAGGAAAGCCCTTGAGCCCATCGACGCAGGCAATGAAGATATCCTTCACCCCACGGTTCTTCAGTTCGGTAATAACCTGCAGCCAGAACTTCGCACCCTCGGTCTTCTCGATCCAGAGGCCAAGGACCTCCTTGAGGCCGTCGAGGGTGACGCCAATGGCCAG
>DCDF01000071.1:736-3022 GCA_002316295.1 Syntrophaceae bacterium UBA1062 | reverse complement strand
CTTTGCGAGTTTCCGCTTCTGGGATGCCATTGCGTCCTGAATGTCCTTCGGACCGATCATGTTCTTGTGCTCAAGTGCTGCGGCCATCTCCATCGAATCCTGGATCTTGCGCTTCATCAGATTCTTCTCAACCGCTTTCTGCATGTCGGGTATCGCCTGCTGGTCTTTCAGGGCTTCCCTCATCCTGCTGACCGTTTCACCGTCCTGCGCCGCCTGTCCGAGTTTCTGCTGATGCATTTTCTGCATCTTGTCCTGAATATACTGTTGCACAACCTGGGGGATCTCGGGGTTCTGCGCTACGGCCTGAATCAGCATGAGGAAGGCGGGTTCGATGTATATCTCCGGGTTCTTCTTGTCGTATGCCTGTAGAGCATCCATGAACAACTGCATCTGATTGGCGAACGGGAAGGACGCGGCAAGACCGAGGAGTTCCTGGGCCTCGTACCGCGCCATCATCTTGTTGTACGCGCTGTCGGAGATGCGGAGCGAGAAGTCGTAATCCTGCTGGAGAGCATCCACGTTGACGCCCCTCAACACCTGTCCGCCGGGGAGCACTATCTCGGCATCCGTGGGCATGTACCAGGAGTAGAGCATCATGTCGAGCTTGATAACGTCTTCGAGCTGCTCCTTGATCGGCTTGGCCTGGTAGGTGTGCTTCACCTGGGCCTCCTGCAAGATCATCCTCATGCCAGCCGCAGTCCCGGCCCCCTGCCCCATCGCCTGATCCTCAACGCCCGACTGGTACGAAGACATGGCGATAAGCCGTTCCAGGAAGGACGTTATTAAGTTGATGAACTCGATGTAGACCTGTGCCTTGACCCCGACATTAGGAAACACAATGGAATTGGCGTTGCCCACCACGGGGTTCGCGCCGCCGGGGGAAATGTCCAGTTCGTCCTGCAAGCCCACATCGGAGCCGTAGAAGAACCACGGGTTGATCTGCGCCGCGCCGGAATCGAGCATCTGGTTCAGGCAGTCGTTGATGGAAAGCGCATGGTGGCGTATCTTGTGCGGTACGCCAGTGCCGAACTGCTTTCCGAAATCAGGGAAGATCACCAGCCTCTTACACGGCTTGCCGATGAGCCCATAATACACATCGCGCACATACTGCTTGCGGATAACCGTTTCCGTGTTCTTGGCGATCGAGACTATCACCCAATCCCGGCCTTCCCCTATGTCGTACCTGTCGTAGAACGTCAGGACTTCGATTTCCTCGCGCTCGACCTCAGGTGCCGCCCCGTCACGGTCGCTGCCGGGGGGAAGGTCTTCATCATCCCTGGTGGTTGTGGCCGAATCAAGTAGTTTTTTCGTGATATTTATATAAACACCACCATTTTCCTTGCTGTTTTCCACCAAATCGGCATATTTGAAGAATTGTTTACGTATTGTAGGGGTTTCATCCCAATCAGGGCAGATGTCAGGCCCGTAGACTTCGTTCATGAGGGCGTAGTCGTTGACCACCTTGAAGATCCGCACATCCTTTTTCTGGATCTCGTCCACCAGCATTTCTTCAGGCCTGATGCCCTGCATGATGAGCGCCCTAAGACTTTCCTCGTCGGTGATTCTCTCCATCGTGAATGGGTTGACAGCCACTTTGCCAACGAACCGCTCTCCCCTGATTAGCTTCTGCTCCTTGTAGTAGGGGAAGATGTAGAGAGTGCCGTCCAGGAGGACGTTGTGTATCCATGCCGGGACATTGTCCTGCCACTTGATGTTGTGTGCCAGAGCCCATTCAGCGAACTTCTCCACCTCTTTGGCGAACTCGACACCCTTGCTGCTGTTGGGCAGGGCCTCCACGATGTCGCGGTCCTTGCCAGCCACAGCCGCCACCAGCCTAGGCTCCAGGTTGTCCACCACGATAGCCTCGGTCATGAGCGAATAGTTTGAGCAGTTCTCCCACGGGAAATTCTTCGAGTCCCTATCCCCGTCATATCTCTTGCGGTTCTCTGCCGCATCCTCGATCTTCTGCCTGCGGTATTCCGATGATTCGTACTCCCGGTAGAGCTTCATGAAGTACGTAACCATATCGTCCCTGTCCTCGGAGGGGGAATCATCCTCGACGGTAAACTCTTCGTTTCTCATCTCTTCGTTCTGAAAGTTCTTCGCCACTTCCTATCCTCCGTATCCAGAAAATGACCGCCTGCTGTAGCGGGGCTTTCTCTTCTTGGTCTTCCGCAATACCCTGTTCTGCCCGACCAATTTCACCAGGAGATACTGGAGAGCATCATGGACGTGCGAAAAACGGTTCTTGACCGGCTTGTCGCCAAACACCCCGTTCTGCACCTC
>DCDF01000071.1:0-542 GCA_002316295.1 Syntrophaceae bacterium UBA1062 | reverse complement strand
CCCCTGTTCGTCTGCCGGAGCATGATATCTACGGATTCGCGCCTTGGCTCCCAATCCTGTGAGGAAGGATAAACGTCAATTCCGATCTCGCGCATCATCTGGGCATTCGACGTAAGACCGCCCCCGGCCTTGTTCGATGAGAACTTGAACTCACCGGCGGGATCGCCCCAGTCAATGTATTTGGCATCCGGGTAGGTGGCTAGGCACTCGCGCTTGACTCTCTCAGCGAAATCAATAATACCTGAACGGTCATCCCAGAATTCTCTAAGGATATGCACCACGCCAGGAGTGGGGATATAGCCGACCACGCAGGCAGGGCAGTTTCCGGTGTTATCCCATCCTCGATAGATGGTGAATGCTTTACCGGGCCATACAATAGGGTTCTTGGCAACATGGAAATTGTAGCTGAAACTCCCATAAACATCCTTTCCGACCTTTTGAACACCCGGTTTCCCCTCGATGTACCGCGACACCCACTCGGGATCGTTGGCATACAGCCTCCGCATGTCCGCGTAGTAGTTCGGGTCCAGATTTTCCTGGTT
>DCDF01000262.1 GCA_002316295.1 Syntrophaceae bacterium UBA1062 | reverse complement strand
GTGGTCAAGAACAAGATGGCTCCCCCCTTCAAGGAGGTCGAGTTCGACATCATGTTCGGCGAGGGCATTTCCCGCTACGGTGAGATCCTCGATGTTGGGTCGCTGCCGAGCAAGGGAATCATCGAGAAGTCCGGCGCCTGGTACAGCTACAACAAGCAGCGGCTCGGGCAGGGCAGAGAGGCGTCCAAGACCTTCTTGAAGGAGCACCCGGAGATATACGCCGAGATCTATGAGGACTTGAGGAAGACGTTCAGGGTTTCCGATGCCCCGGAAAAGAAGGAGGCAGCTTCCTCCGCCGAGGCGGGCGCTCCCGGGCTTGCAGAGGCATAGGGCCGAAGAAGACGCGAGGAGAGAGCACATGGATATAAACGAGGTCTTGAGGCAGGCGGTGGAGATGTCCGCCTCGGACGTCCACATCAAGGTCGGCCTGCCGCCGGTGATCCGACGGTTCGGAGCGCTCATCCCGCTGAGAGACCGGGAAAAGCTCACCAACGACGACATCTCGTCCATGGCCTACAGCATCATGAATCAGTACCAGCAGGCCAAGTTCGAGACCACCAACGAGATCGATCTGGCGCACAGCCTCTCCGGTGTGGCCAGGTTCAGGGTGAACTGCTTCCGGCAGCGGGGGAGCTTCGGCATGGTGTTCAGGGTCGTTCCCACCGATCCCCCGAACCTCGAGGACCTGGATCTGCCGGAGGTGCTCAAGAAGATCGCGATGGAGCGCAAGGGGCTCATCCTGGTGACCGGAACCACGGGATCGGGGAAATCCACGACCATGGCCGCCATGGTGAACCATATCAACACGATGCGGAACTGTCACGTGATCACCATCGAAGATCCCATCGAGTTCCTCCACCGTGATCGGAAGTCCATCATCAACCAGCGCGAGGTGGGATCGGACACCAACTCCTTTGCCATGGCGCTCCGTGCGGCTTTGCGCCAGGACCCGGACGTGATCCTGGTGGGCGAGATGCGCGACCGGGAGACCATCGACATCGCGCTGACCGCTGCGGAAACAGGCCACCTCGTGCTCTCGACCCTGCATACCCTGGACGCGGTGGAAACCATCATGCGCATCGTGTCGCAGTATCCCCCTCACCAGCACCTGCAGATACGGCTGCAGCTGGCCGGGGTCCTCAAGGCCGTCATATCCCAGCGGCTTCTTCCCAGGGCCGACGGTCAGGGCGTGGTGCCGGCGGCCGAAGTGCTCGTCTCCACGGCAAGGATACGCGAGTGCATCACAGACGAGACACGCACCAGCGAGGTGCCGGACGCCATTGCTGAAGGCATGATCGCCTATGGCATGCAGACTTTCGACCAGTCCCTGATGGCGCTTGTGAAAGACAACAAGGTGAGCTACCACGAGGCGATGCGGCAGGCGACCAACCCCAATGACTTCGCGCTTCGCATGAAGGGCATCCGGGGGACCAGCGATTCCAAGTGGGATCAGTTTGAAGGCGAAAAGGCCGAAGAGCGGGGAGAAGACTCCGGTGAGCAGAAAAAGCCCTCGATATTCCAGGACGGCAAATATCGAGACATTTGAGCAGGGTCTCGCCTATGCCTTCCGGGTCATATCCCGGAGGGCGGTTTCCGCCTTTGAGCTAAAAAAAAACTCGAGCGCAAGGGCCTGAACGAAGAGATTGCCGACAGAGTCGTCGGAAGGATTCTCGAACTCGGCTATGTGAACGACCGGGAGTATGCGCTCCGCAAGGCCAGGCTCATGGCTGAGAAGGGGTGGGGGAATTTTCCCATCCGCCTTGCGCTCATGGATCTGAAAATTCCGGAGGGACTTGTCGACGACGCCCTGAACAGGGTATCGAAGGAATTCGGAGAGGAAGAGAGAATCACCATGCTCCTCGAGAAACGAAAAGGCCTCGAGCGGGAAAAAATGATCCGTTTTCTGACGGGCAGAGGTTTTGCATTTGAAAAAATCTTCGAAATACTAGGTGGTGTCGATTCATGAAAGGTTCCGAGATCCGCAGCATGTTTCTGAACTATTTCCGGGAGAAGGGGCACACGATCGTTCCCAGCTCTTCGCTGGTACCGGCGGACGATCCGTCCCTGCTCTTCACCAATGCCGGGATGGTGCAGTTCAAGTCCGTGTTTCTGGGCACGGAAAAGCGTCCTTATTCCCGGGCCACTTCTTCCCAGAAGTGCGTCCGCGCCGGCGGGAAGCACAACGATCTGGAGAACGTAGGCAGAACGGCCCGGCATCACACCTTTTTCGAGATGCTCGGGAATTTCTCCTTCGGAGACTATTTCAAGCAGGGCGCGATCGAGTTCGCATGGGAGTTGCTCGTCCACAGGATGGGGCTCGACCCGGACAAGCTCTGGGCCACCGTGCACAGGAGCGACGACGAGGCCTTCGCCATCTGGCGGGACGTGATCGGGCTTCAGCCCGAGCGCATCATCCGTCTCGGCGACAAGGACAACTTCTGGGCCATGGGCGACACCGGGCCCTGCGGCCCGTGCTCCGAGATCATCTTCGACCAGGGTCCGGAAGTCGGCTGCGGGAGACCGGAGTGCAGGAT
>DCDF01000024.1 GCA_002316295.1 Syntrophaceae bacterium UBA1062 | reverse complement strand
GAGCTCGGCATCAACCGCGAGATCACCAATGTCAACGGCAGCGGCATCGGGCTGGGCCATCCTGTCGGAAGCACCGGGGCGCGGATTATCGTGACCCTGATCCACGCCATGAAAAAGCGCGGCAAGACCCTCGGCCTCGCCACTCTGTGCGGCGGCGGCGGAGTCTCCATGGCCACCGCCATCGAGATGCTGTAGCACAACGCATATGCATGAGCGGGAGAAGGTCTGCACCGGGAACAAGGATGCAGCCCTTCTCCTGCTCATCGCCCCGAATCGTCCGGCGGCAATGAACGACACTCGTGCGGAGAGCCTTTGCAGCGGGTTCTCATTTCAACGGCTCCGACACGGCTCAGCCCCACTTGATGGCTGCTGCGCAATATCCGCGCAACTTCCGCTTCATTGAGTCATTCCCGGCCGTTCGAACCGCAGAGATTTTTCATTCCGGCATTCCGCCGTCTCTCGTCCCGTCATGGTAAAAAGACGGGCTGCGCATCGATATCAGATCTCCCGGAAGGCGAACTCGGTTTCCTCCTCCGGGATGGGGATCACGACCACCGGCACCCGTGAAAGCCCCACGACCCGCTTGGCGACACTTCCGAAAAACGGATGGGTGCTCGACCCCTTGCCGTGAGAGCCCATGACGATCATGTCGGCGCTGATTTTTTTTGCCTGTTTCAGAATCTCTTCCGCCGGATTCCCCTCGTACACCAGGATAGAGCCGACCCGCATCGAGCACTCGGGATTGTCCCTGGCATGAGCGTCACAAAAGACCTCGAGGCGCTTCTGGATGCGCTGGATGGATTTCTTGATGACTTCTTCCTTGTGCCCTTCAGGCAGATAGGCCTCCAGCATGGACCGTGCCCAGGGTCCGATGTCCTCGATGATGTGGATGATGGTGATCATGGCGCCATACTTCTCCGCACAGCTCAAGGCATACCTGTAGGCAAACGCCGAGTTCTTTGACAGATCTGTGGCATAGAGAATGGTCTTTACTTCCGGCAGCATGGTTCTCTCCTTTCTTTCAGGTGTAGAGGAAACACAGCTCTTTTCCCTGTATCCGGAAAGCGGTGGAAACGGGTGTCTTCCGCCCATCCGTTGCAAAACGGCATCACTCGACTCCGAGAGCCTTTTTGGCCTGGTCCTGCGATTCGTAGATATGAGGCGGGAGCTTCCGCCTTTTCAGGGCTTCTCCGAACCTCACCCGGAAGAAGGCATTCGTGGTGTAGCGGGTAACCCGGGTGTAGTACTTCTTTACGATGCGTCTGACCATTTCCGTGTATTCGCTCACCAGCTCGGGTGTGATGTCGAAGTTGTCATAGTTCACGATGGCGCCGACCTTTTTCCCCAGCGGCGAGAGGATCTCGGCAACGTTCTTCTCCAGCTCCCTGATCTGTTCTGAGGACCGTATCCTGAGCCCTTCGAAGTTCACGAAAAAGAGGTTTTCGTCAGGGTCGTAGGTGAGACGCTCCTGCATGGTCAGGCTGAACAGATCGTCTCTCAGGCGCATGGGTTCGGGCCTGAAAATCCGCTTGTCCATGAGGCGGACCGGCCTGCGTATCACGGGCTTGAACTCCATGTGCGCGAGGATATCCTTCTCGATATCGATGCCTGGGGCCACCTCGATGAGCTCCATTCCTTTCCTGGTGAGCGAAAACACACATCGCTCCGTGATGTAGAGCACCGGGGTCCCTCTCTGCACCGCGTACTTCCCGCTGAAGGTCACATGCTCGACCTGGTTCAGAAACTTCTTTTCCCTGCCTTCCTGGTCGATGGTAAGCTTCCCGTCGTTCACCGAGACCTTGAGACCTCCAGCCGTGAATGTCCCCGTGAACACCACCTTCTTAGCGTTCTGGCTGATGTTGATGAAGCCCCCGCAGCCTGCGAACTTGGGCCCGAACTTGCTCACGTTCAGGTTCCCTTCCCTGTCCGCCTGGGCCAGGCCGAGAAAGCAGCAGTCGAGACCGCCCCCGTCGTAGAAATCAAACTGGTAGGGTTGATCGATCACACAATCCGGGTTGGTGCCGGCGCCGAAGCTCAGCCCGCCGGCCGGCAGCCCCCCGATGATTCCCGGCTCTGCGGTGAGCGTGATATAATCCAGCACCTTCTCCTCGTTCGCCACATTGGACACCCCCTCGGGCATCCCGATGCCGAGGTTTATGATGCTGTTCTTCTGGAGCTCGAACGATGCCCTGCGTGCAATGATTTTTCGGGGCCCCATCGGCATGGGAAGCAGTGACTCGATCGGGATCCTCACCTCGGCGCTGAAGGAGGGGTTATAGTGTTCCGAAAAGGTCTGGGCATGATTTTCCTGTCTCGCCACCACCACGCAGTCGACCAGGATGCCGGGGATCTTGACCTGCCGTGCGGGGAGGGTCCCCTTCTCCGCGATCCTTTCGACCTGCACGATCACAAAGCCGCCCGAATTCTTCGCCGCTGCCGCAATGGCATAGGCCTCAAGTGTGAGCGCCTCCTTTTCCATGGTCACATTCCCGTCCGTGTCCGCAGTGGTACCCCGGATGATCCCCACATTGATGGGAAACGTTTTATATGCAAGATATTCTTTCCCGTCAAAATTGATAAGCTCGACGAGATCCTCTTGTGCGCTGCTGTTGATCTTGCCTCCGCCGAACCGCGGGTCCACATAGGTCTTCAGCCCGACCGTCGTGATGGTTCTGGGCTTGCCGGCCGCGATGTCCCGGAACAGGTGTGAGATCACCCCTTGGGGGAAATTGTACGCCTCGAGCTTGTTTTCAAAGGCCATCCTCCCCAGCTTCGGAGCGAGGGCCCAGTGCCCCCCCACGACCCGTTTGACCAAGCCTTCGTGGCCATAGTGGTTGAGCCCCCGATCTTTCCCATCCCCCTGGCCGGCAGCATAGACAAGGGTCAGATTTCTGGGCCTGCCGGTCGCGAGAAAAATTTCCTCCAGCTTCACGTGAATCTCTTCCGGGACGCCGATGCCGACGAACCCGCCCGTTGCGATCGTATCTCCGTCCTGAATGACTCGAACAGCCTCCTCGGCAGTCACTATCTTCCCCTTGCGCATCCGTGAAGGAGGCAGAGTTGAAAGCATCGGGTGAATTCCGTCTTTCTTGGCCATAGATCACGTCCTCCTTTTCGTATGACTGTGCCTTCTGTGCTGTTTTTCTCCGGAGCCCGCTGGTGCGCGGCGTATCCCGGCATCAGAGCGCACTTCACACACCGGCTGCGGCCGGATCCCCCTGCAGGAAACTCTCCTGATGAGCATTCAAAATATATGCCATGGACTATATGCCGCGCTCCGATCCGGATGGGTGAATACGCCGTTTGGTTCTCGGGCCTCTGCAAAGGAGAACTCTTTCAAGGTCGGGGCGCCGTCCCAGGCATCTCAGAGAACATGCCGTATGGCGAACGGAATCACGTAAAACAGTTTGAAGCCATGTATCCGTCAAGACACAGGACGCCTTTCGGCCTGCTGTCCGAGAGGCGGGAATATCGTGAAGCATCCGGAAGCCGGAGTGCATGACGACCTGGGTTTCGGCACATATGCAGCCTGGCTGTCTGCAGCGGCGAGCCTGCGTCCGTCTCGGCCCTGAGCCGACGTAACGTCCCTTTCCCGAACGAAGGTACACTTACAGGCAGATCTGATATTTCCTTATCTTTTTATAGAGGAGGGTCCTGTGGATGCCGAGTTTCCGCGCTGCTTCGGATTTGCTTCTCGTTTCCTTGAGGGCCTTGACGATCGCCTTCTTCTCGGCGTTCATCTGTTCATCCTTCAGACACTGGTACGAAGGAGCGGCCGCTTGTTCGCGGCTTCTCCGCACATGAAACGGAAGGTCACAGGCTTGGATGGTATCCTTTTCCAGCGACGAGAGGGCGCACTCCAGCACATTGACCAGCTCGCGCACATTGCCGGGCCAGTGATATGACAGGAGGATTCTCATCGCCTCCTGATCGATCGACACCTCGGAAAATGTCGCCTCCTGGGACATTTTCTTCAGAAGATGGCTGATCAGGGGAGCGATATCGTCCCGGCGCTCCCGCAAGGGCGGTATGTGCAGGTGGATCACGTTCAGCCGGTAATAGAGGTCTGTGCGGAACTTCTCCTGCGCCACAAGATCGCCGAGATCCTTGTTGGTTGCCGCAATGACACGGAAATCGGAGCGGATGACCCGGGTGCCTCCAAGGCGTTCGAACTCTTTCTCTTCGAGGACCCTCAATAGCTTGGGCTGCATTTCCAGAGGCATGTCGCCGATCTCGTCGAGAAACAGAGTGCCTCGATTCGCGATCTCGAACTTGCCGGGTTTCCCTTCCGCCTTGGCCCCCGTGAACGCGCCGCGCTCGTACCCGAAGATCTCGCTCTCGATCAGCTCCTTCGGGATGGCGGCGCAGTTGATGCGCACGAAGGGATAGAGCCTTCTGCAGCTCGCATGGTGGATTGCCTGGGCAAAGAGCTCCTTGCCGGTCCCGCTCTCTCCGGTGATCAGCACCGGGAAATTGTTTGCCGTCGCCTTCAGGGCGTCTTTCTTGATGGCGCGGATCGCCGAAGAGTTTCCGATGATGCTCTCCAGGGTGTATTTCGTGGAGCGCAGGTTCATGAGCTCCTGCTCGTAGAGCTTTACCTTTGATTCGAGGTGAGAGAGCTTTTTAGCGAGTTTTCCCAGATCGCGCACGTCTCTAAACATGACATGGCCGAATACCGCGATCACCTTGTCGTTCTTTCTCAGGGGGATACGTTGGACGATCATATCCTGGCCCATGATACGGTGTACCTGATTGATTTCTGCTATCCCGGTCTTTCCCACGATGTGCATGCGCGAGTTTTCAACCACCTCGGTGCAGTGCTTTCCGATCTGCTGGTCCGGTTCGATCCCGAGAAATTCACCGTAAGGCTTGTTGAAAAGGAGGATGTAGCCCTCTGCATCGGTGACGATGATCCCGTTGTAGAAGTTGTCGAATACGAGCTTAAAGAGCTCGAGCTGCTCGATGAGCGATGTTTTTTCCTCTCGGGAAAGGATTTCCCGGGCAGACGTCCCCTCGTCTGGTGTATCCGCTACGGCTCGATACAGAGTATCCATTACATACCGCCTTATTGTATACTTTAATGAAAGTGTAGCAAACTGTCAACATGTATCTCTCCGGATACATGTTTTCCGGAACACATTTATGGTCGATTGTCATCATGACGTTTGTGAATGGATGCGGTTTATCATTGATCCGACAACCTGTCTTTCAGAAAAGAGGACGGAACGGATTATGCCTGGACCGTGCCGGCATCCCTGTCCTGCAGCCCTGCCGCGGCCGGCGAATGCGGAGCGCTCTGCCGGAAAGAGAAGCCGCGAGAATTCCCGAGTTGGTCTGGTATTTGCTTTTGACAAGTCAACCAAAGGGGCGTTTGATATCGGGAGATATGTTTTTTTCCGCGGCAACATCGCTTCAGCTTTATCAGTCGGAGCGAGGTTCTTTTTTGATATGGAATTGGCAGGTGGATGTTTGAACCGGCTACAAGAACACGGCATTGAGCGGTAGTATCGTATGTTGTGTCCGGGACGGCGCTTTTGCTGGTCCATGGACAGTGAATTGATTGGAGCATGTATGGAAGCGACCGGTTCCTTTCAGATAAGGTACCTGGAGACCGGGACAGAGCCCGGTTTCTCTTTCACACCCCCCACCCCGGCGTGCAGCTCCGCAAGCATTTCCCGGACACTGACGGGCACGACTGAGCAAGAGACTTTCTCAAAAAATCTCTTCGATGAGGAGGCGGCAGATGTGTACGGAGCCGCCCGGGAAAGGGCTCTTCACTTGTGCTGCAGGCCGGTTGGGGACGGAGGTATGGGGGCGCCGTATGAGGAGGAGAGGATACCTGAAAAGGGGCCTGAGAAAACTCCGGGCGCGACAGCCGGCAATATGCCGTTAGATTCTGGACACATCGCGGTGCGCCGCGCTGTAATTCATCCCCGATGGCGGAGAAAAGGGGAGCGGGGTATTCGGTGTGGGGAAATTCGTACCAGAGCGGTGTTTTCCCTGTGTTACGGGTAGCTTAAAAAACAAGGAGGTAGTCGGTATGAAAAAAACAGGTCTTCTTATCGGGATGGCAGCGGTCCTGACCATGTGTTTTCTCATCGCATCGCCTGCCAGTGCCAAGGAACGCTGGAAAATGACGTCCACCTGGCCGCCGTCGATCTCTCTGATCGAAGCTGATCAGGCATTCGTGAAAGCTGCGAACCAGCTCTGCAAGGGACGCCTGGAGATTAAGTTCTTTACCGGTGGAACGCTGATGCCGTCGTACGAGGTTTTCGACGCGGTGAGCAAGGGCACCATTGAGGCAGCCGGTGACTGGCCCAACTACTGGGCGGGCAAGGACCTGGTGTTCGACACCCTCGGATCTTACCCGATGGGACTCACCCCGATAGATTATCTGCTCTGGATCTATCAGGCCGGCGGACAGGCGATCTATGACGAGGCCTACGGAAAATTCGGGATGGTCTATCTGGTCACGGGCGTTACACCCATGGAGTGCGGCCTCAGGGGCAACAAGCCCATCAAGACACTGAACGACCTCAAAGGCATGAAGATCCGCATGTCAGGGCTTCACCAGGGCAAAATCCTTCAGGATCTGGGGGCGGCGCAGATCGCCATGGCAGGCCAGGAGATCTACCAGGCCCTCCAGAAAGGCGTGATCGATGCGGCGGAGTTCTCCAGCCCCTCTTCGGACTGGGGGATGGGTTTCGGCGAAGTTACGAAGTACTGGGCTGTTCCCGGATGGCATCAGCCGGCGTCGGTCATGGGTGTCATGATCAACAAAAAGGTGTGGGACAAGCTCGACCCCGACCTTCAGGAGGACCTCAGATACGCCGCCAAGGCCGCTGCCCTCGAATTCACCACAAAACAGTATTTCGATACGGTGGAGTTCACCCAGAAGTTTATCGACAAGGGCATCCAGATCACGACATATGACGATGCGGTGCTCGATACCATTGAAGAGCTGATGGTCAAGCACACCCAGGAATCGGCAAAGGCCAATCCCCTCTTCAAGAAATCGATCGAGTCACAGATGAAGTACAGGAAAGCCTTCGCAAAATGGAGGGAGATGGAAGGCACGTTCGGCTTCGGGTTCAATCCCAAAATAGACCTGAAACTTGACTGACGACACGTTCTCGGCTGAGGAGGGTAACCCTCCTCAGCCGAGATTTACTGCATCAAGAGGGTAATTTTTCCTGCGCCGCAGGGGCGCCCATATCCTGGAATAATGAAAAGCTTCTGCCCGAAAGGGATGATCCGGAGAAAAATGCGTTTCACCACCAGCAGCAGGGCGACAAGTCGGTGGAGTGTTCCATACAGGAGGTGACAAGAGGTGAAATCATTGGTCAAACTACTCGATTCAATCAGTGAGTGGACGGGCAGGATCTTCGGCTGGGTCATCGTGCCCCTCGTGCTCCTGACGGTTATGGAGGTCATCCTCCGAAGATTTCTGAATTCGCCGACGATCTGGAGCTTTGAAGTGCTCAAGCAGCTCTTCGCGCTGCACTTCATGATCGTCGCCGCGTATGCCCTCCTCTATCGGGCTCACGTGTCGGTGGATGTGTTCACCATGATGCTCTCGGAGAAGGCGAAAGCCGTTCTCGATATCATCACGTATCTCATCTTCTTCTTCCCCTTCTGCCTGGTGTGCATCTGGCAGGGCTACAGCTTCGCCGCGCGTTCCTGGGCGATGAGAGAGACGTCGTGGAGCGTGTTCCATCCGCCCCTGTACCCCATCAAGACCGTTATCGTCATCACCTTCATCCTGCTCACGCTCCAGGGGATTTCCGAGGTGATCAAGCGGGTGTACATCATCAAGGGGGTAAAGATATGATGGACTTGAGTCCGGAACTCCTCACTGTTCTCATGTTTGCGGGGCTGCTCATCGGACTGTTCATGGGACATCCTCTGGCTTTCGTACTCGGCGGCCTTGCAGTCATCTTCGGGTACATAGGCTGGGGCCCGTCTATTTTTTATATCTTCATGAACCGCATCTGGGGGACCATGGACAACTATGTGCTGCTCGCCATACCGCTGTTCATATTCATGGCCCAGTTCCTCGACCGGTCCGGCGTGGCGGATGATCTCTTCACTGCCATGCGCTACCTCCTGGGACAGACCCGAGGGGGGATCGGTCTGGCCGTGATCGTCGTGTGCACTGTTTTCGCCGCCTGTACCGGGATTATCGGGGCCTCGGTCGTCACCATGGGCCTCCTGGCGCTGCCCATGATGAGAAAATACGGGTATGATGAGAAGCTCTCCTACGGCGCCATATGCTCCGCAGGCTCCCTGGGCATCCTGATCCCGCCGAGTATCATGCTCGTGCTCATGGCGAGCGAGGCGACCATTTCGGTCGGACAGCTCTTCGCCGGCGCCGTGATCCCGGGCCTGATCCTCGCCGCCCTCTACATGATCTACGTGGGCATCCGCTGCGTGATCAATCCTCAGCTCGGCCCCCCCATCAGCAGGGAGGAACGGGCGAGCATCACCAATATGCAGCTGTTCAAGATGGTCATGAAGTCGCTCGTACCACCGGCGATCCTGATCCTCGGCGTTCTGGGGTCCATCTTCTTCGGGATCGCCACACCCACCGAGGCGGCCGGGGTCGGTGCGTTTCTGGCCTTCCTCATGGTCATAGGCTACGGACGGTTCACCTGGAAAGGACTGTACCAGGCGGTCATGCAGACGGCCAAGACCAACTGCATGGTCATCATCATCCTGTGCGGCGCCACGTGTTTCACCGGGGTGTTCCTCGGCGTGGGCGGCGGAGATGTGGTCACCGATTTTGTCTCCGGCTTGGGCCTGGGAAAGTGGGGGACGTTCTGGGTCATGCAGCTCATCGTCCTGGTACTGGGAGCGTTCCTCGACTGGATCGGAATCGTGCTCATCTGTTTTCCGATCTTCCTGCCCATTGCCCAGGATCTCGGCTTCGACCTTGTCTGGTTTGTCATCTGTATGGCCGTCAACCTGCAGGCATCCTTCGTGACCCCGCCCTTCGGCTATGCCCTTTTCTATATTAAAGGCGTAGACCCGGACAATATAAACATCAGGGATGTCTACAAGGGCATCGTGCCCTTCGTTATACTGATCGTAATAGGCCTTGCCATCGTGACCTATTTCCCGCAGACCGTTACCTGGCTCGGCTCATTCGTCAGCAACTGATCCCGGATGCGTAAAAGACAGTCGGGAGGCGGCCCTGGGAAAGATTGACCGTCGATCGGGAACACGCTTTAAAGGACGCCGGAGGCATCAAGACCCCGCGCGCCTGCTGCGGACATTTCGGCAGGGTAATAAGGAACCCATGTTTGACAGGAGACAGAAAAGGGCTTCTCCACTCCCTTTCTTTCAAGTATCCCTATTTTCGATGCAGGGCCTCGGGCGGCCCTGCATTTTTTCCTGAAAGCTCCGGCTCCAATGTTCAAGGAGGGTGTATGACGAATCGGATCGCGCTCGAGGATATCCTCTCTCCCGAGGACTGCCGCATTATCGATACAGCTTCCTCACCGCCCGGCGACACGAAAGTTCTATCCTCGCTGGCAGAGGTGCTTCGCGATCGGTTCGGCCTGGTTCTCGAGCTCGATCCCGATATCATCAGCGGGCTCATTGTCGACAGTTCGAATCTCCCAGGCGCCGCTTCAGCAGCGTGCCGGCCGTGCAATGAGCGCGAGTGTGCCGCGGCAGCTCGCGCCTGTTTCACCGCAAAGATACCCTGTACCATATCAGCGGGCAGATCGAACCTCACGGGCAGCGCCACGCCCCAAGGCGGAGTCCTTGTCTCTCTGGAGCGCATGAAAACCCCCGGCGTCCGACTGAATGCCGGAACTGCGACGGTCCAATCTCCGGCGGGAATCATCCTGGAGGATCTCAGAAGAGAGGTGACCCGTCTGAGCGCAAATGCCCTGATCTTCCCCGTTGACCCCACCAGCAGAACCGATGCCATGGTGGGCGGCGCGATCGCATGCAATGCCTCGGGGTTTACCCCCGGGGAGCCTGGTGCCATGAGAAACTGGGTCGAAAGACTCGACGTCCTCCTGCCGGACGGATCCATGGTCCGGGCCCGCAGAGGGCAATATCTCTCAATCGACGGGGCCTTCATCCTGGCACACAAAGACTCACAGACCCTTCTTCCTGTGCCCCGATACTCAAGACCGGCCGTCAAGAATGCGAGCGGGCCATACTCTTCCCCCGACGGAGTCATGGATTTCGTCGACCTCATTATCGGTAGCGAGGGCATCTTCGGTGTCGTTACCGCCTGTGAGCTCAGACTCTCACAGCGCCCGCATGACTATCTCGATCTCTTCTTCTCCCTGAGCGACGAGTCTCAAATGCTCCTCTTCCACGAGTATCTTCACCGGAGACTCTCCGGAGATCTCAGCGTATTGAGCGCCTTCGAATATTTCGGAGTCAATTGCAGGGCCTATATGGATCACGAGAATAAGCTCTTTTCCGGGAAGGATCAGGTGGGCATCTACCTGCAGGTGCCGCTGTACGATCTTACCGTAGACAGCGCCGCCGAGCAATGGTTTGGGATACTCACCGAGGCGCCCTGCAATATCGATGGGAGCGCCGTCAAAATCATGACCACTGACAAGGACCGTGCGATCTTTCTCGAGGCGCGTCACTCGATGCCGGCCCGCTCTCTCGAAGTAGTCCAGCGGAGAGGAACGTACACCATCATGTCGGATACCGTTGTGCCCAGAGAGTCATTCGGGGATTTTCTCTCTTATACCCACAGCCTCTTGAAAAGAGAAAGTCTCGATTACCTGACCTTCGGCCATCTCGGAGACTGTCACCTCCATTTCATGATCCTGCCCGAGGCCTCACAGCTCGAGCGGGCCACACAGGTCTACGAGCGCATTGTTGAAAAGTCCGCCGAGCTCGGGGGGGTCTATTCCGGGGAACACGGCACCGGCAAGCGCAAAAGGGGCGACTTTCTGAAATGTTACGGTGCCGCAGCCGTAGAACAGATCCGCCTTGCAAAACGGGCCGTCGATCCCTTTCATCTTCTCAACCGCGGCAATGTCATCCCTTTTGAAGGCGGGGCCGACACCGGGTCAAGGAACAGCCCCTGATAACGCCCGCCCAGGGCCTCGCTCGAGGTAGACGAGCTCCTCAGTCGCCGCATATCCTCCCGGAGCGATACTACCCTGTGAATATCTCTGCCGGCACGGATCCTGTTCTGAACAGCCACGGGGACTGATCGATGAGAGACCTTCGCAGAAACGGGCACGATGAGAGGCGCTGTGATGCGACCGCTCACCCGGCGCCCCTTCTTGAACAGGATGGCCCGTAAGTCGAAGGCGCCCATTGCCTTACTTCACAGCCTTCAGAGCCAGCTCCGACGGTGATTTGGGGTATCGAGTCAGTCCGCCGGGCCTGGGCTGCCCTGCTCCGGCATTCCGTCCCAGATCTCCAGGTCGTCCACCTGGCGTGAAAACTTGCCCGGCTCTTCGGCGTCGATGGAAGGGGCTATGATTGAATACAGGTTGCTGGTCCATATACCGGTGCCGAAGGCATCGTCCACCTTGAGCGCTCCGTCGTACCAGAACCTGCTGACGCCTTCATTGAAATTGATGTAGAACTCATAGTGGTGCCACTTGCCGTCGGTCTGTTTGGGACATTCCAGCCAGTTGCCCGCAGTCAGGACCGAGCCTTCGGCCATGGCCGAATAATAAATGGTGTCGCTGTCTGAGAGCGTGAAATGCACGTAGCTCTTTGCCCGGTCCCAGTGGGGGTAGAACACCTTCAGGTTCTCCATGGAATCGTTGCGGACGAAGGTGGGGTAGCGCATCCAGAACGACACGTACAGCTCATCCGTGGGCCACGGATTCAGTGTATCGCCCATCCAGCATAAATGCGCCTGGCTGTTTGTTCCTGAAGAAAAGGCATACCCGGTCCCTTCCCTGCCCGCCGCATTGAGGTTGTACTGGGGAGGGATCAGAATCTGCCAGTTCTTGCCGTACACCGTAAGTCTGTCATCAAGGACCCTGCCGTCGAAATTTTCCGACAGGAGGCATTGCGCGGCGAAACCGTTCACCGGATACAACGCCGCCACGAAGAGCGCGGCGGCAAGCAGTCGAATAGTCCTGAACATAGTTGCTCCTCCAATTCTGAACCGATTTTCTGACGGGATTTCAGAGAGACGGCTTTGGAAACACCATGCTCTGTCGTCCCGGTTATCTGAGGTATTCTCTGATCAGTCAGCCCCTGTTCCCGCCTCGTCACAATAGCCGGCGGAGCGGCCGATCAGGCTGCAACCGCCTCAAGAGGCATGTCTTGACTAACATCTCGCGAAAACGCGTGCAACCGTAATATTCATGGGTAAAAACAGTGTGATACACCCCATGAAGAGGAAAGATTCGAATTTCTCGTATCTTTTGCGGAAAGGCCCGGCGCGAGGGCCGGGGCAAGGATCAGCTTTCGATGCCGCGACGGGCGGGAACGCCCTTCGTATAGTAGTGCTTGACCTCGCGCATCTCGGTAACGAGATCAGCTGCGTCGATGAGGCCCTGCGTCGCACCTCTGCCCGTAAGAACGAGCTCCATTCCGTCGGGCCTGGAATTCATGAGCTCCAGGACCTCTCTTTCGGCAATGAGGGAAAATTTCACGGCCGTGACGATCTCGTCTGCGATAAGCACATCACACGATTTCGAGGTCATGATATCGCGCAGGCGGTCAAAGGCATCGCGGGCGCGGCTCACATCCTTGGGGTCCGGAGGGTCGGTGAAGCGGCAGAAGGTCGGATGACCGTACTGCTCGATGGTCACCCGCCCCTGCATCAGGCGGACGGCATCGAGCTCTGAGTAGTGCCGGCCTTTCATGAACTGGACAATGCAGACCTTCAGGCCGCTGCCCGCTGCCCGCAGGGCAAGCCCGAGGGCGGCAGTGGTCTTCCCTTTGCCGCCCCCGGTATAGATCTGTACATACCCTTTTCCGATTTCGCTCATGAAACCCCGTAAACCTTCCTTCATCTGCCGGCTTTGTTTTCAGCTGCTTCAGGCATTAGAGGCCTGTCTTTCCTGCCGATTCTATCAAGACCAGGCCCTTCCCGAGCTACATGTTCCGCCGGTACCTCCCGCCCACATCGTAGAGCGCCCGGGTGATCTGTCCGAGGCTCGCCACCCTGACGGTCTGCATGAGCTCGGCGAAGATGTTGCCTCCTTCGAGCGCGATTTTCTTCAATCTCTCCAGCGCCTCGAGCGCCTCCTTTTTATGCTTCTCCTGGAATTTGCGGAGATTCTCGAGCTGGCCCATCTTCTCTTCGGGCGTGGCACGGGTGAGCGCAATGCACCCGCCGGGCATATCCACCTCCCCGGCCGTATCCGGGTTTTCGAAGGTGTTTACCCCGATGATGGGGAGTTTGCCGGAATGCTTGAGCTCCTCATAATACAGGGATTCGTCCTGGATCTTGGATCTCTGGTACTGCATTTCCATGGCGCCGAGAACCCCCCTGCGGTCGCTGATGCGCTCGAATTCCTTGAGCACCGCCTCTTCGACGGCATCGGTCAGCCACTCCATGAAGAACGACCCCTGGAGCTTGTTCTCGTTGATCGAGGGGCCAAACTCACGGTTGATAATGAGCTGGATGGCCATGGCCCTGCGGACAGACTCCTCGGTAGGCGTGGTGATGGCTTCGTCGTAGGAGTTGGTATGGAGCGAGTTGCAGTTGTCCTCCAGGGCGGTCAGGGCCTGCAGCGTCGTACGTATGTCGTTGAATTGGATCTCCATGCTGTGGAGCGACCTGCCGGATGTCTGGATGTGATACTTGAGCCTCTGGGAGAGCTCGTTCGCACCGTAGAGGTCGCGCATGGCGATGGCCCAGATCCTCCTGGCAACTCTGCCCAGCACGCTGTACTCGGGATCCATGCCGCTGCTGAAAAAGAATGAGAAGTTGCCCGCGAAATCGTCGATCTTCATCCCGCGGGAGAGGTAATATTCCACATAGGTGAAGCCGTTCGCCAGGGTGAAGGCCAGCTGGCTTATGGGATTGGCGCCCGCCTCTGCGATATGGTAGCCGCTGATGCTCACCGAATAGAAGTTCTCCACCTCGTGTTCGATAAAGTATTCCTGGATGTCCCCCATCATCTTCAGGGCGAACTCGGTTGAAAATATGCAGGTGTTCTGACCCTGGTCCTCCTTGAGGATATCGGCCTGCACCGTGCCCCGAACGTTCCTGAGCACCCAGGCCCTGATCTCTTCCAGCTCTCCTTTGCCCGGTGCCCTTCCCTTTGTCTGCTTGAACTTCTCCACCTGCTGATCGATCGCGGTGTTGAAGAACATGGCCGTCATGATGGGAGCTGGGCCGTTGATGGTCATGGATACGCTCGTGCTCGGGGAGCAGAGATCGAAGCCCGCATAGAGCTTCTTCATGTCGTTCAATGTGCAGATGCTCACCCCGCTCTCGCCGATCTTTCCGAAGATGTCCGGCTCTTCATGGGGATCCTCGCCATAGAGCGTCACACTGTCGAAGGCGGTGCTCAGGCGCTTGGCGTCGTCGTTCCTGCAGAGATAGTGAAATCTCCGGTTGGTCCTCTCCGGGGACCCCTCTCCCGCAAACTGGCGCTTGGGCTCCTCCCATCTGCGCTTGAATGGAAAAACCCCGGCTGTGTACGGAAAGCGGCCGGGAACGTTCTCCTTCTTCAGCCAGGTGAAGATGTCTCCCCTGTCTCTGAACGTGGGCAGGGCGATCTTGGGGATCGGAAGGCCCGAGAGGGAATCGGCTGTGAGCGGGACTTCGATCTTCTTGCCGCGCACCGTGTAGCTGTATGTGCGTCCCTGATATTTTTTTCTCTCCTTTTCCCAGCCCTCGACCAGAGAGAGGTCTTCTTTCGAGATTGAGCTCTTCAGAGCTCTGAGTTTTTCTTTGAGCGCCGATCCCGCCCTGTCTTCGCCCAGTTCTCTGATGAGCTCCTGGACTGCATTCATCATACGGATGCGGTCGCCTGTGCGCAGGGCGTTTTCGTGATAACCCCTCACCGCGCCTGCTATCTCCCGGAGGTAGTGCTCTCTTCCCATGGGTACGATTCCGTGGTACGGCTCAGAGGCGCCGGTTCCTTCGACCGGCGGGATATCCCAGTCTGCAAGCCCCTTCTCCACAAGTTTGCTCACGAGGTTGGAGAACACCCGGTTGATGCCGGGATCGTTGAAGTGGTTTGCGATGGTGCCGAAGATGGGAAGCTGATCGGGATCGGCGTCGAAGAGGCCGTGATTGCGGATATACTGCTTCCTCACCTGCTTGAGGGCGTCCTCCGCCTTTTCGTTCTCGAACTTGTTGACGATCACCATGTCCGCGAAATCGAGCATATCGATCTTCTCGAGCTGCGAAGGAGCTCCGAAGTCCGATGTCATGACATAGAGAGACAGGTCGCTGATCTGGGTCACGGCGGCATCCCCCTGTCCGATGCCGCTCGTTTCCACGATGATGAGATCGAAGCCTGCTGCCTTCAGAATGCCGATGGCGTCCTGAACGGCGTCGGAGAGCTCGTCGCGGGACGATCGGGTCGCCATTGATCTCATGAATACACGCCCGCCGTCGATATGGTTCATCCGGATCCTGTCGCCCAAAAGCGCGCCCCCGCTCCTGGATCGCGACGGGTCCACCGAGACGATGGCGATGGCGTGTCTGGGGTAGTAATTGAGAAAACGTCTCACCAGCTCGTCCGTCAGCGAGCTCTTTCCGGCTCCTCCTGTCCCGGTGATCCCGACGACCGGGGCCGTCGATCCTGATTTTGCAAGTGAGCTTCTGATGGCGTCAAACCCGCAATTCACTTCGGACAGGCTTTTTTCGGCGAGTTGGATGAGGCGCCCGATGAGCGCGTGGTCATCCCTGCTTATCCCGGCGAGACTGCCGTTTACGGGCGGGAACTTCACTTTTCTGGCGGCCGCGATCATGTAGTCGATCATGCCCTGGAGGCCCATAGCCTTCCCGTCTTCGGGCGAAAAGATCCTCGCCACCCCGTAGTCGTGAAGCTCCTTGATCTCGTTCGGCACGATGACCCCGCCGCCGCCGCCGAACACCTTCACATGCCCGCACTCCTTCTTTTTGAGAAGATCGACGAGATACTTGAAGAACTCGATATGCCCGCCCTGGTACGAGCTCACCGCCACGGCATGAGCGCCCTCCTGCACCGCCGCGTTCACGATCTCGTTCACACTGCGGTTATGCCCCAGATGGATCACCTCTGCGCCGCTGTCCTGAAGGATCCTGCGCATGATGTTGATGGATGCGTCATGACCGTCGAAAAGCGCTGTGGCCGTGACAAACCTGACCGGTTCGCTCTGACTCCTCTTTCTCTTCATGATTGAAAACCTTCCTTTTCGTTCATAATATATGAGAATAGCGGTCTTATTGTCATACAGCAGAGCCGGGAATATTTCAATCAGGAACGACAGGTATATTTATTCATTTCGCGCCGATTTTCAAGCAATTTGCCGCTGTTTCTCCTCCGGCGCGGAAGAGGCCCGGGCGGTGAGATGAACTTCACATCATTCCTCTTCGTCAAGCTCGCGGATGCCTTCCCGTATGTTTTCTCTTATGGCTTCGAGCACCTCGCGGTGATTCAGCGGAATCCCGTCGAGCTCCCGGCGGATCTCGCGGGTGTCGAGCGTGTAGATCCTGTCGTTTTTGGTGTGGGTGTAGAGAAAGTCGACATCAGGGCTGCCGAGTATGAGCGCAGTGATCGCGCCTGGAACATCGCCAAGCGGCTGCCTGTCGAGGTGACTGTGCCCGAATCGTGCGTGCACCCTGGTCCCCTGCCCCACTTTCGATTCGATGGCGAAGCTCCCGCCCGTTCTCTGGGCCGCCTGCGCGAGCATGGGAAGCCCGAGTCCGACCTTGCGCACCTTTTTTGTGGTATAGAACGGGTCCATAGCCCTGGCAAGGGTGATCTCATCCATCCCGCAGCCGTTGTCGCGTATCTCCAGCGACAGCATATCCTGATCGAGATCCTCCTTCACGGTGATCTCCACGAAGTCCGCCTGCGCCCGGGTGGAGTTTTCCGCAATATCGAGGATGTGGAGCGCAAGCTCGATCATGATCCCTCCACCACGTATCTGCCGTCCTGTTTTCTCAGGGCCTTGACCACTTCGGCGAAACTGGGCTCATGGAGCGCCATACGCGTGTATGCCCTTCCGATATCCTGAATGAAATGCGCATCCGATGAGGTGATGAACGTGTACGCCGACAACTCGGGGAACTTTTCCCTGCCGCCCTCGATCCCCAGACGGGAGGATATTTCCAGGGCATCGAAGGGCACATTCGGGGGCACGAAACCCAGCTGTCCGATTACACTGAAGCTCGGCCTGTCGATATGGGCGGCGATCGCCGCGCCTCCGTATTCGTGAATCCTGTCCACGAGGTCCTCCAGGGAAACGGCGGTGGCGCCTATCAGCAGCCGCTCGTTGAACCCCTCCACCTCTCCCGCCTCGTTGACGATGGGCTGAAGCCCGAAGGCCTCCTCGTCATTGAGCCCCTCGAGACGGGCATAGATATATTCCTGGAGCAGGGAAAGACCGGACACCTCCCCGAACAGCGCAAGGACATGAGCTTCCTCCCGCGTGGTCACTTCCATGCCCGGGATTACACACAAAGGAGCCCCTCTGGCCGCCCTGAGCACATACGGGACATTCTCCGACGAGTTGTGATCGCAGATCGCAATGATATCGAGCCCCTGGGAAACGGCCTCTTCGACGAGCGCCTGGGGGTGCATATCGAGATCTCCACAGGGGGAGAGACAGGTGTGAACATGCAGATTGCACCGGAAAACGCCGGGCGCGGAATCACCCATGACTCACCTGCTGAACGGGCGCATAAGTGCTTATCCGTTGTTGAGAAGCTGGTACACTTTTCCCACCACCTCGAAGTTCGACCACTCACTCACCATGATGGGAATGCCCTCTTTCTGCGCCTTCTCTATGGTGTCTTTCTCAGGAACAGCCCCCTGCACGATGATAATGCCCGCGAGGTCTTTCAGGGAGGCTACGGCTACGATGTTCTGATGGACCTGTCTCGTTACCCAGACATCGCCGGCGCTACTGTTTGCCATGACGTCGCTGAGGAGATCTCCCGCATAGCCGCCTTTCACCTCTGTTGATTTCAGCTTCTCCCAACAGCACTTGCATTTCAGATTGAGCTTTTCAACAAGTGTTTCCAGATTCATATCCTATCGCTCCTTGGCTCTTACTGTCCGTTGAGCTTCACGACACTCTTGAGACGAGTGCCCTTGCCTATCTCCGAGGTGAGCTCGAACACGTCGGAAAATTTCTTGATGTTGCTCAACCCCATGCCGGCGCCGAACCCCATCTCCCGGATCGACTCGTCCGCGGTCGAATATCCTTCCTGGAGCGCGAGTTCGATATCCGCGATCCCAGGGCCTACGTCATTGGCCTCGATCGTGATCGCATCAGGCCTGATGAACATCTGGATGGTCCCCTGCTCGGCATAGGAGATGATATTGATTTCCGCCTCGAAGGTAATCACCGCAACCTTGCGGATGATGTCCTCGGGCATTCCCTTTTCTTTCAGGCTCTTCTTGATCTCGCTCGATACGATCCCGGCATCGACAAAATCCCTGCCCTGAACATAGTAACTGCCTTCGAGAGACTCGAGGTAATCGTCGTCAGGCAATGTGCTTGTCCTCTACTTCGCTCGCCTTGCGGATACATCCGGTCACTCCCTCCTGAAAGAGCTTGCCGCAGGATTCGAACATGATGTACTGGGTCCACAGGATAGGGATGCCGAGCTCCTTGGCGATCTCGATGAATTTATCGGTGAGAGACTTGCCTCTGCAGACCAGAATTGCAGCGATGTCGAGCGCATATGCGGTCCTTACCGCCTGCGGGTTTGACAGACCGGTGATCAGCAGGCAGCCGGAACGTGCGAAGGCCAGGACATCACTCATCAGATCAGCTCCGAATGCGGTCGTAATTTCCAGGTCCAGTTTATCTTCACCGACGATGACACGTGCATCCAGGATGTCCCTTATCTCTGAGAGCTTCACGCTATTTTTTTCTCCAGCTGATTTTATGTATCGGGTAACACACGGATCATGAAAGTGTCAACAGAATCAGGACGGGCACGAACTCCGATACGCTTTGGAAAGTAATGCGGCTTGGCTGCCGACGCCCCTTCGGCACGCGACACAGACGAGGGGAAATAACGAAGGCCATGTCGCCGAAACCGACATGACCTTCGTTCTGTCAATGGAATGATGAAACTAGTCTTTCTTGCACAGCTGGTTCGCGTAGCACATGAAATATGCGACCCCGACGAATATCGCACCACCCACGATGTTGCCGAGAGTGACCGGGATGAGATTGTCGATAAAGAACCCGCCCCAGGTGAGGTTTTCGATGCCGGGCAGGGCTGCTGAGAACTCAGACAGTGCGTCCGTGCCCTTCAGGACGATGCCCATGGGGATGAAATACATGTTTGCCACGCAGTGCTCGAATCCGGATGCGACGAACGCCATGATGGGGAAGAATATTCCGAATATCTTGCCCACAATGTCCTGGGCGGCGAATGCCATCCACACGGCGAGGCACACGAGCCAGTTACAGCCGATGCCGCGGTAGAAGGCCTCTGCAAAGGTGAGGTTCACTTTGCCGTTGGCGATGCCGATAGCTGTCTGACCTACGGCGCCTCCGCCGGTCATCCACAGGGTGGACTTGTACATGATGTACACGAGCAGCAACGAGCCGAGCAGATTGGCGATGTAGACGATCACCCAGTTGTACACGATGCCCTTCATGCCGAACTGGCCGCGTGAAAGGCCGATGGTCATGAGATTGTTTCCGGTGAAGAGCTCTGCGCCGCAGATGACGACGAGCATGAGGCCTACGGAGAACACGGCGCCTCCGAAGAACTTGGAGATCCCGAGTCCGAGTGTCGCCTGAGTCCCGGTGAGCACCATGGTGCACAACTCAGCTCCGAATCCGATATAGGCACCCGCGAAGAGCCCCAGGATAAACATTTGTAAAAACGGAAGATTCGCCTTGTTGTTCCCGGCATTTGCAACAGCTTCTGCAACCTGCACTGGTGTGTTGAAACCCATACATACCTCCATCTAGTTGTGATTTATTATGACTGCCGCTTTCCAGCCCGGAATTCGCTTCTCTTCCGGGCCTTCTGCTCTCATTGATTTCCTTTCGGAGGACTGGATTCGTCATGCATGCCGCCGGGCGGCATGCATGACGCTTGTTTTATGTGGATTTCTAAGCTACTTTTCTTATCTTGACTGCACTCACCTTGTATTCCGGTATGTTGGCGACCGGGTCGATGGCCGTATGTGTCAGCCGGTTTACCGCCGCCTCGCTGTAGTGGAACGGAATGAACACCACACCCTTGTCGCACCGGCCGTTCACCTCGGCGAAGACCTCGATGGACCCCCTGCGGGATGATACCTCGATCTTGTCGCCGTGAGCGATGCCGAGCTTGGCTGCATCGTCCGGATGGATCTCCACGAAGGGCTGAGGCGTTCTCGAGACCAGCCCCTTGGAGCGTCTGCTCATGGTCGCGGTATGGTACTGATACAGGATGCGCCCGGTGGTGAGAAGGAGCGGATACTCGTTGTCCGGAAGCTCCGCAGGATCGATGTGCTCGCACACGCTGAACAGGCCTTTGCCCCGGGTGAACGCCGCGGAGTGGAGAATCTGGGTGCCGGGATGCTCGGTGTTCGGACATGGCCACTGGATACCCTCTTTCTCGATTCTGTCGTATGTGATGCCCGCATAGGACACCGTTACCTTACGGACTTCTTCGAAGATGTCTTTTGCGGATGCGTACTTCCAGTTCGCTCCAAGCCTGTTGGCGAGCAGGGTGATGATCTCCCAGTCCGGCCTGGCCTCACCGGGAGCGTCCACGGCCTTTCTGATGCGCTGGACTCTGCGCTCGGTGTTCGTGTAGGTGCCTTCCTTCTCGCTCCACCCAGCCGTGGGGAGCACGACATGGGCAAGATTGCCGGTCTCGGTGAGGAAGATGTCCTGCACGACGAGAAGATCCAGGTTCTTCAGCGCCTTTTCCACATGCTTCACATCGGGATCGGACATCATGGGGTTCTCGCCCATCACATAGAGGGCCTTGACTGCTCCGCTGGCTGCGGCGTCGATGATCTTCGGGATCGTGAAACCGACCTTATCCGGCAGGGAAACTCCCCACACATCCTCAAAAGGCTTTCTGTCGGCGGCCTCGGTCACCTTTTTGTAGGCCGGGAGGTTGCCGGGCAGACACGCCATGTCGCAGGCGCCCTGGACGTTGTTCTGCCCGCGAAGCGGGTTCACCCCGGTTCCCGGTCTTCCGATCTGTCCGGTGAGCATGGCCAGGTTGGCCAGCGACTTCACGTTGTCTGTGCCGTTGATATGCTGGGTGATGCCCATGGCGTACACGATTGCCGAGGCTCCCGATTTGGCATACAGCCGTGCGGCCTTCTTGAGGTCGCCTGCAGGGATGCCGGAAATCTTCTCGACATATTCGGGTGTGTACTTGCTCACGGTCGCCTTGAGCGCCTCGAAATTCTCGGTGCGCTCTGTCACGAACTTCTCGTTGAGCAGGCCCTCACTGATGATCACGTTCATCATCCCGTTGATCCAGGCGACGTCGGTGCCGGGTTTCTGCCTGAGCCATATGGTTGCGAACTTACCGAGCTCGATGTTCCTCGGATCTGCGAGGATGAGCTTTGCGCCTCTGTGGGTGACTGCGCGCTTGATGAAAGTGGCGATCACCGGATGGTTCTCGGTGGTGTTCGTCCCGGTGATCAGGAAGCAATCCGATTCTCCGAGGTCGGTGATGGAGTTCGTCATAGCGCCCGAGCCGAATGCTGTGGCCAGACCGGCCACGGTCGAGCTGTGTCAAAGGCGTGCGCAGTGATCGACATTGTTCGTCCCGATCACTGCACGGAGGAATTTCTGGAACAGATAGTTCTCTTCGTTCGTGCACCGTGCGGATGAAAGCCCGGCGACTGCGTCGGGGCCGTTCTTTTTCTTGACGGAGCCGAGCTTCTCGGCGACATAGGCGATTGCTTCGTCCCAGGTCGCTTCCTTGAGCTCGCCGTCGACCCTGATCATGGGCTTGGTGAGCCTGTCTTCATGACTCACGAAATCATAGCCGAAACGCCCCTTGATGCACAGGCTGCCGAAGTTCGGAGCAGGCGCGCCTTCGCGGGGCGTGGTGATCTTGAGGATGCGGTTTTCCTTGACATTCACGTCCATCTGGCAGCCGACTCCGCAGTAGGCGCAGGTGGTACGCACTTTCTCGAGATCGTTCGCTCTGCCCTGGAAACGCCCCTGTTTCTCGAACAGCGCTCCCACGGGGCAGACCCGCACGCACTCGCCGCAGAACACGCAGTCTGAGTTTTCATACGTCAATCCGAAAGCGGGCCCTACCGCTGCAGTCGGGCCCCTGCCCGAGTAGTCGAGCACCTGATTGACCTGGACCTCGTTGCACGCCCTCACGCACAGGCCGCAGAGCACGCACTTGTTCATGTCGCGCACGATCATTTCGTTCGCCTGTTCGAGCTCGCGGTATGTTTCCGGTTCTCCGAACCGCGGCGACTCGATGCCGAGTGAGTATGCCAGATCCTGCAGCACGCAGTCTCCGCTGCTTTCGCAGGTAATACAATTGTGGTGGCCCTGGGTCATGAGAAGCTCGACGGAAAGCTTCCGGGAGCTCAAGACCCTCGGCGTTGAGGTATGCACCACCATCCCGTCTTCGGCGGGCATCGCGCAGGATGCAACCAGAGAACGTGCTTTTTCGACTTCCACCACGCACACCCTGCATGCACCCACGGGCTTTATCTGTTCATGATGGCACAGGACGGGAATAGAGATCCCGTTTGCCTTCGCTACCTCATAAACCGTCTGACCGGCTGTGAATTCGCACTTCTTGCCGTCTATGGTTATAACCATATTTCTCCCCCTCGGTTCTCAATATTTTTTAAATGGCCGTTTATTTTTTTCTCTTTTCAGGAATGATCTCAGCATGTTGCCGGTATTCCTGTGTACTTTGTTCATCATCTCGCCGAGACTATGTCTGTTCGGATCGGCACACTATCTATAAATGATTTTAGGTCGGATCACAAGGGGATATATTGAATTTGTTTTAATTTGAATGGGCGCTCGTTCAGTTAGTGATGCATCAAGTGATGGATATCATGTGTGAATTTTTTCATCTATTTGTTCATGATGCTTTCGCATCATCCAGGCGCAGATAAGACTGAAGGCGGGCACGCCCGCCTCCAGTCTTTCGAATCAGTGCTCGGTTCGTCGCCAGGTTACTTTGAAGCAGCCTGCGACTGGTTCAGCTGACCGGCGCTGGCCTTCTTTCCTTTGGGCGGGGTGTAGACCAGTGCGATGATGAAGCCCAGTATGAGCAGGCCCGCTGCGATATACAACGCCTGAGGCTTGAAGGCCTCGAACACGAAGGGACCGATGATGCCGGCCGCGCTCCATGCGGTCAGCATGAAGCCATAGACCTTGCCGATATAGGCCGGTCCGAAGGCGTCAGCCGCAAAGGCGGGCATCGTGGCGAATCCGCCGCCGTAGCATGCCAGCAGGTAGCAGGACACGACCATGAAGAGATAGTAGTTGGACACATAGCCCATGGCGACCAGCAGGTAAATGACTGCCTGAGTAACGAACATGGTGAGGAAGACGTTCTTTCGGCCTATGTTGTCGGAGATCTTGGCCCAGAAAAGCCTTCCCAGGCCGTTGAAGATGGCCGCAATGGCGACCACGGTGCCGCCCGCTGCCGCGGCGGCTGCGACCTGCTCGGGCGTCAGATCGCCCAGAAGGCCCATAGTCTTCCTGTACACATCCTGAGCAAGCGGGGAGTGCTGCGAAATGAGGCCCAGTCCTGCGGATATATTGAGGCAGAGCATGGCCCAGAGCATCCACCACTGGCGCTTCTTCAAGGCCTCGCCCAATGTAAAGGAATCAGCGGCCGAAACCGTAGTTGCTGCGGGTTTGAATCCGGCCGGCAGCCAGCCCTGCGGAGGATTCTTGAACAGCTGGGCGGATCCTGTTACCAGAATGAGGAAAATGACGCCCCAGATATACCAGGTCTTGGCGACGCCCGAAGCAATGACCTGCCCGGCTGCATCCACCTCGCGGAAGGCAAAGATCATATGAGGCGCAATCTGCCCCATGAAAAATGCTCCGGCGCCGAAGCCCATTACCGCAAGCCCCGTGACCAGGCCGCGCTTATCGGGGAACCAGCGGATCAGCGTGGCGATAGGGGTCACGTATCCGAAGCCGTTGCCCAGAGCGGCGATCACACCGAAGCCCAGGTACAGGAGTGCGATGCTTCCGACCTGGTCGGCATATCCGGCGACCAGAGTGCCGACGCCGAAGAGAATGCCGCCAATGGTGGCGACGAAGCGGGGCCCCTTCTTATCAACGAGCGTTCCGCCGAAGGCTGCGGACAATCCTATGATGAGCATAAGCAGCATGAAGGTGTACTGAACGGTCTTGCCGTCCCATCCGTGCATGTTCATCAGGGGATTTTTGAAAACCGACCACGCGTAGACCGTACCGAGGCAAAGCTGAATTATGACAGCGGCAACAGCTATCCACCAGCGTTTGCTTTCCAGATTCTCATTGCCCATACTAGAATACCTCCTCCGATTTCTTTATTCGCGCTCTCAAGTCAAAAGACCTTGCAGCCATTTACAAGCTGACGAAATACGTCCGGTCACCCGGATGAACAAAAACACGGGATGGAGATCGTATCGGCCGGTATGCCCGAGCACTGCGGCTGCGGATACTGTCCGGTTGCATGATCCCTCCCTTAAACATCGTCTGCTGACCTTTCTCAGCCAGCCCTGCGGCGTATAATCTATAGCCTGTCTTTTGATAAATCTCAAGAAAATATGTTCTCTCGATGCCGTCTGTTCGCAGACAGACCGAAACCTCTTCCATCATGAAAAAAGCCCTTACCATCCGCTTGAGATGGCAAGGGCTTTTTCATCACATACCTTTCGATAAAACCACTCTTGTAGGCATCCAGTATGACAGACGCCTCTTCAGCGCAGAGTCATCAGATCTCCGCGTCGCACCGCAAGCACCGGCATGCCTCTTTGAATGCCGCCTTCTTGGTGTAGCCGAGCTCCACTTCCTGGAAGTTGGCAACTCTCTTGGCCACGGCAAGCTCGGGCATTGCGGCTTTGGGAGTTTCGATCACCTCCTCGTCCACCTCGAACGGGATGTCGATCTTTTCCTCTTCCGGGGCCTTGTATGCAGGCTCGTTGTTCTTCACCCTGATAAACGCGTCAACGTCTTGCGCGGCCTGATGTCCCATGGCGATGGCTTCCACCACCGTGGCAGGGCCCGTTGCGGCGTCTCCGATGATGAACACGTTCTCTGCCGTGGTCTTGTTCTTGCTGCGCGAGGTGATCTGTATGCCGCCCCACTTGTCCTTCTTCACATCGGACTCTGCGGGGATGAACGAGGTGTCCGCAGACTGGGAGATGGCCGGTATGATGGTGTCGATGCTCAGGGTGTACTCGCTGCCCTCGATGGGAACGGGCTTGCGCCTTCCGGAGCGGTCGAACTGGCCGAGCCTCATCTTCTGGCACACGACTCCCGTGAGCTTGCCGCCTTTGCCGACCAGCTTCACCGGGGCGACCAGATACTCGATCTTCACGCCTTCATGCTCGGCAGCGACGATCTCGTGCTCCCAGGCGGGCATGTCTTTGCGCTCTCTGCGATAGAGGATGGTGACATCTTTCGCTCCGAGCCGAATCGCGGTCCTCGCTGCGTCGATAGCGGAGTTCCCGCCGCCGACGATCGCCACCTTGGCGCCGATCTTCACGTTCTTGCCGAGGTTGACTTCCCTCAGGAATTCGGTCGCGCCCCAGACGCCCTTGAGGTCTTCGCCCTCGATATCCAGCTTCCAGCTCTTGTGAGCGCCCACGGCCAGCACGACCACGTCGTAGTTCTTTCTCAGCTTGTCGAACGAGATGTTCTTACCCACCCTGTAATTCGTCTTGATCTCGACACCGAGCGCCTCGATGTCCTTCACCTCCTCGGCGATCACGTCCCTGGGGAGACGGTACTCGGGAATGGCGTAGCGCATCATGCCTCCCGCATAAGGAAGCTCTTCGAACACCGTCACCTTGTAGCCGCGTTTCGCCAGGTCCTGTGCAGCCGTCAGACCCGCCGGGCCAGCGCCGATGACAGCGATCTTTTCCTTGCGGGTGACGGGCACCGGCTCGATCACGGGCTTCTTGCCGTTGTCGGCGATGTAGCGCTTGAGCCAGGCGATGGCCATGGGGTCGTCAAGCTGGCCCCTGCGACACTTGGATGCACAGAATTGGGGACACACGCGCCCGCATACGCCGGGGA
>DCDF01000106.1 GCA_002316295.1 Syntrophaceae bacterium UBA1062 | reverse complement strand
TGAAGGTTCCGCCGCAGTATCGCCTCTGCGCCGGGGTGAAAGCCAGCCCCTGGAGCTTGTTCTGATCGTCCAGCATTGCTGCGATATCTTCATACGCCTTGACCCTGACCTTCTCGCCGGGCTTCAGGCCGAGCGGTGTGAACAATTGGGGCCCGTCTCTTCGCGCGGGAGGCTTGTCTTTCCGTGAGCGCAGGCGTTTCACCAGGCCTGCGGCCCGCGATGAAATGGCCCGGCGCGCATGGAATGCCTTCTTCTTCAGCACCCTAAGCAGCGTCTGCCCCCACAGCAGGTCAGACGAGGCATGTTCCAATGATTTGAGCTGGCAGTTCATTCGAACATCTCGAAAGAGCGGCATACGCCCTCGTCGATGCTCACGGTGCAGTTGGGCTTGTTGATGATATCCTTGATGAGGGCGAGAAGGCTCGAAATCAGAACATCCTGCGGGGGAAGCGGTGTGCTGCCGCCGCGCAGCCCCCATTCGGAAACCGCGTATGACGGGACTCCGTTGCCTTTTTGCCTGCCGCCGTCCGGCCTGAGCCAGAAGAACGAGAGCAGCTTCCTCCCCTCGAAGCACAGCACACACAGCTCCTGGTCGAGGCGCTGCTGGATCTCGGCGAAATTCCTCGCCTCCATGGCCACGGTCATAAGGTCGAGGTCTCCGGGGCCTGCGAGCCTTGCGGTCACCGGGCACGAGTCCTGCCTGCACTGGGCGTATTCATACTCTTTCACGGTCTGCCGCGGCGACGAAGGCCCGGGTGCGGCCGGCCCTGCCTCCCGCCTGTTTTTCGCGAGCAGCCTTCTCAGAGAAGAGTAGCAGGCATCGAACCGCTCGTTTTGCCTCCACCTGGGCAGCAGCTCGTATTGCAGGCTGGTGACGCTCTTCCACATCAGGTTGCGGGGATAGCAGAGCACCCGCACCTGTTCGTGGGTGGAGGATGTCCACTCGCGCTTGAACTGCTCGTCGCCCCTGCCGATGTCGAACTCCCTGATTCCCGGCGTGTTGAACATATCTTCGATGACTTTGTAGAAGAGCAGCACCCCGGGCGAGTAGGCGTAGTAGGAGGGATTGTATGTTGTCTTGATGCCGTATACGGTGTCGCCGGAGAGAATCGAGATCAGGTACGCTATGGGCCTGTCGTTGAGCGTGAGCGCATGAAAGCGCAGCCCGCCTCTGTCATCGAACCTGCGGCACAGCAGGTAGTAGAACTCGGGATGAGGCTCCGCTCCCTTCCACGTTCTGGCATACATGTCGAAAAAGCAGCCCAGGTGGCGATCGATCTGCTCGCGGCCCGAAACGCGGAGCAGGCCGATCTTTCCGAGGCGCGAGATCCGGTTGATCTTTCTCTTGAACTCTTTCTGGGTGTGCTTCGCCAGGGCCTGGTAGTTCTCCTCGAACGTTTTTCTCAAGAGCAGATACCGGCTGCCGCTCTTTTGCTGCATCCTGCAGAGGAAGAGGCCCTCCTGCATGGAGAGCTCGTCGAGGCCCTGCGCCTCGTGCAGAGCGGGCCGCATCTCGTCGAGGTCGAGAACAAACCGGCTCCCGAACCTCTGCTCCAGAAACCGCATGAGCTGGGCGAACACGGGCTTGAAATCTCCCGCATACAGAACTCCCTGGTACGGCGTGAAGGGGTTGCTGACAAAGCCGATATTGTGGAGAAAGCGCAGGGCCCCCTGCCCGCGGCTGTGAACCAGCGGCGCCAGGCCCACATCTTCACCGCCCTGCTTGAAGAAGACCAGCAGCGGGTCTTTTTCCCGGTCGACCGTCTCCAACGCCGTCGAGTACCACTCATGGCTCAAGTAGGGCGCTGTGCAGCCGCACCAGAGGGCGAGGCTTTCCCACCTGCCTCTCACCAATGGCACATCTTCCCTGCGGGTGATGGCTTCGACCTCGATCGTCTCCCGCCGGAGACCTTTCTCGTGATCCGAATGCCCGAAAGATTGATTCAGATTCAGCATCATCAGTGTCCTACAGCACCTCGTGCTTTGACTGGAGAATTATCAGCCCCGGCTCCCGATACCTCTCTCATTCAAAAAGCCAACAGCTCCGCCGATTCGGGTGAATTCAGCGTTTCCCGATATGCCAGATGCAAGGGTCAAAAACCGCAGATAAAGCCGGAATTTATCATATATAGTAAGAGGCCCTGGCAGGCACTCAAGCCAGGCCGAAAGACAAGACCCGTGAGCGAGGTATTATGTAAGGGTTTTCAATGGCATACCCGAGTGAGGCCGGCATCACCAGCGACGGCATCAACGGCTGGACACCGGTGATGTTCAGCATCCGACCTTGGAGGCAACTTCTGTAACGGATCAGACTACCAGATCGCCATGCTCGCACCCGGCGCGCAGAACCTTCTGGGAAAAGCGCCCCCCGGTTCACGATCCCGCCGCCCTGCTGCTCCTCGGATCAGGCCTGCTCGGCCTTGTAGGATTCAAAGAACAGATAAAGGGCTGGCAGCTCATTTCAACAGGCAATAAAAAAAGGCAGGGTTTCAAACCCCGCCTTTTTCGTGATAAACGGCAAGAGAGAATACTGAAAAATCACATGTCCACAATCAAACCTATCTTGTGACTGAACAGATCCTGTTTAAGCACCCGTTCTTATCCTCATCCCTTATCAAATCTTCCCGGCCGAGCTCACGAGAATGTCGAGTATCCTTGATGCGGCCTTCCCGTCCCACTTCAGGGGCACTGAGAACGAGCCCGGGTCCGCCTGCATGCATTTTCTGTATGCACTGAGTATCGATTCTTTTTTCGTGCCCCCCAGAACATTGGAGCCGATCCTGACCGTAATCGGCCGCTCGGTGTTTTCCCGCAGCGTCAGGCACCGTACCTTGAGCGCGGTCGTCTCCTCCTGGAGCCCTCCGCTGTCGGTCAGCACGACAGCTGCATCCTTCCAGAGAAAGAGCGACTCGCTGAACGGAAGCGGCGGAAGCTGCACGATGTTTTCACAGAGCTCGATCCCATGCTCCCTGATCATCTTGTGTGTCCTCGGATGAACAGGAAACAATATCGGGCGGTCCTGCGCGATGATGTTCAATGCTTCGGCAATCTCTGCAAAGCTTTCTTTCGAATCGACATTTGCCGGCCGGTGCATAGTCAGAAAGGCATACTCCGGGTGCTTCTCTTTCAGAGGGTATGTCGAAAACCTCGTGCTTCCATCGCCGCTTTCAAGCTCGCCGAGTTGATGAAAGAGATTGTCGATCATTACGTGCCCGACGAAGTGGATGCGATCTCTCGGCTTCCCTTCTCTGATGAGATTTTCCTCACCGCTTTCCTCTGTCACAAAAAAATAATCGGATAT
>DCDF01000062.1 GCA_002316295.1 Syntrophaceae bacterium UBA1062 | reverse complement strand
AGCAAGGAAATATGCGAGGCCATGAACCTCTCATTTGAAACCATTCAGACGCACCGAAAGAATATCCGCAGGAAGCTCCGCCTGCGCGGCAGGAAGGTGAACCTTCACGCCTTTCTTTCGAATCGCGTCATCGATTCCGCCGGCAGCACCAGCCAAGAGGGCGAGTTCATACATGAATGAGATCATACCATACCCGGAGACATTTTCCGGAACAACCCGCGCCAGGTGTCTGATATGTTTTTTGGAGCTCTTTACACGGACCTGCGCCTGGTGTATGCCCGTTAGCGCTGGAACCTTCCGGAGGCCACGGTCGACTTGGAATGTATGGAAGAACAACCTGAATGGAGCTATTCATGTGGGACGCTGAGTACGATCTGATTATCATTGGATCGGGCTTTGCCGGTCTTGCAGCGGCACTGGAAGCACGGAAGCACTGTTCGTCCATCATTGTGCTCGAAAAGATGCGTGTTCCAGGCGGCAATTCCGTCATCAGCGGCGGGCTGGTTGCCGCTGCAGGCTCTGAGCTTCAGAGACAAGCAGGCATCGAGGACTCCCCCGAGTTGATGATGGCCGACATGCTCGCAGCCGGTATGAAGCTCAATCAGCCTGAGCTCGTCCGGATAGTTGCCGAGCGCTCCGTCGAGGCCTTGCAGTGGACGATCGATGATCTCGGGGTGAAGTATAAACCAAGGCTGAGCCACCTCGGCGGGCACTCGGTCCCCCGTACCTACAACACGATCGAGACATCGGGCTCCGGCATCATTAGACCCATGCTCACCAGATGCAGGAAGCTGGGGATACCCGTGCAGCTCAAAACCCTCTTCAAGCGATTTGTCCTGGATGAAAACGATGAGGTGGAAGGCGTGATGGTCAGTGAGAATTACATTTTCCCCAATCCCAAGACAGGCGAGATCAGACGGCTCCGGGCGAAAAAGGCCGTTGTTCTGGCAGCCGGGGGTTTTGCCCAGGATATCACGTTCAGGACCATTCAGAACCCGAATCTCACTGCAGACATCGAGAGCACCAATCAACCCGGGGCCACGGCAGAGAGCCTTATCGAGGCCATACGGATCGGGGCTACGCCGATTCAGCTGTCGCTGATTCAGCTCGGACCCTGGGCCTCAAGGGATGAGGAAGGTTTCGGCGTCGGCTCGATGTTCTCGATGCTGGCGGGATTCCCCTATGGCATCCTGGTCGACAGGAGCTCGGGCCGGCGCTTTGTCAATGAACTGTCAGACCGCAAGCTGCTTGTCGACGCCATGCTCAACAGCGGGAGAGAAGCCGTGGCCATCGTCGACAGCAAGGGAGTGCAGCACGCCTCGACTCTGGAGAAATGTCTGAAACGCGGAGTGGTGAAACAGTATGAATCCATCGACGAGCTGGCGAATGACAACCGGATACCGCTGGAGGCCCTGAAAAACACCATCCTCAGCTATAACGCATCGGTGGAAAAAGGCGTCGACGACGAGTTCGGCAAGCCCATCACCGACGATCTGTCCCCGATCCAGTTCCCTCCCTACTTCAGCATCCGCCTGATATCGAAAGTACACCACTGCATGGGGGGCTTGAGGATCAACACCAAAGCCCAGGTGATGCACGTCCGGACGCAGCAGCCCATAGGGCGCCTGTACGCGGCAGGGGAAATAACCGGCGGCATCCACGGTGCAAGCCGGCTGGGCAGCAACGCCATTACCGATTGCCTGGTGTTCGGGCGCATCGCCGGCCGAAACGCCGCCCAGGAGCCGTCCAGGAGATAACCGGCCCGGGCTTTGCACCCGCCGCCTTTTGCATGATACTCACGCCATGCATCGGGTACTTCCGAATACCCGATAAAACCCCGTTTCCTCCCCTACATCCCAGTGAATATTCCTGATACATTTTATCCTACAGAGGCGGCCTGAGGATTCATTCTGCCTTAGGCTGAATCAGCGAAGGTGGGTATATGAAACTACCCGATATGCCGTTTTCAAATGACGATATCGGTCTCTGTTGCGAGGTTCGGCTTCCTCTGCGAGAAGAGCGGGGCGCTCTTCTCGGACATGTATATCTCACCACCGGTATCCCGTGCGCATGCGGCGTTCGCCCGAGCAGTCCGGAGGCACGATCGAAACGAGCACACTGCCTGCCCTGCATCAGGTACAGAACAACTGGAGATCCCGGTTTATTCATAAACACCTACAAGGGAGGAGATCTACCATGAAGAAAAAGAACGAGGAAAACAGGAACGGCGTTACCGGTAACCAGGGAGGAATAACGCGAAGACAGATGCTCAAGGGCACCGTGACGGCCGGCATTCTCGCCTCAACAGGCGCCATGGCCCTGAACCTCACGAAGGGGGACGCCAATGCGGCTGAGAGCAGGGTCATCCCCACGAAGTGGGACGAGACCCTCGACACGGTAGTCGTTGGTTCCGGGTTTGCCGGACTGGCGGCGGCAGCCGAGGCCGCCAAGGGAGGGGCAAAGGTCGTCATTCTCGAGAAAATGCCGGTCTACGGCGGCAACTCCATCATCAACGGCAGCGAGTACAACTCGTGGGACGACAAGCTTCACCTCCGCGAGAAGCATAAGCTGGGCGACGACAGCGTAGAGCTCCACTCCAAGGATACGATCAAGGGCGGCGATTTCTACGGCGACCCGGAGCTGGTCAAGATAATGGTCGATGGTGCCACGCCGGCATTGAACTGGATGATCGACGAGGGCGGTGCGAAGCTGCGCGATGTCCTGAACCGAACCGGCGGACACTCGGCATACCGGACGCACAATAATGTCGAGGGCGTCGGCCGCGGTTACACGGAGGCGCTGAGGAAGATCGCCGAGAGATACGGGGCGACCATGCGGACGCGCACCGAAGTCTCCTGGATCTGGCGGGCGGATACGAGCGGCCCGATCCTCGGCATCGAAGTGAAGGAGGGCGGCAAAAAGAAGAACATCCGGATCAAGCGGGCGCTTATCATCGCCTCCGGCGGATTCAGCCGCGACATCAAGATGCGCCAGTCATTCAATCCGGACATCGTTCCCGAGCTCAACTGCACCAACCACATGGGCGCGACCGGCGAGATGATCCGCTACGCCCAGGCCGTCGGCGCCGACACACTGCAGATGTGCTTCATCCAGCTGTATCCCTATGCAGAACCTGAAAAGGGCACCCTGGACTCGCCGGGCCTGTATCCGTTCCGAGGGCCGGGCTACGGCATCGTGTACGTTGACAAGAAGGGCAAGCGGTTCGTGAACGAGCTCGAGCGCCGCGACGTGGTATCCCGCGCGGAAATCGCCACCGGCTCGAAGCCCACCTTCTCCATCTTCAATGAGAAGATGATACCCAAGATGGGGACTATGGAAGAGATCGAGAAAGGTCTGGCCAGAGGCCGCTTCGTAAAGGCCGACACGCTTGCGGAGCTCGCCGGGAAGATCGGCGTTCCTGCCGCGGCCCTGGAGGAAACGATCAAGAAGCACAATCAGTACCTCAAGGACAAGAAGGACCCGGAATTCAACAAGCCCATCACCGATGCGATGATACCCATCGACGAGGGGCCCTTCTATGCTGTCGCACAGTGGCCCGCCGTCCACCATACCATGGGGGGCTTGAGGATCAACAAGGATGCCCGGGTCATCGATATCTGGGGCGACCCGATCCCGCACCTGTATGCTGCGGGCGAGGTGACCGGAGGCATCCACGGGTCGAACCGGCTGGGCGGCAATGCAATTCCTGACTGTGTGGTCTTCGGGCGCATCGCCGGGACGAACGCAGCAAAGGAAAAAGTGTAACAGGATACAACAGGAAAGGCGGCGACGCATTCGGCGGCGCCGCCTTTTCAGTATGAAAACAAGGGGGCTGCCCGGCGATTCAGCCTGCAGCTGGTCATAGGGTCGGAAGGCAGGAGGATTCAGCCCATCTCTCGGTCAGGAGGTATCACCGTGGTCAGGCAGCATGATTTTCGGGCACGTCTAATAACCATGCTTCTTACTCTCATCCTGGTTGCAGGCGTCGGCATTTTGCTGTGGAATCCCGCGGCGGGGGCCGAAGGCGGTGCTCCTGAACGGCTGACCGATGCGAAGCCCGGGGACTGCATGGCGTGTCATGCAGGAGGCAAACAGGTGCTCCCCAAGACCCATCCGGACACGAAGGCCATGACAATGGAGCAGTGCATGGCCTGTCATGACAAGGACGAGGTCTCCTTGAAATCCAAGATGCCCACGGGCCATACCCATATGCTCTCGGGTGTTTCGTGCCAGGCATGTCACGGCAAGGAGGCTGACGCCGAGAGGGTGAGCACGAAAACCTGCACGGCCTGCCACCCGACCGAGGGCCTGTCGAAGACACCCGGTAAGGGGGTGTTCCTGCCGAACCCGCATACCTCGCACTACGGCACCGAAGTGGACTGCGACCTATGCCACCGCCAGCACGGGAAATCAGAGTTCATGTGCGCCGATTGTCACGATTTCAAGAATGTGACTCCCTCTCCGCTGGTACCCTTAAGCTTTCCGGCCTCGTCTGCCGCGGGCAAACCGCAGGCGTCCTCCGGCGGCTCGTCGGCGGAG
>DCDF01000049.1 GCA_002316295.1 Syntrophaceae bacterium UBA1062 | reverse complement strand
GCCTTGATCCTTAAGTGCTGCTTGATCCATTTGAAGAACAGTTCGATCTGCCAGCGGCAACGGTACAACTCGGCTATGGTCAGTGCAGGCAGGGTGAAGTTGTTGGTCAGGAACACAAGTCGTTTGTTGTTGTCCTTGTCGAAGAAGCGTATCCGGCGAAGCTTTTCCGGGTAGTCCTTCCGGGCATAGAAATTCTTGGTAGTGATAACCTGGTCGCACTGCATTCCCGTAGCCTTGTCCACTGGCAGAGAATAGAGGCGCTTGAACCGGAAGTTGTCTTTGGCCCTGATGACGAAGAAAGCCCCTGCCTGATGTATCGCATGAAGTCTGGTAAAGTCGATATAGCCCCTGTCCATGATGTAGATGGCACCTGCTTCGATTTGGAGCTGATCGAGGATGTTCACTTCGTGAACCTTGCCGTGGGTAACGATTATCACTGTCGGTATGCTTCCCTTGAGATCCAGGAGTGTGTGGAGTTTTATCGCTCCTTTGTGCTTCCTGAACTCTGCCCAGGGAAAGAGCGACAGGCAGAGATCGATGATAGTGGCGTCCAGTGCATACACCGTCTGATCCAATTCCACGCCGAAGGACTCGCCCATGTAGAGCTTTCTTGCCTTTGCTATCAGGACCTGGGCGAAGTCTGCATAGATCCTCCAGTCCCTTACCTGATTGGCGTTGGCCAAGGTGTTCCTTGATACTTTGCCCCGGATTCCCAGGTGATAGAGTTTTGTCTGTGCTGCCCGCAGACATGCCTGGATGTCTCTCAGGCTCTCCCGGTAGGTCAGCTGGGCAAAGGCCATGCAGAGATACTGGTCCCAGCAAGTGAAACTCTTTATCTTGTAGTTTCCATTGTAGCATTTTACGCATTGCCGGAAATCGTTCATGGGAACAAAATCCATCAATTGGGAGAATATGGTACGACCAGAGTTCATCAGCCATCTCCTTCTGCCAGAATGCAGAAGTATGGCCTTCTCCAGAATATATTTTCAAATCGATTTCAACCATCTTTACCCGCTAAACACCGCTATGCCTTGATGTACAGTCTTTTATCTGCTAAACGTTGGGACAGTAGTGATTCGCTACATCAAATCAGTTGGAAAAGGCAAACTTGCGTATTTTGGAGATTTCAAAACAAACCGATGTTTGTTTCTCATCCGCAGATCACTATGGCGACAACCCTGAAGTCTTCAAATATCAGGCAATCGAAAGCAATACCCTAAAACTGATGAGGCTGCACTTTTATGAGAGCTGCAGACTTCTGCTGATCTTCAACAGCTAACAAGGGCATCACTGGGCGGCAAGAAAGGGCAATTCCCGCCCAGTGATGCCCCGCGTTGAATACTATTCAAAAATGCCGATAAGCATCGCTTGATAATGCGCATGAATTGGCCTATTGTATGCGCATAAGGAGGCAAGCATGCAAGTCAATATCTATGATCCTAAGGCACCAAAAAAATCTACAAATCTCAGTATCAACAGTGATCTTCTCGCGCAGGCAAAGCAGAATAATATCAACTTGTCAAAAGCATTGGAACAGCGCCTTGTCGAGATGCTGCTGGAGCAGAAACGCTGCAAATGGAGAGAAAAGAATAAGGAAGCTATCGATGCATATAATCGTAGAGTGGAAACCTCAGGAGTTTTTAGTGATAGTTTAAGGAGTTTTTAAATGGCTCAATTTGATGTATACGAAAATCCGAATGAGCATACGAGGAAGAATGTTCCTTATCTTCTCGATCTTCAAGCTGATATCCTCAACTCCCTTGCAACACGAGTTGTAGCACCACTAGTGAGAGCAACGGCAATGGGCAAGCCAATAGACCATCTTAATCCTCATTTCCAGATAAAACGAAAGACTGTGTACATGTCCACCGCAGAATTGGCAGGTGTTCCTGTTCGTGCTTTGGGTGAAAAAGTCGGGTCACTGAAAGATCAACGCCATATTATTATCTCATCTCTTGATTTCTTATTTACAGGTTTCTGAAAGCATCCAACCATTGCATCCGGCCGACGCAACGGAGCCGCTCCGCTGATCCTTAACCTCAGAGAGGATGATAGCGATAACCCAAGGTTTTACAGGGACGATAAAGTTCCAGGCAGGGATTGTTTTCACACGCGTTGATTCCGCATCAAAGGGTCAAGTCACGCAAGAGGCATCACCTTCTCTTGACTTCCTGCCGGGAACCGTTATCTGATCAATATTACCGATTCAGTAAGGGGGAGTGTATGGAAGAGAAGCGCCTGGGCGCGTATATCGACATTGCGATCCAGCGGGAAGAGGAATCGTATGATTTTTACACGGTCCTCGGTTCGAGACTGGAGGATAAGGGCACAAAGCACGCCCTCGAGCTGCTCGCCGCGGAGGAGAAAAAACACAGGGAATTCCTCGAGAAGTACCGCGACGGCGGATACGGGGCCGACGCGCTGCGCATGGACAAGGTGATCGACTACAAGATCGCCGAGCACATGGACATGCCGGCGATAGACAAGGACATGAAGCCTGAGGAGGTCTTCCTCGTGGCCGCCCACAGGGAGCTCAAGTCATATAACTTCTATACCGGCCTTGCGGGCCTCCATCCTGAGGGAGAGCTCAAGCAGATCTTTCTCAAAATGGCATCACAAGAGCTCAAGCACAAGGAAAAGGTCGAGTACCTCTATTCGAACACCGCCTTTCCCCAGACAGACGGTGGATGACCGAAACTCTCCGTGCAGCCCTCGTGATCGAAAAAAAGAGAGCGCCGGCGGGGGGACGGATCCGGCACTCCCTTCAGTGAAATCCTACTTGTGCACCGGCATGAGGATGATCTCCATGCGCCGGTTCTGCGCGCGCCCCTCCGGGGTGTCGTTGTCCGCAACGGGACGGTACTCGCTATAGCCCACAGCGCCCAAGTATTTGGGGTCCACGCCGTCCGCAACCAGGATCTTGACTACGGAGATGGCCCGGGCTGCTGAAAGCTCCCAGTTGGTGGGATAGATTTTCGCCAGGTTGGGACCAATCTGAACGTTGTCCGTGTGCCCTGCCACCACGATCTCCTGATCCTGAACGGTCTTGAGCACTCCGGCGACCTTCTGAAGCGCTTCCTGCCCCTCCTTTTTCACCTCGGCCTTGCCCGAGTCGAAGAGGATCGACTCGACCATGGTCAGGGTGAGCTTGCCTTCGAGCTCCTGGAGGGCCACCTGCTTGGACTCGAGCTCGACCTTCATGGCCTGCTGCATCCTGGTGAATGCATCGCTCTGCTCCCTGGCCTTTTCCTCCCTTGTCTGGAGCTCCTTCTCCTTGTCACTGATATCGAGCATGGCCAGTCTCAGCCGCTCCTCGGCCTCCTTGAGGGAATCCTGGCAGGCCTGATTGTCCCTGTTGAGCTGATCGATCGCAGCCTTCTGTTCGGATGTCTCCACACGCAGCTCCTTGAGCTCGGCACAGCCTGTCAGTGAAAAAACCAGCATTGCCAGTATACAGATCAATATACCTTTCATGGAACATTCTCCTTTCCCGTGCTGTTATGTTGATAGTCTGGCATCTCTCTGCAAGTCCCATTCCCTTTTTGGAGTTCTCGTAATCCGCTAACGTGAGGAGGCTCGAGAAGCCAACATGCCGCCGGATGCGCCGGTGAAGGACCGTGAGGAGATTGTGCATAATTGTACATAGGTTACAATGTATGCAGGTAAGGGCGGTCTCGGAGACGACCTGAGGCCGGAATCGCGGGCTCCTGGAACGAAAAGGCTCACCGGTGCGCCTTCTGCTTCACCGGTGAGCCTCATGATACGGGATTCCTGATCGCCGGCTGGGGGCACCGCCTGTCACGCGACCATCATCCGACCTTTGGGCATCAGCTGATTCGGATGGCCGGGGTCCGTGCCTCGGGCGGTTCTTCGCCCCCGGTTTTCATGCGCGCATTACAGCGGGGCGCCTCCCCACTCCCAGTTCTTGATGACCGTGACCCGGGAAGCGTCTCCCAGTCGGGGACAGCCTCCCTGGTTCAACATTCCCAGATTCGATTCGAAGAGGTCGTCGATATCCCCTGAAGCCAGCACCGCCCAGGAGCCGGCGTTCCATGTCTCTGTGCTGGCCGGGACGGACCAGAGCGGGTACCAGCCCGGTGCCGATCTCAGGTCCGGCGTGGCGATGCCGGTATCCGTTCCCACGCGGCCCGCCGTCACCAGGGTCGTGACATAATAGTCGATGCGGTTCGCCTCGCCGTTGAATATGGATGCATAGGCGGCAACATCGTCCATGTCATCCACCACGGTCCAGCTCACGCCCGGCAGCAGGGAGCCGGTGGAGGTGTCGGCGACGTGCCGGCCGTCGAAGACGTATGGTAAATTGGTTCCATCGATTTCAAGATCACCAGGAGCAACAAATCCCTGGTAATGGAGGACGGAAGAGTCATCATCAAGATCGATGGAGAGCTCGAGCACGTACGATCCTTCCGGAGGCAACGCTGCGGGAGCGGTATACTCGAAAAATTCGGCCTCTTCATTATACTCTTCGCCCAGCGACGCCGCGGTGCCGTTGGCTGTCACCAGGTACACCTCGCCGTTGTACAGTATCTCGTCTGCTGCAGATGGAGTGAAAGTGACGGTATGTGGTTCTGAAAGATCTTCAAACTCCCCGAAGGCGAGATCGAGCGTTTCCGCCTGGCCCTGGGACGATTCATCGAAGGTTTGAACGAAGATCTTCGATGGGTAGTCAAGCCCGCTGGAGTGCAGGGTCGCCACGAGGTCGTAGGGCGCGGTGTACGGATAAAGGGTCACCGTGTTCGTGTTCCATGGCATCTCGTCTTCACCGCCGACATACAGGTAGGCACTACCGTAATTGAGGGAGTCGTCATCGAGGGTGACTTCAAGCGAGGTGCCCCCCGCATCGGAAAGCATGCTGAAGTCGATCCTCGGGACCTCGGCCGTGGTGGTCTTCAGGGTGACTTCCTGCACGAATCCGTTGTCATCTGCGTCTCTCGCGGCCCTGGCAAACACCATGGCCAGGCTGTAGCGGCCATCGGGGTCGGTCACCAGCTCTTCAGTATCGAAGATCATGTCCTGCGGGATCTCGAACTCCCGCCATGGCCCGTCGCCGTCCTGGAACGCGACCCAGACGGCGTCGGTCAGCGCCAGGTCGTCGCTGCTCGAGTCGCTGCATCCGGCCGTGCCGAGAAAGAGAACTGCGGCCACGATGCAGAGGACCAGCGAAAGGCGGTGACCTCTGTCCGTCGTAATCCGATTCCCGCATCCGGGTCCGACTGTTTCCGAGAAGAAATGAGACGTTTCACTCAGTGATTTAGTGAAAGAATCCGGCCTGTTTTTCATGATTGCCCCTTTCTGTATCGAATTGTCTGATCATGGCGCCACGGCTCGTGATGCCCCGCGCCATCATCTCATTGCTGAAAGACAGTGCATCGCCGGGTTTCCGATCTCCGCCGGAGCAGGGAAAGCGGCATGTTCTCGAAACGATTATCGAGCCCTGCATGCATGGAGTACGGATGATCCAGCCCCTAAACGGTTTTTGTTTACTGCATCGGATAAATACAGATCATTCTTAACAGAAAAATGCCCAGAGCACAAGGAGGCAGGCCAATCTGCGGGCGCGCTCATTCGGAGGATGCCACTTCGGCTCGGCTTCAGGGAGCTCCTCTTCTCCCTCTCCCCAAAGGTACCTACTTGAGTGGTCCAAAGAGAGGATACAGGAGAGGATGACGATCAAACAGCTCCTTGATGCACTGTTGCCCGGCCTGAAGTGATGCCCCATTGTCTTGCCCAAGGCTCGGGCGGCAGGATCTTGTCCGAGGGGATGACCGGTATATGTGCGGGCACGGGATAGTTTCGCGGGGTGCACGGAACGATTCCGGTCCCCCGGGAAGAGCCCGGCGGTGAAGTCGGGAGTCACACCTCCTCGGCGAGCCTCCGCACGAAGGCGGCTGTTTCTTTCCAGCCGAGGCAGGCATCGGTGATGGACTTGCCGTAGGTATTCTCGTCGAGCTTCTGCGCGCCTTCCACCAGATAGCTTTCCACCATGAGGCCTCGGATCAGATCGCTCAGCAGGGGAGAGTGCCTGCGGCTCTGCATCACCTCCATGCCGATTCTCGGCTGCTCGCGGTAATTCTTGTCGGAGTTGGAATGATTGGTGTCCACCACGATCAGGGGATGGGCGAGCGGTCGCGACGTGTACTCCCGGACCACGGCGAGCAGATTCTCGTAGTGGTAGTTCGGGATGTTCCTGCCGGAGATGTCGACCGCGCCCCGGAGGATCGCATGGGTGAGCGGGTTTCCCGAGGTCTTCACCTCCCAGCCGTTATAAATGAAAACATGGGACTGCTGGCCGGCGTAGACCGAGTTGAGCATCACGGAGATGTCGCCGCTCGTGGGGTTTTTCATGCCGGCAGGCACGGCCATGCCGCTTATCGTGAGCCGGTGCTGCTGGTTTTCGACAGACCTGGCGCCCACGGCCACGTAGCTCAGAAGATCCTCCAGATAAGGAAGGTTGCCCGGGTAGAGCATTTCGTCTGCGGCCGGCAGCCCGGATTCGCTCAGCGCCCTGATGTGCATGTGCCTGATCGCGCGGAGCCCCTCCACGATATTGGGCTGCTTGTGCGGGTCCGGCTGGTGCACCATCCCCTTGTAGCCCTGTCCCGTGGTCCTGGGCTTGTTGGTATAGATTCTCGGGATAACGAGAATCCTGTCCTTCACCTCGTCCTGCAGCCGGGCGAGCCGGGAGACATACTCGCACACGGCGTCCTCGTTGTCTGCGGAGCAGGGCCCGATCACCAGAAAAAACCGGTCGCTCCGGCGCTGAAAGATGGCGCGAATTTCGCGGTCTCGCTCTTCCTTCATCCTTTTCAGGTGCAGGGGAAGAGGGATCTCGTCTCTGATCTCTTCAGGGCCGGGAATTTCCCTGAGGTATTCAAAACCCATCGCTTCGCTCCCTTACAAGCCGTGTTCAATGTCATGGTGATATAATTCCATACCGCGCCCGCGGTCAAGGGCGAGTCCCGATGTGCCCGACGCCGCCGATGACGGCGGAACGGAGAAGGCTGCCTGCGCGTTGGTATTCGATACCGGAAGGAGCGGCAGGGCGATGATCCGTCCATGTGTGCCGCGGGTTTGAAAACCTGCATGCCGGCCTTTGTCTCCGAAGGGTCCGTTCCTGACGGGCGTGCAACTTCCGGGGCCGGTGCCAGCCCGGAGGCCGATTCTCGAATGCGCATAGCGCGACAGCGCAGGAATCAGGGCGATAGTGATGTGGGCCAGGTGGTGCGGCGCATTGGTGAATCCCTGTACCGCAGGCGGCAGATGAAGGCCCTTGAGCGCAGCCGGCCTTTCCTCTCTGAGCGCCTCCCGCTCATCGTACAGGCCCTGCTCGATTGTTTCGAGATAGTCGATGTACCCATTCATGGATGGACTGAACACCATGATTCTTTTATAACCTATGGTATCGCCCGAACATGCCGAATCAAGGGGAGAAACGCGCCCCCATGTTCTGTGCGGGGCCGGACGCACGACCCGGCGCCGCACTCGGGCGCGGAGAGCGGAGAAAGGGGAGCGGTATGCCGTCAAAGGTGATTTTCGAGCGGTTTCTCTGGTTTCACCATCAGGTCGGAAGAAGCCGGTACCCCAATGCCGCGGCCCTGGCGGAGCGGTTCGAGGTCTCGGCCAAGACCGCCCAGCGCGACATCGAGTTCATGAGAGACAGGCTCCTCGCCCCCCTGGTCTATGTGCCCGCCCGGCGGGGCTACCGGTATGAAGACTCATCGTACGAGCTGCCGGGTCTCTGGCTCGGCGAGGAAGAGCTCATTTCTTTGCTCCTGGCATTCAGGCTGGCGTCCGCGGTGCCGGATTCGAGCTTGAAGAGCTCGCTCAAGTCTTTCCTGAACCAGGTGCTCTCGCTCCATTCGCACGGGCCCGGCCTGTCTCTCGATATGCTGAGCCGGAAGGTCTCGGTCAAGAATATCGAGTATTCGAAGACCGATGACAAGACCTTCCAGCAGGTGCTGGGAGCGCTCGTTCACGCAAGCCCGGTCAGGATCGAGTATTACTCCCCCCACAACGATGAATGCACCAGCCGGGATATCCTGCCCCTGCACCTGCTCTCCTACATGGGCACATGGCATATCGTGGCCCACTGCGCCCTGAGAGGAGGGCTGCGTGATTTCACCCTCTCCCGGATCCGGTCCATAGCACCATCCGACGTGAAGATCGAGGCCGGCATCGGGATCGAGGAGGTCAAGGACTACATCCGCAGGAACTTCGGCATCATGAAGGGCGGCGAGTCGTTCGAGGTCTGTCTGCGGTTTTCATCCGCCGTCGCTCCTTGGGTGGCCGAGCAGGTCTGGCACCCCGATCAGAAGGCTGTCCACGAGCCGGACGGCCGCATGCGCCTGACTTTTCCCGCAGCAGACCTCCGCGAGATCCGGCGCGAGGTGCTCAAGCACGGCTCCCAGGTCGAGGTGATCTCTCCGGATGCGCTCAGAGAAGAGGTGCGGCGGGAAATCGAAAAAATGAGCTCACTCTACCGGTAGGACACGCTGTGGGGGAGCAGCTCTGATAGAGACCACGGGCATGGAGGTGAACCATGCACAGGAGAACGTTTGTCAAGCTCTTTGCCTGCCTGCCCCTGATTGTCCTCGGGCCTCTGGCCGGGAGCCTCGCACAGGGCGTCCCCCGGTCGGGCCTCAGGAGCGTCCCGCTCCTGGATACCCACGTGGCGGGCTTCCGTTATTACGAGGGCGGCCGCGTGTGGGACTACATCGACCAGGGTGATGCTCTGGAGCTCAGACGGGAGCCGCTGAACCCTCACGACGCCAAGGCGACAGCCCTGTACTGGAGAGAGCACAAGCTGGGCTATATCCCCAGGGCGGACAATGCCCCGATCGCGGGGTTTCTGGATCACGGCGTGCCGCTGAAGGCCAGCGTCACGCGGAAGAGCCAGGACCGGCCGGCCGGCCGGTGCCTGCAGGTCGAGGTGAGGCTGGATGTGTGAGGAAAAGGCGCCGGCCGGAGGATCGAGCGTGCATCACTCTCCGTCTCCGGCGGCCTCCCTGATCTCCTTCCACAGGTCGAGCGAGCAGCGCATGAAGTCGAATGTCGTGGGGGGCGTGCGCCGGTCCTTTTCATCCTTGACGGCGAGCTTCAGCGCACCGCCGCCGCACGTGGTGGTGCACAGGCCGCAGCCGATGCAGCGGTCACGGTTTACGTTAAGGGGCTCCTCGTCGCCGCTCATGCTCAGTGCCTGCATGGGGCACCTGCCGAGGCATACCCGGCAGTGTTTGCAGGCATCCTGCGCATAGGTGAGCACATAGTTCGAGCTCTTGTAGCGCGCCGGGTTGGGCAGGAGCTTCACCTGCCTCAGGATCGTGCAGCAGTCGGGGCAGCAGTTGCAGATGCACTCGGTGTTGCGCTTGTCCCCGCCGGTCTGGTGCACGAGGCCCGCCGCCTCGGCCTCGTCGAGGATCTTGAGCGCTTCCTCCCGGGTGATCGTGCGGCCGAAGCCGATCTCGTCCAGGAGGTACTCGGCGTAGAAGTCGAAGGCAAGGCACATGTCGTGAGGCCTGTCGCACTTCCTCCCGAGAGAGGCTGTCTGGAAGTTGCAGGCGCACGGGAAGAGGCCGATGCGCTCCTTGGTCATGATGATCCGCCTCACGTCGTCATAGGGGGCGATGGGCGTCTCGGGCGTCGCCTCCATGTGAATGGGGACGGTGCGCAGGGACCTGGTCCGGGGAATAAAGCCTGTCTGGAAGTATTCCTCGAAGAGCGCGGGAAGATCCCTGTCCTTGTTTTTGCGGAAGACCTGGTGCTCGAAGAAGCCGTGCATGAAGGGCGCCGCCGCATAAAACTTTGTCCCGTTGTGCGTGGCGGGGAAGGTGTGTCCCTTTTCCGTCATGCGGCCGAGCACGGCTGCGGTCTCCTCTACGCTCTTTCCCAGCCGCCCGGCGATGACGCTCACCGGCTCGGGTTTCCTGGTGAGCGCGAGGTACGTTTCGGCCTCCTCCTCGGTGAAGAGCCTCTGGAGAATTTTCAGCTCCACCCCTGAAGCCGTGGCGATGAACCCGACGGAATACTGGTCGATCCTGTCGCGAAGCGTTTCATAGATGGTGCTCATCATGGCCTCCCTGCAAAAAAGGACCTTCCCGGTCCGGTGCATGTGCCGCATTGAACGAAAGGCGTTTGCTTCTGAAGCCCGCCCTCATGGCTGTGGTCGATTATGCCCGCCGGCGGCGGGCATGTCAATGAAAACAGAACGATCGTTCGTTTTGAGGACGCCTGCCCGTCACCGCTGTGAGGCGAACCGTCGGATCTCGTCGAGAAAAGAGGGCCCGTAGCGCTCGAGCTTGTGCCTGCCCACGCCGTGGATGCCACGGAACTCCGCTTCGGTTTCCGGGAGCAGGGCAGCCATCTCGGCCAGCGAGATGTCGCTGAAGATGACGAAGGGCGGCACTCCCTCGCGGTCGGCCAGCTCTTTGCGCAGGGCGCGCAGCCTCTCGAAGAGCTCCGGGTCGTAGTCGATGTCGCCCGCCTTGCGGCGCGCCGCCCTGGAGGCCGCTTTGGGGGCCGCCGAGGTCTTCACGCGCGGCTCGGCCATGGTGAGTGTCAGCTCGCCGCGCAGAAGCGGTCCGGCCGACTCGGTGAGCTTGAGCACGGAATAGTCCCCCACGTCCTGAAGGAGATACCCGTGGTGCACCAGGTGGCGCAGGAGATGCGACCAGTAGTCCTGGCTTTTGTCAGCGCCGATCCCGTAGGTGGAGAGCCGGTCGTGGCCGAGCTGTGTTATCCGCTCTTTCTTCGAGCCGCGCAGGACGTCGATCACGTGCACCATGCCGAAGCGCTGGCCCACCCGGTAGACGCAAGACAGGGCCTTGCGGGCGTCCTGTGTCACGTCCATGACCTCGGGCGGGTCGAGGCACACGTCGCAGTTGCCGCAGTCCTCGTGCAGGCGCTCGCCGAAGTAGCCGAGCAGGATTCGCCGCCTGCAGCTCATGGCCTCGGCAAAGCCCACCATGGCGTTCAGTTTGTGCAGCTCGATCCGCATCCGGACCGGGCTGCGAGTTTTCTCGATCAGCCCCCGGGCCACGGCCACGTCGCCGTAGCTGAACATCAAAAGCGCCTCTGCCGCAAGGCCGTCGCGGCCGGCCCGTCCTGTCTCCTGGTAATAGCACTCGATGTTCTTGGGAATATCGTAGTGCACCACGAAGCGCACATCGGACTTGTCGATGCCCATGCCGAAAGCCACGGTGGCCACGATGACCCTGATCTCGTCGCGCAGGAAATCGTCCTGCGTCTTCTTGCGCTCGGAGGCGGAGAGCCCTGCGTGATAGGGGGCGGCCCTGAACCCGGCCTCCACGAGACGGCCCGCCACCTCGTCGACCCGTTTGCGGCTCAGGCAGTAGACGATCCCGGCGCCCGAGGGCCGGGAGTGCAGGTATTCCGTGAGCTGGGCGAAGGGCTTGCGCTTTTCCACCACCGAGTAGCGGATATTGGGCCGGTCGAACCCCGAGATATAGCACCGGGCGTCCTTCAGATCGAGGCGCTCCAGGATGTCTCGCCGGGTGTGGGGCTCCGCGGTCGCCGTGAGCGCGATCATCGGGATCTCCGGAAAGAGCTTCCTCAGCCTCCCCAGCTTGAGATACTCGGGCCTGAAGTCGTGGCCCCACTGGGAGATGCAGTGCGCCTCGTCAATGGCGAAGAGGGCGATGGGGATGCCCCGGAGCCGCTCGATGAACCCGTCGCTCATCAGCCGCTCGGGCGCGACGTACAGGAGATCGAGCTCTCCTGCGTGCAGCATGGCCAGCACCTGCCTTGCCTCGGCGCTTCCCAGGCTGGAGTTGTAGAATTCCGCCTTCACCCCGCAGGCCCGCAGTGCGTCTACCTGGTCTTTCATGAGCGAGATGAGCGGCGAGACCACGATGCCCACCCCTTCGCGGTGCAGGGCAGGAATCTGAAAGCACAGCGACTTTCCGCCGCCCGTGGGCATCAGGACAAAGGCGTTCTCGCCCCGGATGAGCCCCTGGATGATCTCCTCCTGATGGTCTCTGAACGACTCATACCCAAAGACGCTCCGCAGGCTCTCAAAAGGGTTTGCATTCATCATCGCATTGCCACGCATCTGCTCAAAAAAGGTCGAAAGGGGCACCGGGCTGTCTAACGTATCCGGATAGTAGCATCCCGGCCCGAAGGCATCAATAGGGGAATTCGACCGTCTGAACGAAGGGCCCTGCGCCCGGAACGCAGCGGGTCGCTTCAGCACCCTCGCAACAGGCGGAGGCGGGACGTGTCGGGACAGATCCTCTGGGGGAAGCGATCATGAGGGCCTGCCTCATCCCCGCAGGGGTTGTGCGGAATGCCGATGACGCCCGAGATTGCGGCAATATTCAGGATCGACACCATATTGCCCAGACGCCGGCCAGAGCGAGGGTTGTGAGATCCATCGCCTTTCTCTTCCGGGCCTGCTTCGGCTGCGTCGGCACAGACCTGTCATAATGGAAGCGGCCCTAGGGTTTCATTGTACGAGGCTTCCCGGCAAAACCAATGACCTGCGCCGGATGAGGGGCGCCGGCATCTGTTGAATCTCGTCTGCGAAAGGCTACCATGTATATATGGTATTCAAACCTCGGGATGACATGTCCATCGTTTTCTCCGGGCAGGCGGGCCAGGGGCTGCAGACCCTGGAAGCGATCCTGACCAGGATGTTCAAGCGCTCCGGCTACAACGTGTTTTCCTACAGCGAGTACATGTCGCGCATCCGCGGGGGCAACAACTCCACACAGGTCCGCATCTCGTCGCGGAGGGTATTCTGCTACACCCGGCGGATCGACATCTTCGTTCCCCTGCACCAAGACGCCATGGAGCGATTCCACGACCGGATCACTCCCGAAACCGTGATCCTGGGTGAAAGGTCTTTTATCGACAAAAGATATCTCGACGGCCACCATCCCGTGCTCGAAGTGCCCATAAACGATCTTGCCCGCGAGGCGGGAGGGCCCGTATATGCGAACACGATCGTTCTGGGGATCCTTGCCGGACTGTTCTATGTGGACAAAGGGCTCATGGATGACGAGATCCGGATGATCCTCTCCGGCCTGGGAGAGGAGCGTCTGCAGAAGAACCTTGCCGCCGCCGCGACCGGATACGAAAGGAGCAAGGGGCTGCTCAAGCCGGGACAGGCCTCTGTATCCATCGAGCGGACAGACGAGGTCAAACACGAGATCCTCACGGACGGGATCAATGTGGTGGGTCTCGGCGGGCTTGCGGGGGGATGCACCTTCGTGTCCGCATACCCCATGTCGCCGTCCACCGGAGTGCTGGTCTTTTTCACGAAAAAGGCCGAGGGCTCCGGCGTGGTGGTGGAGCAGGCGGAGGACGAGATCAGTGCAATCAACATGGCGATCGGATCGTGGTATGCAGGCGGCCGAGGGCTCGTCACCACCTCGGGCGGAGGGTATGCCCTGATGGTGGAGGCCTTGAGCCTTGCCGGGTGCATCGAATCGCCTCTGGTGATCCACCTTGGCCAGAGGCCTGGGCCGGCCACCGGCCTGCCCACCCGGACCGAGCAGGCGGACCTCAACTTCGCCCTGTACTCCGGGCACGGCGAGTTCCCCAGGGTCATCCTTGCGCCAGGCACCCACGAGCAGGGGTTTTCCCTGATGCGGCACGCCTTTTATCTGGCAGACAAATACCAGGTGCCCGTGTTCGTTCTCACAGACCAGTACTTTCTGGAGCGCAGATACAATATCCCGGACATAAACCTTGACACGGTGTACGACCAGCGTTTCGTGATCAAGACCGATCGGGACTACCGCCGCTACGCGCTGACGGGAAGCGGCGTATCGCCCCGCGGCATCCCGGGATTCGGTGAGGGCAGGGTGCGCGTCGATAGCGACGAGCATACCGAGGACGGGTTCATCACCGAGAGCTTCTCGGTGCGGACCGACATGGTGAACAAGAGGCTCAGGAAGCTCGACGGCCTGCGCAAGGAGGCCATCGCGCCCGAGCTCTTCGGCCCCGGGGACTACCGGAATCTCGTGGTGTGCTGGGGGTCGTCGCTCCATGCCGTGCAGGAAGGGCTGGACATGCTCGGAAGGGCGGACGACACCGCAATCCTCCACTTCTCGCAGGTATATCCGCTGCACCCTTCGGCGTCGGATTTCCTGGAAAAGGCTCATAGAAAGATCATCGTGGAGAGCAATGCAACCTCGCAGTTCGCCAGGCTCATCAGGTCCGAGACCGGTATCGTGTTCGACGACAAGATTCTCAAGTTCAGCGGGCTTCCCCTCATGCCCGAGGACATCTGCGAGAGCCTGAGCGATATGCTGGAGAAGAAGGAGACTACTCATGGGCGTGTATGATTTCGAGCATGCGATCGATATCGCCTGGTGCCCCGGCTGCGGGAACTTCAGAATACTCAAATCGGTCAAGGATGCCCTTGAGGAGCTCGAGCTCGATCCCCGGATAGTGGTGTTCGTCTCCGGCATCGGGCAGGCCGCAAAGACGCCGCAGTATATGGACGTGCACTATTTCAACGGCCTCCACGGCCGGACACTGCCTGCGGCGACCGCCATCAAGGCCTCGAACCGGGGCCTCACGGTCATCGCCGAAAGCGGAGACGGCGACATGTACGGGGAGGGCGGCAATCATTTCATGCATGCCATCAGGCGCAACCCGGACATCACGAACATTGTGCACAACAACATGGTCTACGCCCTGACCAAAGGCCAGGCGTCGCCCACCACCCGGCAGGGTTTCGTCACCCCGGTGCAGACCCAAGGAGTCACCGAGGAGCCTTTCAACCCCATCGCTGTGGCCATAGCGCTCGACGCCTCGTTCGTGGCCCGGGCATTCGCCGGAGACGCGCGGCAGACCACGGACATCATCAAGAAAGCCGTCACCCACAAGGGTTATGCCCTTGTCGACATCTTCCAGCCCTGCGTCACCTACAACAAAGTGAACACGTATGCGTGGTTCAAGGAAAACACCTACTATCTCGACGACACTTATGACCCTTCCGATCGGGAGGCGGCGTTCCGAAAGGCGACCGAGCCCGGAAGGTTCCCTCTGGGGGTCATCTATCTGAACAGGAACAAATCCGTTTTCGAAGAAACCCTCATCGCATACCGGCACGATGACAGGCCCCTGTACCAGCGGACCGTGGACATGGGTGTCCTGAAAGACCTCGTGGACTCCATGAGAACCTAGAGGGCGGAAAAACAGATCTGGTCTCCTCGACCTTTTCTCGTCCTGTTCCTGTCCATACGCAGTACCCCTCTCTCAGGCATGTGCGCTTTGTTATTGACAAACAATGATATTTGCCTATCACTAGTCCAGTAACTAAGTAATAAATGCCATGGATCGTTTTTTCGCCTGATCAACGGGAAGGGGGAGATGGTATGGATACGGTCATCGTGAAGGACGCGATCGCTCACCGGCTGGCGCATTCCGGTGTTCTGCTCCTGCTGCTCGGCCTGCTCACGGGCCTTGCCGTTCCCAAGCTCGCAAACCCCAGGATGGGCCTGGCGAGCCATGTGGAAGGGGTGATGGGCGGGATGCTGCTTGCCCTCCTGAGCTTTCTCTGCTCCAGGCTGAGATTGGGGGCCCCGGCCATGAAGGCTGCATCCTGGCTTGCGGTCTACGGAGCGTATGCGAACTGGGCCAACCCGCTCCTGGCTTCCATTTGGGACGCAGGCGGATCCATGATGCCCGATGCGTCGAAGGGGAAGAAGGGCACGGCCCTGCAGGAGGCGGTCATCAGCGCGGTGGCGGTTTCCATGGTGCTGGCGCTGCTCCCGGCCGTTTGCCTCATCCTGTGGGGATTGAGGAGATCGGCTTCATAGAGCGGGGGTTTCGGAACATCTGCCGGCGGCTCCTACAGCACCACCAGGGCGTCCGCCACGGCCATGCCGGAGCGGGTGGGACGGACGCTTCCCTCTGCGATGTCGATGAGCCCTGATTCGCTCCACTCCTGAAGCAGTCTTCCCTTTTCCTTGATGAGATCGATCCCGTACCGGAGCCGGAACCGCTCCAGATCGATCCCCTGCCTGGTCCTCAGGCCGAGGAACAGCGCCTCCAGGGCCAGCTGTTCGGCCCCCAGGGCTTCCGAATCGCTCACGGGCGACTTGCCTTTCTTCAGGTCTCTGACATACTGATGGACCGACTCGTGGTTCCACCAGCGCTTGTTTTCCCGGAAGGAATGGGCGGCTGGGCCGAGGCCGAGATAAGGCGTGTGGTCCCAGTACTTGCGGTTGTGTCTCGACGCCCTGTCCATGCCCGCAGCGAAGTTGGACACCTCGTAGTGGATGTACCCCGAGTCTTCCATGATCTCCGATGTTCTCACGAAGAATTCCCGCGCCAGGTCTTCCGGACGACTCCCGATCCCGCGCTGCTCACACATTCTGCCGAGCGGGGTATGGGGCTTGAGCTCGAGCTCGTAGCAGGACATGTGGGCGGGGTGAAGATCGATGGCGAGCCCAAGAGAGGACATCCACTCGTCGAACGTCCGGCCGGGCAGTCCGTAGATCAGGTCGAGGCCGATGTTGTCGAACCCGGCGGCTGCGGCCGCCTCCAGGGCTGAGAGTGCCTGCTTCCGGTCGTGTCTCCGGCCCAGAAACTTCAGCTCCCGATCGTC
>DCDF01000254.1 GCA_002316295.1 Syntrophaceae bacterium UBA1062 | reverse complement strand
GTCCCGGTGGCGGCACCGCGCCTGTCCGCCGGCACATCGCGAACCGCCAGGGTCTGCAGTGTGGGGATGTAGAACCCGAACCCGAGGCCGAGCACGGCTCCGGCCAGGGAAAAGCCCATGACAGTCTGAGAAAACCCGACCGTCACCATGCCGACAAACACGGCCAGATTGGCGATGAGAAGGACCTTGCCCATGTTGCCGCTGTCCGCCCAGCGGCCGGACAGCGGTCTGGCAATGAACATGGCCAGGGCGTTTGCGGAAAAGAACAGGCCGATGTTGGCGATGCCCTGCTCAGCCGCATGCAGGGCGATGAATGAGATCACGGATCCCCATACCACGGAGACGAAGAACATCACACCGGATGCGGGAAGGGCTGTTTTTTCCAACAGGCCGGTCCAGACATCCCCGCCCGGCACGGTTTGAGGTCCGAGCGGATTGCCAGTGCGTTTGACCGTAAAGCTGCAGAACAGGGCGAGCCCGGTCATCATGACCACTGCAAGAAAGAGCGCCTCAAAGCCTGATGTGCCAATCAGCCAGAAACCGACCGCCGGGGTGATCGCCATCGAGATCGAAGAGGTCAATCCGAAATACCCCATGCCCTCGGTGAACCGGGCCACAGGCAGACTGTCCGCCACCATGGTGCCGATGGCCGTGCCGATCATGCCGTAGGTCAGGCCGTGAAGGCAGCGTATCACCAGCATCTGCGGGACATCGGCCGCAAACCGATACAGCAAGGTAATGAGCAGTGCCGAAAAGAGGCCCAGCACCATGATCTTCTTCCGGCCGCGCCGGTCGACCAGCCTGCCCGCAACAGGACGCATGATCATGGCGCCTATGGTGTAGGCGGCCATGATATAGCCGACGGATCTCTGGCTTCCTCCTATCTGCACCATGTACACAGGCAGCGTGGGAGAGAGGGCGTGGGAACTCATGAACAGGGCCAGGTTCGCACAGCAGAGAAGGGTGAAGTTCCTTGTCCAGATGGAGATCGTTGCCTCGGATGTCATGATGTCATCTTTCTCTCGGGTGTCAGTGGAATCGACCGTATCCGGATGCAGGGAGGACATTATCATCCCGTGCCGCTTTTTGCCGCCGGGGGTCCGCAGGGCTGTCAGGATCGAAGGCGAAGCCATGAAGCCCGGCCGTTCCTGTCGCCTTTCGCAGCTGTATGCTCTTTCGAGCCAATAACATCACCGGCATCCAGCCGTCAATGACGAGAATGGTATTTCTCGAGAGGAACGGCCCCTCCTCCTCGCTCAAAAATACCGACGTTTCACAATATGTAAAATATTTTACATTTGCTCCTTTCGAATCGGTACATAACCTGTAAACATATGCGGAACATGATGATTTTATTTAACAATAAGTTCATAAGCTTCCGATACGAGATTCAGATTAACCATATCACACGTATCGAGGAGAGTGCGTATGAAAAGAATCATCGGAGCTCTTTTGTTTGCGGCGCTCGTGCTTGGCTTCGCCGCTCCGGGATATGCCCAGGACAGGACCTACCGGATCGAGGTGCTGCAGATCGTCGCCCTGGCGCCGTTCCAGGATGCATATGAAGGATTCGTGAAGGAACTTGAAAAAAACGGGCTCGTGCAGGGCAAGAACCTTACCATCAACCGCACTATCGTCGACTTCGACCTCGAAAAGGCCGGCCTGTGGCAGAAAGTCGGCCTGCTGAGGCGCATCAAAAGCGAGGCGTCGAGAATAGCGGATGCCCGGCCCGATCTCGCATTCACCATCGGGACCCCGGCAACGAAGTATGCAAAGGACAAAATCATTTCATCCGGCATTCCTCTGGTGTTCACCGGCGTCGCCTTTCCGCAGTCGGCCGGATGCAGATCGCTCACCGAAGGGGCTCCGGGCCTGACCGGCTCGACTGTCTATATGAATGTCAAGGATGCGCTGAGCATCGTCAAGCTCGCCTTCCCGTCGGCCGGGACCATCGGGGTCGTCCATTCGGATGATGAGACTGCAATGCAGCATACAGAAGAGATCAAGAGAGAGGCTCCGGGCATGGGGTTCAGCGTGACCGCCAAGCAGGTGGGCAAGAACGATCACCTCAGTCCGGCGGCCCAGGAGCTGATCGATAAGGGTGCGGAGGTTTTCATCGTGCCCCTTGATGCCTATTACGGAATGAGGAACAACGAGGCGTGGAATGAGCTCGACGAGATCACCAGAACACGGAAAATCCCGGCCGTGAGCTTCGTGTATCACAAATCACCTGGCGCGATCCTGTATCTGGGCTCCGATTACGGACTTGTGGGCGGCCTGGCCGGGCAGCACGCAGCGGCGATCCTCAAGGACGGCTCCAAGCCCGAAAGTCTCCCCATTCTGAGGCAGGAGGATCTCAATATCATGGCGGACGTGGAGAAGATCAAGAAGCTGAACATCGATATCCCGCTCGAGATACTCCAGCTCGCAAAGCCTGTCCAATAAAGCAGCCTCCGGCCGGAGCACCCTGTGCTCCGGCCCATGTATTCCTTTTTCATCCCTGTCCGAATGTTATTCCCTTGACCTGAACGAGAATCCGGGATACTATAAAGCTTAAAGTTCTACTTTAAGCTTTGGAGGTGTCTCATGATGCTGCTCGACCCCGTGGTCATCGGAAACACAACACTGCGCAACAGGATCGCCATGCCCGCGATGCACCTCAACTACACGCCCGAGTGCACGGTCACCGACCAGCTCGTCGCCTTCTATGAGGCGCGGGCGCGGGGAGGCGTCGGGCTCATCGTCGCGGGCGGCTGCAGAATAGACGAAAACAGCGGCAATCGCGGCCTCATCGGCCTTGAATCGGATGCATACATCCCGGGCCTGAAGCGGCTCACCGATGCCGTGCACGCCCATGGGGCATCCATTGCAGCCCAGCTCTACCATGCGGGCCGCTATGCCCATTCGGCGCTGCTCGGCAGGCAGGCCATAGCGCCTTCGGCCGTTGCGTCTCGGTTCACGGGTGAAGAGCCCCGCGAGATGACGGCCGACGATATCGCTTCGACCATCGAGAACTACGCCCTTGCGACGCGGCGGGCTCTTGCGGCAGGGTTCGACGGCGTGGAGATTTTGAGTAACACCGGCTATCTCATCAACCAGTTCCTCTCCGCGGTCACGAACAGGAGAACAGACGGTTACGGAGGGGATCTGGCCGGCCGGATGCGCTTCGGCCTGGAGGTGGCCGAGGCGGTGAAATCCGCCGCAGGGCGGGAAGGAATGGTGATCATACGGCTCGGGGGCAACGATTTCATGCCTCGAGGCTGCACCCTCAATGAGACGCTGGCGTTCGCCGCCGAGCTTCAGAAGAAGGAGGTCGATGCCTTCAGCGTCACCGGAGGCTGGCACGAGACGCGCGTCCCCCAGCTTCCCATGGAGGTGCCCCGGGGGTGCTACGCCTACCTGGCCCGTGAGGTCAAGAAGACGGTGAACGTGCCCGTGATCGCCTGCAACCGGATCAACGATCCGGATCTGGCGGAGAGAATCATCCGAGAGAAAAGCGCAGACATGGCGGGCATGGCGCGAGGACTGATCGCCGACCCCGAGCTCCCGAACAAGCTGGTCCGGGGCGAAAAAGCCGATATCGCCGCGTGCATCGGATGCAACCAGGGGTGTTTCGACCACATCTTCCGCCTGGAGCCGGTGGGGTGCATGGTGAACCCCAGGGCGGGCTTCGAGCACGTATCCCCGGCATCTTCAAAGACAGCGTCACCGAAAAGAGTGGTCGTTGTCGGGGGCGGCCCCGCGGGCCTGAGCGCTGCGGCTGAAGCGGCTGCACGCGGTCACCGGGTGGAGCTCTACGAGAAATCGGACACCCTCGGAGGGCAGCTCAACCTGGCCGGCGCCCTCGAAGAGAGACGAGAATTCATCACGCTCAAAAACACCCTGATCTCAAAGGCGCGGCGCTCGGGGGCTGTGCTGCACACGGGCGTGGAGGCCGACCGGGCGCTCCTGGAACGGCTGAAGCCGGATGCGATCATCCTTGCGAGCGGAGGCAGTCCGGCCACGCCGCGCATACCGGGCATCGACGGCGCCAACGTGGTGCAGGCGTGGGACGTGCTGGCCGGCAGGGCCGATGTCGGGGAAAACGTGGTCATCATAGGCGGGGGAGCCGTCGGGATCGAGACAGGCGTGTTCATCGCAAAAATGGGCACGCTCGATCCGCACGCTCTGCATTTCCTGTTCCTGCATCAGGCCGAAAACGAAGAGACCCTGCGCAGATTGTGCACCCGGGGCACGAAAAAGGTGAAGATCATAGAGATGCTCCCCCGGCTGGGCAAGGACATCGGCATGTCCACGCGCTGGGTGGAGATCCAGATGCTGAAGCTCTACGGCGTTCAGGCCGTGACCGGAGCCACGGTCACCGCCATAACCGAAAACGGCGTCGTGGTACAGACCGACGGGACTGAGGAGACCATTGCCTGCGACACCGTAGTCACGGCGGTCGGTACGTCTCCGGTCAACGGCCTGGAGCAGGAGGCGAAAAGCGTGTGCAAAGAAGTGTACGTGACAGGCGACGCCAGAAGCCCCCGCAAGGCCTATGAGGCCATACACGAGGGCTTCGAAGCCGCTGCGGCGATTTCATAGAGTGCGCCCCTGACGGGGCGCTTTGCCGAGCGCTGGGATGGCTTTGTGATCGCATCCTCTCGGATGAATCCCTGTGTGAAGCAGGCAGGGGATGAGGAGGCGGGAGAAAAGCACGGGGGATGCCCCTTCATCTCTTCTGGAAATAATCGAATCATTCATCTCATACCTCATTGCCCCAGCCTCGAACCACCCATTGACAAACAGCCCTGCTTCGAATACGACACCACAACGAGGGAAAATATATGCAGGACATCCGTAATTTCAGCATCATCGCCCACATCGACCACGGAAAGTCCACGCTGGCCGATCGCCTGATCATGCGGACCGGGGTCTGCGACACGCGAACCTTCAAGGATCAGATGCTCGACAATATGGATATCGAGCGCGAACGGGGCATCACGATCAAGAGCCAGGCAATAACATTGCCCTATACGGCCCGGGACGGAAAGACCTACACGCTCAACCTCATCGATACGCCCGGACACGTGGATTTCACCTACGAGGTGTCCCGGTCGCTCGCCTCGTGCGAGGGGGTGCTGCTGCTCATCGATGCGGCCCAGGGCGTCCAGGCCCAGACGCTGGCGAATCTCTACCTGGCCATGGAGCACGACCTCGAGATCATCCCGGTGATCAACAAGATCGACCTGCCCTCGGCCGACGTGGATCGGGTGCTGGAGCAGATCGACTCCGAGCTGGGGCTCGACCCGGCCTCACACCTGAAGTGCTCGGCCAAGGACGGCACCGGCATCGACGAGATCCTCGAGGCCATTGTCGAGCGCATTCCGCCTCCGGTCGGAGAGGCGGATGAACCCCTGGCGGCTCTGATCTTCGACGCGTTCTACGACGCTTACCGGGGCACGGTCATCAACTGCCGGATCTTCCACGGAGAGGTGAAGGCCGGCGACACCATCCGGTTCATGTCCAATAACTCGATCTACCGGGTCGAAGAGGTGGGCCGCTTTCTCCTGAGCCGCCAGAAGCGCGACAAGCTCTCCGCCGGCGAGGTGGGCTACATCATCGCAGGGGTGAAGACCGTGTCCAGCGTGAGCATCGGCGACACCATCACCCTGGACGAGAGGCCGTGCGAAAGGCCCCTTCCCGGCTTCAGAAAGGTCAAGCCCGTTGTCTTCGCATCCATTTATCCCATCTCCTCGGACGACTATGAAGATCTCTCGGACGCCCTGGATAAATACAAGCTCAACGATGCGGCCTTCATCTACGAGAAGGACTCTTCGATCGCCCTGGGCCAGGGATTCAGGTGCGGGTTCCTGGGGCTTTTGCATCTGGACATCGTCCAGGAGAGGCTCGAGCGAGAGTTCGGGCTGAACATCATCCTCTCCGTTCCCAGCGTACGCTACCGGTTCACGCTCAAAGACGGGACCGTGCTCTATGTTGACAACCCCGCCCACTACCCCGGCCCCATGGCCGTGGTCAAATCCGAAGAACCCTACATCCGGGCCTCCATGATGCTGCCGGACCGATACCTGGGAGCGGTCATGACCCTGTGCATCGAGAAGCGGGGCGTGAACTCTAACTTGCGCTATCCGAGCCCTGGCCGGGCCGAGCTGAGTTACGAGATGCCTCTCGCCGAGGTCATCTTCGATTTCTACGACCGGTTCAAGTCCGTGACCCAGGGCTACGGATCGTTCGATTACGATCTCATCGACTACCGGCCCAGCAACCTCGTGCTCCTGGACATCCTGGTCAACGGCGAGAAGGTCGACGCCCTGTCCCAGATCGTCCACCGCGACCGGGCGCGCGCCCGGGGCGTGCAGGCGTGTGAGCGCCTGAAGGAAGAGATCCCGCGGCAGATGTACAAGATCGCCATCCAGGGGGCAATCGGCGGCGAGATCATCTCGCGCTCCACCATCTCCGCCTTCCGCAAGGACGTCACGGCCAAGTGCTACGGCGGCGACATCACCCGGAAGCGCAAGCTCCTGGAGAAGCAGAAGGAGGGGAAAAAGCGCATGAAGATGGTGGGCTCGGTGAGCATTCCCCAGAGCGCCTTCCTGGCCGTCCTGCGCTCGGACACGGATTCGTGATGACGGACGGAACGGAAAATCCCGGCCTCTACATCCACTTCCCCTTCTGCAGAAAACGGTGCGGTTACTGCGACTTCTACTCCATCACGAAGACATCGCTCATCCCCGGCTTTCTCG
>DCDF01000054.1 GCA_002316295.1 Syntrophaceae bacterium UBA1062 | reverse complement strand
AGGCTCAGATCGCGAAGCATCCGTCTCATCGTCGACCAGTGGTCGAAGCGTATGGGATTAAGCAGGCATGTGAGTCCCCATGTCATCCGCCACACCTTCGCTACCCACATGCTCGACGCGGGCGCGGACCTGCGCGCCATCCAGGAGATGCTCGGGCATGCGAGCCTCTCAACCACCCAGCGATACACCCATTTAACCCTGGACAAACTCATGGATGTGTATGATAAGGCTCATCCTAAGGCAAAGGAGGATGAATGGAAATAAAAGGCACGACAGTGCTCTGCGTGCGCAGAGGTGCGAACGTGGTGCTGGCCGGCGACGGCCAGGTGACCATGAACAACGTGGTCCTGAAGGCTAATGCCCGCAAGGTGAGAAAGATCTACGAGGACAAGGTGCTAGCGGGTTTCGCGGGATCCACCTCGGACGCCTTCACGCTGTTCGAGCGTTTCGAGGCCAAGCTCAGGGAGTACCGGGGCAACCTGACCAGGGCAGCGGTCGAGATGGGGAAGGACTGGAGGACCGACCGGGTCTTGAGGAGGCTGGAGGCCCTGATGATCGTTGCCGACTCCGGGAAGACCTTTCTGCTCTCCGGCAGCGGCGACGTAGTGGAGCCGGATGACGATATCTGCGGTATCGGCTCGGGCGGCCAGTATGCCGTGGCGGCGGCCAAGGCCCTGCTCCGCTACACAGAGTTCTCCGCCATGGAAATCGCTGAGAAGGCTATGGAGATCGCATCCGACATCTGCATCTACACGAACAAGAAGATGGTCTTCGAGGAGCTCTCATGAACGATCTCACGCCCAAACAAATCGTAGCTGAGCTAGACAAGTACATCGTCGGCCAGGACAAGGCGAAAAAGGCCGTGGCCATATCCCTGAGAAACCGCTGGCGCCGCCAGCGCGTGTCGGAGGACATGCGGGAGGACATCTACCCCAAGAACATCATCCTGATCGGCCCCACCGGCGTGGGGAAGACCGAAATCGCCAGGAGGCTTGCCAAGCTCGCCGACGCTCCATTCATCAAGGTCGAAGCTTCCAAGTTCACCGAGGTTGGATACGTGGGCAGGGACGTGGAATCGATTATCCGCGATCTCATGCGCATAGCCGTGCAGATGGTGCAGCGCGAGGAGAGCGAGAAAGTCAAGTCCAAGGCCCGGGAGATCGCCCAGGAACGCGTGCTCGATTATCTGCTGCCGGTCCAGAAAGATGCCCAGGTCCATGCGGAGAGCAGAGAGAAGCTCAGAAAAATGCTCAAGGACGGCCTGCTCGACGACCGCATTATCGAGGTAGAGGCCCGGGAATCGGCCATGCCCACCATTGAGGTCTTCTCCGGGCAGGGCCTCGAGGAGATGGGGATCGACTTCAAGGAGATGTTTTCCAACATCCTGCCCAAGAAGACGAGACGGAGAAAGATGAGCGTCAAGGACGCCCAGGAGTTTCTCGCCTCCAAGGAGGTCTCCCGTCTGATCGATATGGACAAGGTCACCGAAGAAGCCAGGCACCGGGTGGAGAATTCGGGCATCGTCTTTGTCGACGAGCTGGACAAGGTGGCCGGACGGGAATCCACCCACGGCCCGGACGTCTCACGCGAAGGGGTGCAGCGAGACCTCCTGCCCATCGTCGAAGGGACGACCGTCAACACCAAGTTCGGCCCGGTCAGGACCGATCACATCCTCTTCATCGGCTCGGGGGCCTTCCATGTGAGCAAACCCTCAGACCTCATTCCGGAGCTACAGGGGAGGTTCCCCATCAGGGAAGAGCTCAATCCGCTCAATCGCGAGGATTTCGTGCGCATCCTGGTGGAGCCGAAAAACGCCCTGATCAAGCAGTACCAGGCCCTGCTTGCCACCGAAGGGATCGACTTGACGATCGAAGACGACGCCATCCAGGAAATCGCCCGCATCGCGCAGTATATCAACGATCATACGGAGAATATCGGGGCAAGGAGGCTTCATACGGTTCTGGAAAAACTCCTCGAGGACGTGTCCTATGAAGGAGCCGACCTCTCCGGAAGAGTGGTGGTGAATGCGCAGTACGTGAATGAGCGGCTGGGGCCTATCATGGAAAAAGAGGACTTGAGCCGGTACATCCTCTAAATCCCCGCCTGCCCCCGGTCGTCCGCGATCGATCGGCTGCACGTTTTTCCGCTGCACGCCTGCCTTCAGGGATGGAAATGCTTTTCCTCCTGCAGTTATCCTTAAAGCTGTGATAAAATGAATGTTCAGGGGAGGGCATATGATATCGAAGGGCAAGTTTGTCTCGGAGTGCCGCGACGGAGATCCCATACGGGCGGTTTTTCTGCTTTCGCAGCGCAAGATCATGACCGCGCGCAACGGCAAGCCGTATGCGAAGGTCCTGCTCACGGACAGGAGCGGCGACATCCTGGGCATGGTGTGGGAGGATGCGCGCCAGCAGGTTTCATCCATCAGCCCGGGCGATGTGGTGGGAATCAGGGGAGGGGTGGAGTCATACGACGGCAGGCTCCAGATCAGGATCGAAAAGATCGTGAAGCTCAAGGAGGACGATGTGGAGATGGCTTCCCTCATCGCAACCACCAGCAGGGACATTCCCTCGATGATGGCCGAGATCGAGACGCACATCGCCGGCATCAAGGATGCTCACCTCAAGGCGCTCATCGAGGCCCTCTTTTCCTCTGACAGCGTCAGAAACGCATTCCAGAAGGCTCCCGCCGCAAAAGGCGTCCATCACAATTATATCGGAGGCCTGCTGGAACACACCCTGTCCATCATCAGATCGATTCACAGCGTCCTGCCTCTCTACGAGCACCTGGGCATGAATCGGGACCTTCTCGTGGCCGGGGCGCTGCTGCATGACATCGGAAAGATCTATGAGTATTCCTTCAGCCGGGTCATCGACATGACCGCCATGGGCAGGCTCATCGGACACGTCTATCTCTCCGCCTATATGACCGACCAGGCGATCGCCGGAATTCCGGCATTCCCCGACGAGCTCAGGCTCCAGCTGCTCCATATGATCCTCGGCCATCACGGCCAGCTGGAGTTCGGCTCGCCCAAGCTTCCCATGACGAAAGAGGCGATCTTGCTCCACATACTCGACGATCTCGACGCCAAGCTCATCGGTTTTTCCTCCATCATCGAGGCCACCCCGGAAGACGAGGATTTCAGCTCCTTTTCGAGCATCTACAACCGGTATCTGTACACCCGCATCTACGAGGGGGAGGAGTAGCCCGAAAGCTTCGACAGGCCGATATTCCCATCAGTGGGAGGTGATGCCATGATAAAGAAGATCAGCGAGGAACAGGGAAAGGCGCTGGTGAGGATCGCCAGAAAGACGATCGCCGATTACCTGGGCGTTACGCAGGAAGAGCGGGAGGACGAACCGGAGTCTCTGAGTGAGGATGTCACAGGCCAGAAGCGCGGGGTGTTCGTCACCCTTCACAAGCACGGGCAGCTCAGGGGATGCATCGGGTTTCTCGAAGCACGCGAATCCGTCGTCGATGCCGTGCGGCACAATGCCGTCAATGCCGCGTTCCACGATCCGAGGTTCCACCCTTTGCGGTCCTCGGAGCTCGATGATATCGATATCGAGGTGAGCGTGCTCACCGAGCCGAAAACGCTTGAGTATTCGGACTCCGATGATCTCCTTTCAAGGCTGAGGCCTGGAGTCGACGGGGTGATCATCCGATACGGCCTGCATTCGGCGACCTTCCTTCCCCAGGTGTGGGAGCAGCTGCCGGACGGCGAGGACTTTCTCGGCCAGCTCTGCCTCAAGGCCGGGCTTCCCGCGGATGCATGGAAGAACAGGAGGATCGAGGTTCTTACCTACCAGGTCCAGTACTTCGGAGAAGGCGCATAAGCCCCGACGGGCTTTCCATTCCCTTCCAGGGGCCTTTCCGGAAGCTCTGCCTCACGGCGCCTGCAGGTATGCAAAGGGGCCCCCTTCTCACGTAATGGTCAGCCACCGGTATTCCCGGATATGGTCGAGCAGCTCGAAGATGATCTCATGAGTGTCCGTGTCGCAGGCGCGCGTCAGAAATATCGTCTCCAGGCGCCTCGAGGGTTTCAGACCGACGAGATCGATGAGCGACCCGGAGCTCACCCTCCTGCCGTGGGCGCGGGCGACCCGTTCGAGGTGTGAGAACCGGATGGTGTATTCGCTGTGCCGGTACAGCCGTATCTCCCGCGGGTATGCATCCAGCTCGAGCCCTTTAGCGAGAAACGGCATGCTCTCCGGGATGATGGGGTCGCATGAGTGCTCGCTCAAAAATGCGGGGACCCCGCTTCGGCAGAGTGTCTCCACCAGCTTCACCGCCCCGATGTTGAAATTGAACGGTCTGTCCGGAATGTCAAGGTCATAAGCGTCGACGAGCTCGCGCACCTCTCGGGGAATGCTTGCGGGATCCACTGCGGTCAGTGTGTTCAGATCTCCCAGGACCTCGTTGATGATGAAGAGGTCAACCCCGGAGAAGGCGCCCATGATCTCGTGGATATCCGCCTGGATGGAAGTGATGCGTTCCCGCCATGCGGAGAGGAGCAAGCGCTGTTTCTGGAGGAGGCTTCGGGAGAGATCGATCATGTATATCCGGGCGATGGAATCCCCCCGGCTGCTCAGCAGCCCGTGCATGAGGCTTCCGTACCCCCCTCCGGCCTCGCATATGATCGCGTTCTCTCTCAGCAGGCCGTTTCGGGCAAGGAAGTCACCCACCATTGCGCCGTAGCTGGACGGACTTTCGAGGGCGACCGCATATGGAGAATCAGGCCCTGCAAACGACTCGCAGATGGTGAGCTCTCTCATGAGATCGACAGGGACGTGCCGGTGATAATCCCGCGTCGTGCTCAGCCCCGGTCCGCCCCCGGTCTTTTCCGAAAATCCACTGGGATCTTCCCCGCCGCCGATACAGCGATCAGGCCGCTCTTTTCCGGAAGATCCGGATGTGTGCGCCCCGGAACACTTCTCGGGATCCATGCCGTGTCGAGAAGCCATGAGGACGAATCTATACAGCATTTTCTCCGGCGTGTACAGGATCAACTTGAGTAAGGCTGTGAATTTGTTATAAGGTAATAACATGAGGAGGAAAAGTGAGGTGATATCCCTATGCACAGGAAGATGAGAAATATATCGGCGGCCCTCTTCATCCTGCTTATTCCTTTTGCTGCTCAGGCGCAGATCCCGAAGCCTTCCGAGAGAAACTGGATCGAAGACGTGGTGGAGAAGGTTCTTCCGTCGGTAGTGAATATCTCCTCGGTAAAGAAGGTGTCGACGAACCAGTCTCCCCTTTTCTCCGATCCGTTTTTCCGGGACTTTTTCGGTAACCGGGTGCCCAGGGAGCGGGTACAGCAGGCCCTGGGATCGGGAGTAATCGTATCCGGAGACGGATATATCGTCACCAGCAGCCATGTGGTCAGCGGGGCCGACGAGGTGGAGGTACGCCTTTCTGATGAACGGACGTTCACGGCAAAAATCATCGGAACGGATCCGAAGAGCGATGTGGCTGTCATAAAGATCGATGCCAAAGATCTTCCCGTCATCAAGATGGGGAGCTCCTCAGACCTTCGCATCGGCAGCTATGTGCTCGCCGTCGGCAATCCGTATGGTCTTGAAGGCACGGTGACCCACGGGATCATCAGCGCCTTGGGACGGACGGGTCTCGGCATTACCGAGTACGAGAATTTCATCCAGACCGATGCGCCTATCAACCCGGGCAATTCCGGCGGCGCGCTGGTGAATATGGAGGGTGAGCTCATCGGGATCAATACCGCGATCCTCTCGCAGTCGGGTGGCAATATCGGGATCGGCTTCGCCATTCCCGTGAATCTCGTGATGAATGTGGTCGACAGTCTCCGGCAATACGGCAGGGTCGTCAGGGGATGGCTCGGGGTGACGGTGCAGGAGGTAACCCCGGACATAGCCGAGGCCATGGGGCTCGAGTCGACAAAGGGAGTGCTGATCGCTGATGTCGTCAAGGGCTCTCCCGCCGCAAAGGCCGGAATCCGGCAGGGTGATGTGGTTGTTTCCATCCAGGGCAGGGCGGTGAATGATCCCTCGTCTCTTCAGTTCCTCGTCTCGGAAATCGCTCCCGGCACGAGTGTGCCGGTCACCGTGGTCCGAAACGGCGGCCGGAAGACCGTCAATGTGACGATCGGGGATCTCGCGAAAGCCCAGACTCCCGAAGAAACCTTCGTGGTTCAGGACAGCAGGTTCCTGCAGGGAGCGAGCGTTACGGACCTGACTCCTCCCCTGCGTGATTCTCTGGAGGTGCCGAACACCATCGACGGGGTCGTCGTCGCAGGCGTCGAGAGCAACTCCGCCGCCGCGAGCACCGGCCTGAGGCCGGGTGACGTCATCGTCGCCATCAACAATACCAAGATAGCGGGGCTTGGGGAGTTCAAGAAGGTCATACAGGGAATCAACGGCAGGAGGATGGAGCTCAGCATCTTCCGACAGGGTATGATACTGAACATGACCCTCATACGTTGAGGCCGCGATGCCGCCGATATCGTTTCCCGGTTCTGCCGGGAAGAGTGTGCTGTTTTCTGATTATGAAAGGAGCATCCGATGCGGGCTGTGGTCCAGAGAGTGAAAACAGCGTCCGTCAGGGTTGACGGAAGAGAGATTTCGCGGATCGATGCAGGGCTGTGCTGCCTCATCGGGATCGAGGCGGGCGACAGCTGGAGCGATATCGACCACATCGCCCGCAGGATCTGCGGGTTGAGGATCTTCGACGACGAGCATGGGGTTATGAATCTCGACGTGGGGCAAGCCCAAGGAGAGATCCTCCTGATATCCCAGTTCACCCTCCTGGGAGACGCCCGCAGGGGGAAGCGGCCCTCCTATTCGGCTGCGGAGCAGCCCGGGAAGGCATCAGAGCTGTTCAGCCAGATGGTCGAGCGCGTCGCCTCCCTGCATGACGGCAAGGTCGCTACCGGGCAGTTTCAGGCCGAGATGGACGTCCACATCGTCAACCACGGCCCGGTCACGATCCTTCTGGACAGCAGAAAGCTTTTCTGACAGGAGCCGGCTTTCTTTACTTGAAGGTCCTGATGCGCTCGAGGAGCTTGTCCTCGGGCATCGCTCCTACGATGTCTCCAACCTTTGTGCCATCCTTGAACACGAGCAGATTCGGGATGGAGCGGATGCCGTATTCCGCGGCGGTCTGGGAATTCTTTTCCACATCGAGCTTGGCAAAGACGATCTCGCCCTGGTGTTTTTTCGCCAGACTTTCGATGACCGGCCCCAGCATTCTGCACGGCCCGCACCACTCGGCCCAGCAGTCCACAACGATGAACGGATATTTCTTTACGGCCTCGCTTATCGTGTCATCGCTCAATTCGATGGGATAATCGGGGTTTTCCACGAATTTCTCCTCACCCATGCTCATCTCCTTCCTTGTATCGGTATCAGGACACGCTCCAGGTGCCGTAGGGGTTGCCTTTGAGGTCCTGAATATACTGCTCGGCTGCGAACGCAGCGGTGGCTCCGTCACCGCAGGCCGTTATCACCTGGCGCAGGAGTTTCTTCGTGCAGTCGCCGCAGGCATAGACGCCCTTTGCCGATGTTCTCATCTGATCGTCCACGATTACATACCCGCTCTCATCGCATGCGACCACATCCCTCGCAAAGGCGGTGTTCGGGATATACCCGGCGAAGACGAAAACGCCCTGTACTTCGAGGGTCTTCTTTTTTGCCGGGTCTTTCACATCACGGATCCTGATTTCCTCGACCGTGTCGCCGCCGGTAACCTCCTCCACGATAGAGTTCCATTCGAAGCTGATCTTCTCATGAGAAACCGCTCTGTCCTGCAGCACTTGCGCGGCCCTCAGACGATCACGGCGGTGAATGATGGTCACACGGGATGCAAAACGGGTGAGGAACAGGGCTTCCTGGACCGCGGTGTTCCCTCCACCTACAACCGCCACGTGTGCGTCGCGGTAAAACGGTCCGTCACAGGTCGCGCAGTACGATACGCCCTTGCCGGTGTACTTCTCTTCACCGGGCACGTTCAGGTGCGCGTACTGGGAGCCTGTGGCGAGTATGAGCGAAAATCCTTCAAAGGACCTGGAGGATGTGTTCACCTTCCAGATATCCATGGAATCGCGGGAGTCGCGCTCGAGGGATACGACATCGTCTTCGGCGATCTCGAGGCCGAAGAGCTTGGCCTGCTGGGTGAAGCGCTCGATCAGCTCAAAGCCTGTGATCCCTCCAGGGAATCCGGGGAAATTCTCCACAATATCCGTTGTCGTGATGAGGCTTGGATTGATCTGGCTGGTGAGCAGGAGCGTCTTCATCCTGGACCGTGATGCATAGATTCCGGCGGTCAGGCCTGCAGGTCCGGCCCCCACGATGATGATATCGTACATGTGCGCGTCCTTTCTATTGATAGTGTTCGAGGATATTGAGCAGCTGCTGAATTTTTTTCGGCTCCTTGAGATAATAGCACTTCAGGTTTCCCTTCCGGATGCAGTCGACGATACCGTTTATCTTCAGAATGGAAAGGTGCTGCGATGCATTCGCCTGGCGGATGTGCAGTGAATTTTCAACCTCCCCGACACACTTCTGGCCGTTGATGAGCTCTCGGGCGATCATGAGTCTTACCGGATGCCCTAAGGCCTTTAAGTAAGAAGCTGTCATCTCATTCTGCGACATGCTATATTCCTTTACAAGAGTATTTGTATATTCTTATATAAGTGTTTTCTGAAACACTGTCAACCTTGATTTTTCCAGTCTTCAAGTAGTATGATTAAAATACATGATAGAAACAATTTCCCGGGGGTCAAGACATGAAGAGACGTTTGGGAGCGCTGGCTGTCCTCATGATGCTGATTCCCGCCGTGTGCGCGGCGGAAGGATACGTTCAGGTGAATTACGGGATCGGCGGGAAAATAGACGATCCCAGTCTCGGAGTGGAGCTGGGGGGTATCTTTCTTTCCAACCTGCATCCTGAAGGAGGAGCCTTCAGCTTTGGCCTGGGGGTGAGCGTGGCCGACACCGATGAGAGCATACCCTCCGCAGTCCTGCCCCCGACGCCAGCGCCGGCGTATGAGTCTCTGAGGGAATTCAATGACGGCAACGAGCAGGAGGTGTATGTCAGCTTCGGCGCCGAAATAATCCCGGCGCTCTTTGCCGTGACAGGGATGGGATACGCCAGCCAGGATACGGTTACGATCGGGCGATTCGGCGGGCAGAACTTCGAGGTGGATTCCGAGTCCGACAACAACATTTCCTGGATGCTCGGCTTGCGGTATGTGATCCAGGGCTTGAACGCCGGTGTCGGGTTTCATTCCCGCCGCGGCGTCATGGTGGGGCTCGGTGTAGCGTTTTAACCTTTTTCTCAGACCGTCTTATCCAAGGAGGATAGCATGAGGAGACTCATCTGTCTCGTTCTGCCTGTTGTCTTCGCGGCTGTTGGGGCTGCGGCCTCCGAACCGGTTTCGATCGCGGTGCCCAGGTTCACGCTCTGGACCATCGAGCAGCCGGTGAAGGTCATCGAACAGGAGTACGACACTCTCGCTCCGGGTGCTCATACCCGATACCGGATGCGGGAGGTGGAAATACCCGAGGAGATCCTCCGGGAGATCGAGCTGCCCGTTCTCACGGATATCTTCATCCGCAAGCTCGCGGACTCATCTAAATTCAGCGTAATTGAGCGCGCCAAGGCGGATGTGCTCGCTGAAGAGATCGAAAAGGGAGGAGACGGAAGCGCGCTGGCGAAAAAAGGCAGGTCGCTCGGCGTACAGCTCATCGCCGTCGGGACCCTGACCTATGCGGCCCGTGACGTCGAGCTCAAGCCCGTAGCCTACACAGCGAGAACCGACCGGGTCGAACGCGGCGAGATCAGGGTCGACCTGAGGATTCTGGATGTGGATACGGGCAGGATCGTTGCCACAGTGCCCGGACAGGGCAGGATCGAGCGCAGGATCCGTGAAGACACCGCGGAACCCCGGCCCATGCCCGGAAGTCTGATCGTGGATCTGCGGGAAGAGCTCGCCCACGATCTCATGGCCGGAACCGTCGATGCCCTCTATCCCTTCAAGGTGGTCACTGTCAAGGGCAAGACCGCCTTTGCGGACAGGGGCGGAAATTTCCGGATACGAAAAGGCGAGATGTTCGATGTCATCCGCAGGGGCTCGCCCATTGTGGACCCGGACACCGGGAGCGTGATAGCGTTTGACGAGGAAGTCCTCGATCGTGTAGTAGTGACGGACGTGCTTCCCAAGGCGTGCAGGGTTGAATCTGTCAGCGGCTCTTCCCGGATCAGTCCGGGGGATATCCTGAAACCGGCGGACGTGACGTCACCGTAATGGCATACAAGCTTTCCTGTCTGATCTCTGGGATTTTCATGCTCTTCCTCGCTGCAGGCTGCTCTTCGCTTTCCAGCTATACATACACGACGCAGCAGGCGAGGCTCTCCATTTCCCAGGGCAGGTTCGGCGACGCCCTCTCGGTATTTCCGGAAAAAGCGGCCAGGGGCAAAAACGAGGTACTCATTCGTCTGGAGCGCGCCACCCTCCTGCAGGCATTGGGAGAGTATGAAGAGAGCTCCCGTGAGTTCCAGCTCGCCGCCGACAGGATCAGGCAGTACGAAGACAGGGCGGTCGTCTCCGCGGGCAGGACCGCTTCCCAGGCGGGCTCTCTGCTTCTCAACGAGCAGGTTCAACCCTACGAGGGGGAGGATTTCGAAAAGATCCTGATCCATGCCATGAACGCCGTGAATTATCTCATGAGGGGCGACCTGGAGGGAGCGCGGGTGGAGATCAGGAATGCATACCGGAGACAGAACGAGCTCGCCGATAAGCATGCGAAGGCTCTTCAAAAGGCGGAGAGCTCGGCCGGCGGCTGGGAGCGGTCGTTCGAGAAGGCTGACAGGGACGGGTATCAGGGGCTCAAGGAAAAGGCCGGCAACGTCCACAGCGTGTATCAGAATGCGTTTGCCTATTATATCTCGTCTCTCGTCTACGAGCTCGGCGGGGAGGCGGACGAAGCGTATATCGACCTGAAGAAGGGGATACTGGCGGCGCCAGGTTCGAGGAGCATACAGAAGGACCTGATCCGGCTCAGCAGGGAGCTTGGGTTCCCTGAGGACGAGCAGATGTGGCAGGCCCGATACGGCGAGCTCGAGAGCGCGTACGGCCGGGGGATCGATATCTTCGTGATTTTCCAGCACGGCTCCGCCCCGGTCAAGGTGCCGCTGAGCCTCCCCATCCCCCTGTCGGAAGGGGGATTTGCCTTCGCATCGCTGCCGGTGTACCGTTTCGTTCCGTCGGGCACACGGGCGGGAGCCGTCCTCTGGGAGGGCCAGAGCGTCGAGACATCCGTGGTATCGGATATGGACGCCATCGCTTCCAGAACCCTGCTCGACGAGTTTCCGGTCCTGTTCGCCAAACAGGCGGCCCGCTTGTATTTCAAGGCCCGAATGACCAATCGGATGTCCAGGGAATACGGCGCGCTCGGCGCCATAACCGGCACCCTGGCGTCGGCCGTGACCGAGCAGGCGGACTTGAGAGCGTGGGCGACGCTCCCCAAGGAGATCCAGGCAGCCAGGGTCTTCGTGCCTGAACATACCCGCCGGATCACCCTGAAGAGTATCCCGGGCGGTCATGAGGCGGAGGTCGAAATTCCGGAAGGGACCCGGCATCTCATCGTCCTGTGCAGGGATACGGATGCCGGACTGAATCTGCAGACAAAAGCTTATTAGACAGGAGGGCTCGATATGGCAAGGAGATGGATAATGCTGATGCTGACGGCCGTGTTTCTGGCGGCGTGCGCCGGGACTGCGCCCAATGTCCTGCATGTGCAGGCCGGCCCGGGGGGCTTGAGCTCAAAGAAAGAGGAGATCAACGACAGAGGCCTGGCGCGCAGGATCGCATTCGGCGAGGTGAGCATCCGGCCGCTCGACCTCGGTTCGTCCATGGAGGCCCAGGTCGTGCTGCAAAATACCAGCTCGAGGGACGTGGTGTTCGAATACCGGTTCATCTGGTACGACGCAGCGGGGTTCGAGCTCTCGACCGTCACTTCGTGGATACCGGCGGGACTTTCAGGAAAAGAGGCGCGCGGCTTCAAGTCGACCGCTCCCGGCCCCAATGCGGTGAGCTTCAGATGTATGGTGAGAAACTTGCGGCCCCTCACGGATACGGGTTCATAACTACGCGAAGCCAGGAGGAGAAAAAATGAAACGGATCACGATTCTCGTTTTCCTCGTATGTGCGGTATTTTTAGTCTCGGGTTGCGCTTCGTCTCCCACGGTCACCTACGGCAGCGCCGAGCAGGTGGAAACGGTGACCACGGAGTTCGGATCGACCGATCTTCAGATGATCGCGGAGAAGATGGTGAATTCTCTGCTCGCCGCCCCCGTTCTCACGTCGGGCGAGCGGCCGGTCCTTTACGTGCACCAGGTGAAGAACAAGACCGACGAGCATCTCGATACCAAGGCGGTGACCGACAAGATGAGGGTCACGCTCCTGAAGTCGGGCCGGGTGCGGTTCACCGCCGTCAACGAGGTGAACGACGAGATGATCAAGCAGCTGGAGTACCAGACGAGCTCGGGATATGTGGATCCAAGGACATCAAGCGTCATCGGGCGCCAGGTAGGGGCGGACTACTTCCTCTTCGGTGAGATCACCTCTATCAAAAAGGCGGCCGGAAGGGTCCAGGACGTGTATTACAAGTTCACCCTGAACCTGGTGAATATCGAGAGCGGCCTCATCGAATGGGCTGAAGAAAAAGAGATCAGGAAGCAGGCGAAGAAGCCCCTCATCGGCGGGTGAACGCGTCCCGGCAGAGCAGCGCTGAAAAACGGGCGAGGGGGCGGAGAGGAAGAAGGGTTCCTTCCGCTGCCGGAACAGCCCTGTGGGGAAACATTCGGGCGAATCCCGCAGGACAGCCGCGTTCGCTTGCTCCGCCGGGGCCCTAAAGTCGACGCCCGAGATGTTACCGCTTCATCGGGCCGCAAGGTTCTCTTCAGAGCGCCCATTCAGTCCCCTTTTCCGGAGACACGCGCCGCGCTGCACGTAACATGTTTGGCTTGACTGGATACCGAGAAACGGATACAAAGCAGGGCAACGTTTTATTGGAGGAATGAGAATGACTTGGGAGGATAGACTAGAAAAGATCACCAGCAAGACCGTTCCCCTGTATGCAATGATCGTCATCCTGGTGATATTCGCCAATCCCAGCCTGACGTCTTCTTTCTTCGGGTTCATCCTCATTGCGGCGGGAGAGGCCTTGAGATTCTGGGCCACCGGACACTTGAGGAAAAACGAAGAGCTCACCACATCCGGGCCCTATGCGCACATCCAGTCACCGCTGTATCTCGGAAGCTTCATCATAGCAACGGGCCTGTGCATAATGGCGAGAAACCCGGTCATCTGGATCATCATGGCCCTGATCTTCTTCAAGTCGTATATTCCGCGGAAGCAGGAGCGCGAGTGGGGCAGGCTCGAGAGAATGTTCGGCGAGGAATTTCTCCAGTACAAGAAAGAGGTGCCCTATTTCTTTCCTCCCAGGCTTGAGCC
>DCDF01000074.1 GCA_002316295.1 Syntrophaceae bacterium UBA1062 | reverse complement strand
GAGATCACAGAGGCGTTGCCCTCATCGAGGAGAAACTCCTTGTAGAACTCGTTCTCAAAGGGCGAAGACAGTGAGGCGAACGGAGATGCCAGAAGAGTCATAAGTCCGCGAAGCGGCTGCAGGAAAATGAACTTCTTGCCGAAGACGATCTTCGGCGAGGGGAGACCCTCTCTGGAGAAGCGGTAGTTCATCAGCATGCCGTCGATAGTGCTGGTGATGCTGTGCACGAAGACGATATGCCCTTTTTCCGCAAGGCCCGAAACAGACTTTCTGTATAGATCAGGGATCGTTATCTGGCTGAACAGCCTCCGCAGGACCGGCTGCAGGAGAAAGCCGTATTCGCCTTGAAGCAAATATGAATTCCCTTTTTTTCTCTTGCCCATGGATGAGAATTATAGACCAAGGCCCCGGCCATGGGAAGACGATTCTTGCAGACCTTCTCAGGAGTGGTTCTGCAGGGAAACAGGCGATGTCGAGAAATGGGGCTCCGGTTTTTCCGGCCGGGAGGAACAGGGGCGCCCTTTTTTAGAGCGCGGGCTCAGTTCATTTCCCTGAAGAAGGCGAGAACCTTGTCGATGTCCTTCCTGGTAAGGGACGGGCATCCCTGGAGGTCCTCCGGTTGCAGCTTCGCGGGCTCAGGGATATGAGCTGTGTGCATGAGGATCGAGCGCGCCTTTTTTGGCCCGATCCCGGGGATGCTCTCCAGAAAGTTCGTGACCGATCTCGATCTCAGATGCTTGTGATAACTCACTGCAAAGCGGTGCGCCTCGTCTCTGATCCGCTGCATCATCTTCAGGGCCTGGCTCCTCGGCGGCAGTATCACGGCATCTTTCCTGCCGGGAAGGAAAAACCTGTCCTTCTGTGCGCCCCTGGGCTTCGCCATGGCCACCACGGGGATGTGGGTCATGCCGAGCGATTCGAGCACCTTGGAGCAGGCGTTGAGTTGCCCCTTGCCGCCGTCGATCACCAGGAGGTCGGGCCGCGATTCGTCGCCGGAAAGCCTCCTGGCGAGCACCTGCTCCATCATGGCGTAGTCGTCCTGCCCTTCGATGCCGCGGATGCGGTAGTGGCGGTAAAGGGACTTGTCCGCCTCGCCGCCCACGAAGACCGCCCGCGAGGCCACGGGGTGGCTCCCCTGAAACGAGGAGATATCGAAGCATTCCATGCGGTAGGGAATGGACGAGAGATGGAAATGGCGGGCGATATCGTCCAGCACCGATGTCTCGGCCTTCCTCCCGTGAGAGCGTGCGTTTTCCCTGGCCATGCCCATCCACTGCCTGGGCTTGCCCCGAACGGCCTTGCGGATAGAGACCCTTGATCCTTTCATGTCCGACAGGATCTCCTGGAGGTGTTCGACGCCTTCCGGCACAGTGTCAGAGTAGATGACCTTCGGCACGTCGTTGCCCTTGAGATAGAACTGCAGGATGCAGTTCGTCATGAACTCGTCTTCCTCTGTGTTTTTCACCGTAAAGGAGTGGCTGTCGGTCAGCATGCCGGCCACGACATGCAGCACGGCGATCTGCACCTGGTCCTGGTGGCGGTAGGCCGCGAAAATATCCGTGTCCGTCCGGGTGTTTCCGACCACGACCTGAGGGATCAGGGTGTCCCTGATCGCTGAGATCTGGTCGCGTATCCGCGCCGCCTTCTCGTAGTTCTGGCGGGCCGAGGCCTTCTTCATGCGCTCGATGAGCCTCTTCTCCAGGAACTGGTTCTTGCCTTCGAGAAATGTGATGAGATCGTCGACGATCTGGTCGTAGAGCTCCTTCGATATCCTGTTTGCGCATGGGCCGCTGCACAGCCCGATCTGAAAGTACATGCACGGCCTCATGCGGTTTTTGAAGACCGTGTCCTTGCATCTTCTCAAGGGAAAGATCCTGCCGATCGCGCTCAGTGTCTGGCGGGTGGCCAGGGCCGAGGAGTAGGGGCCGAAATAGCGCGCCCCGTCATTGAGGACCTTGCGGGTTATGGATATTCTCGGCCACTGCTCCCTGGTGCTGATTCTGAATCGCACATACGTCTTGCCGTCCTTGAGGTCGATATTGAAGCGCGGCCTGTGAGTCTTGATCAGCTGGTTTTCCAGGAAGAGGGCCTCTTTTTCGTTGCCGGTGATGATGAAGTCCACCTTGACGGTCTGTTCCGCGATAAAGGGGACGTTCGGCCTGGTATCCTGGCCGAGGTACGCATGCACCCGGTTTCTCAGGTCTTTGGCCTTGCCGATGTAGAGAATTTCTCCCGCCGTGTTCCTCATGAGGTATACGCCGGTCGAGCGGGGCAGGTTCGCGATGATGTCCGGTGTCAATGCCATAATTTTTCCATACCATGATCACAGCAGCAGTCAAGGTGATCGAATGAAAAAAGGGACGCCTTTTCCCCGGCCCGCCGCTTCATGCCCGGGGAGGGCCTGGAAACCCGGCGACGTGGAGATTAAGTGAAAGAAAATTCAAGAAAAACAGGCCTGAGCTCGTGGAAAGTGTGCTTGACACCCATAGGGATAAGGTATATACGTTTTGTGATGAATGAGTATTCATTTTTTAGGTGTACGGATGAAATTGATATACGGGCTGGGAAACCCTGGAGACCAATACAAATATACCCGGCACAACCTCGGCTTTCTCGTGGCGGACCTTCTTTCGGAGAAGTGGCGTATCCCTCTGAAAACAAAGAAAAATTGTATGATCTACGGGAAAGGCACAGTAGATAGGACGCCCGTCATGATCGCCAAGCCGTACACCTATATGAATTTGAGCGGAGAGCCTCTGAAAACCATGAACATCGATCCCGGCGACCTCATCGTCATCCACGATGATATGGACATACCTTTCGGACTGGTGCGCGTGAAGTCCGGCGGCGGCACGGGAGGACACAAGGGTCTCATCTCTCTCGTGGATGCGCTCTCGGGCGGCGGATTCGTCAGGGTGCGCTGCGGAATCGGAAGACCTGGAATCAGTTGCGATGCCAGCGATTATGTGCTAGGGCATTTCGCGAAGGAAGACCTCTCCGTTGTCCGCTCTCAGATTGAAGATGCGGCGTCCGCGGTGGAGATGTGTCTGCGCGATGGAGTGACCAGGGCAATGAACGTCTACAACAGACGGGAAAGAGATATTCCAAGTACGTGAAGGGAGGTTAACGTCGTATGGAACAATGGGCAAATTGGGCGTGGTTGTTGGGGGTAGTCGGATTCATCATCGCCTACTTGATGTATGTCAATCTCAAGAAGAAAGACGCCGGCAATGAAATCATGCAGGATCTGGCAAAACAGATCCACGAGGGCGCCATGGTATTCCTCAAGAGGGAGTACAGCATCCTCGCAGTCTTCGTCATTATCGTTGCTTTGTTGCTGTGGTGGGGCCTTGAATGGCATACGGCACTCGCTTATGTGGGCGGCGCGATATGCTCGATCTCTGCCGGACTCACAGGCATGACCTCCGCTACGAGGGCAAATGTCCGGACGAGCCAGGCGGCAAAGACCTACGGGCTCGAAGCAGCACTGAACGTATCATACTTCGGAGGCGGAGCGGTCATGGGCATTTCGGTTGCCGCTCTAGGTCTGATAGGCATCGGGGCATTCTATTATTTCTTCAACGCCCCTGACACGGTCCAGTACCTGAACGGCTTTGGTATGGGGGCCTCTTCCGTCGCGCTGTTCGCCCGTGTGGGCGGCGGCATCTACACGAAGACTGCGGATGTGGGCGCAGACCTCGTGGGCAAGGTCGAGGCCGGCATTCCCGAGGACGACCCCCGCAACCCAGGAGTCATCGCGGACAACGTGGGCGACAACGTGGGCGACATCGCGGGCATGGGCGCAGACATCTTCGAGTCGTACGTGAACGCGGTCATCGCGTCCATCGCCATTGCCGGGACCATGAGCCTCGGCGTTCTCGGATGGGGAGGCAATCAGTCCGCTTACATCGCGCTTCCTCTCGTGCTCGCCATGGTCGGTTTCCTGGCATCGCTGGTAGGCGTATGGTCCGTGAAGGCCCTGGCAAAGGCCGGCCCGGCAGCGGCACTGAGATATTCCAGCCTCATCTCGGCCATTCTGTTCCTGATCATCTCCTACATCATAGTGCGGACCATGGAAGTGCAGAACGGCGTGTTCTGGGCGGGGTTCTTCGGAATGATCGCGGGCGTGCTCATCGGCTGGGTGACAGAATGGTACTGCTCGGCAAGCCCTGTCAGGAAGATCGCCGAGGCATCCCAGACAGGCCCTGCCACCAACATCATCACCGGCCTTGCCGTCGGTCTTGAGTCCACTGCCATCCCGCTCTTCATCATCGTGGTATCCATTGGATTCTCGGCCTACTTCGCAGGCCTCTATGGCATCGGCATCGCCGCGGTCGGCATGCTCGCCACCGTGGGCGCCACCATGGCGGTCGACGCATACGGTCCGGTTGCCGACAATGCGGGCGGCATCTCCGAGATGGCCGGTCTGGGCCCGGAAGTCCGGAAGCTGACCGACCAGCTCGATTCTCTGGGCAACACCACGGCGGCAATCGGCAAAGGCTTCGCCATCGGCTCCGCGGCTCTGACGGCCCTGGCCCTGTTCTCCGCCTTTGCGCAGGCAGTGGGGCTCGAGTCCATCAACCTCGTGGACCCGTGGGTCGTCATGGGGTTGTTCCTCGGCGGCATCATCCCGTTCCTGGTGGCAGCCATGACCATGACCTCGGTCGGAAAGGCCGCATACAAGATGGTCGAAGAGATCAGGCGGCAGTTCCGCGAGATCCCGGGCATCATGGAAGGCAAGGGCAAGCCAGACACTGCACGGTGCGTTGACATCGCCACCAAGGGGGCGCTGCTTGAGATGCTCAAGCCTGGCATCCTGGCGGTTGTGGCTCCTATCGCAGTCGGGTATATCCTCGGCGCGCAGGCCCTGGGCGGAATGCTCGCAGGAGCTACCCTGACCGGTGTTCTCATGGCCCTGTTCATGGCCAACTCGGGCGGCGCTTGGGACAACGGCAAGAAATTCATCGAAACCGGTCACTTCGGCGGCAAGCACAGCGACGCGCACAAGGCCGCGGTCGTGGGCGACACCGTGGGCGATCCGTTCAAGGACACCTCGGGCCCGTCCATGAACATCCTCATCAAGCTCATGAGCGTCATTTCGCTGGTTATAGCACCGCTGCTCGTGTAAAAGTCATCAGCCAGAGGGGGGAGGCGCTGTTCCTCCCCCCTCTTATCAGCTCATTACCCCTCCTTTCTCTCGGCCCTTTTTCATCCAGGCCTCTGAAACAGGCGATACAGCACTACATGCCGGTTCTGTGCAGCAAAGAAACCCGCCTTCCCATTCTAAAGATACCTTGCTGCATGCAGTGGTGATTCCTCTTTCTCCTCTCCCCATCAGGCGCCCGCTCGAGCGGGCCAAAGAGGGCACAGCAAAAGGGAGAGGAAAAAGATGTTTATCCGCTGCATGGTCTCAGGGGCGGATCATCAATCTAGTGCCTCATTATGATGAAAGAAATTTTCGGCCCTTCTCTTGACTTTGCCGGGTGCCCCCATTATTGTTAAATTTAAGGGCTTTTTCCTTTCTGAATGCTGTCGGCTGGTAGTTGCCGCATGGCGCATGCGGTTGTGACTGGAGGTTACAGTCCTATGGCCGGTGCAGTGTGCGTGGAGACAAAAGCTCTTGGGGAACGAACGGTAAAAGGCCCATGCGACCCCTGTCTCACACGGGGGTAACGTATGCTTGACAGAGTATTCCCATTTTCCCCACCTGAGAAATTCCCGCTGCAGTTCCGCCCGATTGACCGGCGGCGGGAGGCACCTCAAGAAAAGCGCAAAATTCCACGGAGAGGAGAGAGACATGGGTGACATGATTTATCAGAAGTTGGTAGATCTGATTCAGGACAACGCCGATCAGCTGACAAAACGTCTGATGAGAGATATTCTCGGCAGGGAAGAGACCAAGAGCTATAAAACTCTGCCCGAAAAGGAAGTCTACTGGCGCGTCTTCGATGTGTACAGCAGGCTCGATTCCTGGCTCAGCAAGGACAAGGAGAAGGGGGAGATCAAGCTGCACTACACCGAGCTCGGAAAAAAGCGGTTCCATGAGAATATCCCGCTGAGCGATCTGGTCATGACGCTGCTTCTCATCAAACGCCATCTCTGGATCTATGTCATGGAAAACCAGTTCTACGATTCTTCCTTCGAGCTGTCCAGGGCGCTCGAGCTGAACAACAAAGTCGTGCTCTTTTTCGATCGGGCGATCTACTTCGCCGTCATGGGCTATGAGGATGAGATGCGCAAGAGTCTGAATAAAGCAGTATAGCACACGGGCGCTTCCTGCGATGTGCTCGGCGGTGCCGCCGGCCTTCATGCGGGAGGCGGAAAACCGCGTTCGCCGGCACCGGTGCCACACACAAGAGGGCGGACGTACAATGATGCGGTCAGGGAGGTGCAGGCATACATGGTCCCCATACTCATCAATTATCCTGAAGACATGCTGAGGGTCAGGGTGGCGGCCATGAAAGACACCTCATCACAGGCCCTCGCCGATCTGCAGGAGCTCGGTGTGCTCCATGTCGAGGAGGCCGGGGAATTCTCCCCTCCCGAGGTAGCCGGCATTGTTTCGAGAAAGCAGCTCACGAGAAAGGCTGTTTATGAGATCAACGAGATGCTCGACAGCCTCAGGGGCGTGCGCGAGGTCGAGCTGCCCCCCAATCCTGAGCCTCTCGATCCCGATGATGTCATCAACAGGGTGAATGCGCTCAAGGAGCGGCTTTCCTCTCTTCTGGAAAAGCGGGAGAGCCTCAGGCGGAATGTCGGCGGCCTGGAAAGCTCGGAGAGATACTTCAACAGCCTGGCCGAGGTGATCGATGTCCCGCTTGCCGATCTTCATTACCTGGGTCCGTATCTCTTTTCCCGGGTGATCATCTTCCCCCGCGAGGGAACGGAACCGTTTCTGAACGATGCGGGCGATATGATCCTGCACCGGGTGATCGCGCACTCGGGTGGTGAAGATGTGATGTATCTTCTCGGCAGGGCGCGCGACAAAGACCGCATCGAGAAATCGGCGGCAAACCTGGGAGGCAGTCCTCTTCCCATTCTGTACGAGGGAATGTCGCTGCGAGAGTTCAATACGAAGCGGGACGCAATCAGAGAAGGCCTGGCTCAGGAGCTGGACGCGCTGGAGAGCGAGATTCAGGGCATTATCGAGGAAAGGCTCGAGAAAATCGTCGTGTACCGGGACATCCTTGAAAGAGAGTATTCGCGGCTCGATGTGCTGGAGATGGCGGCAACGGCCAGATACATCACCCTCTTCGAAGGGTGGGTGCCCCAGGGCAGCATCGAAAGGGTTTCCTCCGAGTTCTCCCGCAACGGCAGGCAGGTGTTCGTGGACTCGCGTCCGCCCGGTCCGCAGGAGACGCCGCCCACGAAGCTGAAGAACCCGGAAGGGATCAGGCCGTTTCAGGTCATCGTGAATCTCTTCGCCATACCCCGGTACGGCGACTGGGACCCGACGCCCTCAATTGCGTACTTCTTTGCGTTTTTCTTCGGCCTCATGCTCAATGACGTGATCTATGCCGTGGGGCTTCTCCTCACGGTGTGGCTCGTGTTGGACAAGCTGGTGGACGATCCCCAGGCCGAGGGGACGAGGCTGTTCAGGAGGGTGCTCATCATCTGCGGGTCTGTCTCCCTCGTCATGGGCATCCTGTCCGGTACGCTCATGGGAGACTTTCTCGACCGCTATATGGGCATTCCACCCAAAACACTGGCTCTTGCAGGCTTTGTCGAGGCCATGCTTTCAGAGCCCATATCATTTATTGTCTTTTCTCTGGTCGTCGGGCTGGTCCATCTGAACATCGCCCACGTGCTGAGCCTCATCAGGGGCGTCAAAACCAGGAATGTCGGGCTCGTGATCAACAAGATCGGGCTCTTTTTCGTCCAGATATTCGGGATTCCCTACATCTTCCACGTCATGCTGAACATGGATCTCGTACCCTTGAGCGCGGGAGCGTACACGGTCTTCGGTTATCTGCTTGCGCTCGGAGTTCTGGGCGTCATCGCTGGCTCTTTCATCCAGATGGGCGGGCTCGGTTCGATCTTCTGGGTCTTCGATCTCACCGGGATCCTCGGAGACGTGATGTCCTACTCAAGGCTCGCCGGTGTCGGCCTTGCCAGCTTCTACCTGGCCTCGTCCTTCAACCTTCTCTCCAACTGGGTCTCTACCGGGCTGGGGAGCGCCGTTCCAGGGATACTTGGCGCGGGCTTGAGCTTTATCATCGGCGTGACGCTGCTCGTCATTTTCCATGTCTTCAACATGCTTCTCAGCGCCCTGGCCGCATTCATCCATTCCCTGAGGCTCTGTTTCGTCGAATTCCTGCTGAAATTCTACGAGGGAGGGGGAAGGGAATACTCACCGTTTCATATACCCCGGCAGCGCACCGTGCTGGTGGGGAGAAAATCATAAATAAGGAGAGGTGAAGAAAATGACCCTTATTCAGGCCCTGGCATTATTCGGTGGAGCAATCGCGCTGGCCGGCGGGCTTGCCGGATCGGCGATCGGGATAGCCAATGCGGCTTCCTCGGGCGTGGCGACACTTTCGGAAGAGCCCGGACAGTTGAGAAACGTCATCGTGCTGGCTTCTCTTCCCATGACGCAGACCTTCTACGGGCTGATCATCCTGATCATCATTCTTACCGTGGTGATGCCGAACCTGACGGTCGGCGTTGCAGGCGGCGTCGCGGTGCTCGCCATAGGAATCATGGCAGCTTCTGCCGAGCTGTTCTCCGCAATATTCCAGGGCTCGGTGTGCGCATCCGGCATCGCCCTTCTGCCCAAGACAAAAGGGCAGATCCTCACCTCATCCATGATGCTCGCCGTCTTCGTGGAGCTCATCGGCGTTCTGGGGCTCGTGTTCACCATCATGGCTCTGAGCATTCTCGGGCTCATGTAGTCCCGGGAGGAGGGTGATTTCCATGGAAACTCCAAAAATGCGGGAGGCCATTCTATCCAAAGCCCGTCAGGAGGCGCAGATTCTCATTGATGAGGCGAAGTCGAAGGCCGGGGAGGTGGTAGGGAAGGCTCAAGAGCAATGGGAGCGGCGTCTTGAGGCCGAGAAGAAGCGGCTCCTGTCGGAATCGAGGCGGGGGGCGGCGAGAATCATCGCCCAGGCCGACCTGAAGGCCAGGCAGGAGATCCTGAAGGAAAAGGACTCCATCATCAGGGAAATGATCGGCAAAGTGAAGGAGAGGCTGACGGAGAACACCTCCGAGACGAGCACCCTGGAGCGGCTCATCACCGAGGCTGTCGACGCATTCGAGTCCGATCAGGCATTGAAGATCATGGCCTCGGGCAAAGATATCAAACGAGTCAGGGAAATCGTTGCCGCAAGCCCGGTGCTCAAGGACCGTATAACCGGCGTCTCGGAGGCCGCATGCATGGGCGGGGTGATCTGTGAGAGCGTCGACGGGAAAGTGAGCGTGGACAACACCTACGACACCCGTCTCCAGATGCTCATCCCCAGAATACTGCCCCAGGTGGGGAAGGTCTTATTCGGAGAGCACGAGAGATGAGGCTTGCAAGCAACCGCTTCGCATTTCTCGTGTCCGTGCTGAAAGCCCGGGAAGCAAAGGGGGTGACGCCTGAGATGCTCGAGGACATTCTCATCCGGGCCTCATCCACAGCCGAAGCAGTCGAGTTTCTGAAGGGCACGGACCTGGGTGAATATCTCGCCGAGATCGGGGCGGTGAAGTTTCAGGATATCGATGAGAGTCTCTGGAAATATCTCGGCATATACTTCGGCCGGATCAAGAAGCTCAGGCCCGATCCATCCGTGGTCAGGCTCATCGACAGCTACCTGGAGAAATACGACACGGCCAACATCATAAGCGCTCTCAAGTCCGTGGCGACGCAGAGGCCGCCGCAGATGATTCCCGTGGGCGCGCTCTCAGATCAGGGACTGCTCGCCGAGCTGTCCCGGGCCCAGACAACCGGGGAGATCGCTTCTGTCCTGGCGGCCGGAGGCCTGGCCGATTACGCCGGGCCTGTGCGCGAGATATCGGATACCGACCGGCGGACGCTGCTTCAGGTTCAGAGGCGGATACACGGGCTGTATATGCAGCGGTTCGCGCGCGTGCTGAGCGGTTTGGACGATTCCGGGATTCTTCTGAGAGCCTACGGTATCCTGCTCGATCATCTTCTCCTCGGGCGGGCCATTCGCTCCTCGGTGGCAGGAAGACCGGGCGCGGCGGAGGTAGAGATCGCGCTGTCGGGAGGCCGTCTGATCACCCCGGCCGCCTACAGGGATCTGACAGCCATGAAGATGCCCGAGATCATACATCGCCTCGAGGGCACCCCGTACCATGCCATGGCTCAGGAGGCCGGCCGGCAGATCGATCAGCAGGGATCGTATGCCATAGACAGGGTCATGGAGCCCGAGAGGATCAGACGCTTGAGGGAGCTGCTCTCCCCCCGGTCGCTGTCTCCGTGCGCCGTATTGTGGCACCTTGTTTTCAAGGAAGTCGAGATCCGTAACGTTCGCCTCGCCGTGAAGGCGGCCCAGGACAGGCTGCCACCGGCAGAGGTCAGAGACTACCTGGCGGTGGGATTATGAAGAGACGCGAGAACCTGACCGTGGCGGTCATTGGAACCAGAGACCAGACGAGTCTCATGCGCCTGGCCGGGGTGCAGAAATATCGGGTGATCGATGAGGGGCCGGATGTGGGAGAGAGCGTCCGGACGGCGCTTGATACGTTTCTGGAGGACGGAACTGTCGCGGTCATCGTGCTTCCCGAGCAGTGGGCCCGGCACGCGGAGGATGTGATCCGTTCGAGGAGGAAGAAAAAACAGTACTCCCCGGTCATCATCACCGTGCCTTCGGAATACCGGGCTGCTGCGATGGACGTGAAGAGCTTTTACGAGGCCTATACCAAGCAACTCATCGGATTCAATATCGAAATATAGCATGTGAGGGCGTGAGCTATGGGAAAGATCTGGAGGATTTCAGGACCTGTGATCATCGCGGAGGACATGCGAGGCTCCCAGGTTTACGAGGTGGTGGAGATCGGCGATGAACGGCTCAACGGCGAGATCATCGGCCTGGAGGAGGACAAGGCGGTCATTCAGGCCTATGAAGACACCGTGGGGCTGACCGTGGGCGAGAAAGTCACAGGGACGGGCGAGATCCTGATGGTGGAGCTGGGTCCCGGGCTCGTGGGAAACATCTATGACGGCGTGCAGCGCTCGCTGGTGACGATGAAGGCCGACATCGGCGACTTCCTGTTCCGCGGCGTGCGGACCCATGCCCTGGACAGAGACAGGAAGTGGCGCTTCACGCCTGCGGTCAAGGCGGGAGCGAAGGTCGAGGGCGGCGACATCATCGGAACCGTCCAGGAGACCGGCCTCATCGAGCACAGAATCATGGTCCCGCCTTATATGAGCGGGGTCATCGACTCCATAGCCGAGGGCGACTACACGGTCGAAGAAACCGTGGCCGTGCTGAAGTCCGACGGCAAAGACCGGCCCCTGACCCTCATGCAGCGCTGGCCCGCCAGGAAGCCGAGGCCGTACCGGAGAAGGTTCGATCCTGAGGACCTGCTGGTCACAGGCACACGGATCATCGACTACCTCTTTCCTCTCGCCCTGGGAGGCAAGGCCGCCATACCGGGCGGGTTCGGCACGGGCAAGACCGTGAACCTGCAGCAGATGGCCCGGTGGTCCCAGACTCAGCTGAACATTTATGTGGGCTGCGGCGAGCGGGGCAATGAGATGGCCGACGTCCTCCACAGCTTCAAGGAGCTGAAAGACCCGGGATCCGGACGCTACCTGCAGGAGAAGGAAATCTTCATCGCCAACACCTCGAACATGCCCGTGGTCGCCCGGGAGATCAGCATCTTCATCGGGATCACCATGGCGGAGTACTACCGCGATATGGGCTACGACATCCTGCTCGTGGCGGATTCGACCTCGCGCTGGGCCGAGGCTATGCGGGAGATCGGCGCGCGGCTCGAAGAGACCCCGGGAGAAGAGGGGTTCCCCACGTATCTGGGATCGCGGCTGTCCGCATTCTATGAACGATCGGGCAAGGTCAGCTGCCTCGGGAGCCCGGAGCGGGTGGGGTCGGCCACGGTCATCGGCGCGGTGAGCCCTCCCGGTGCTGACTTCAGCGAGCCGGTCACCCAGAATACGCTCAGGATCATTGACGCTCTCTACTCTCTGGATGTCGCCCTGGCGAACCGCAGACATTTCCCCACGATCAACTGGCTCCAGAGCTACAGCCAGTATGCGGATTCCGTTGACAAGTGGTGGAACAAGATCAGCCCGGACTACACCGATGTCCGCAACAAGGCCCTCATCACACTGCAGAAAGAGGCGGAGCTCGAGGAGATCGTGAGGCTGGTGGGGCCGGAGGCCCTGCCGGAGGACGACAAGCTGCTCCTGCTCATCGCCCGCATGATCCGGGAAGACTTCCTGATGCAGAGCGCCTATCACCCTGTGGACACCTACTCAGAGCCGAAGAGGACCCATCTCATGCTCAGCACGATCATGAGATTTTACGACTTCGCCAAGGGCCTTTCGGGATCCGGGATGATGGTCAGCGAAATAGCCTCCTCCAGGATCAAGCAGAGGATCTCCCGGATGAAGGACGTCCCCCACGATGAGATCGAACAGTACATCGATTCCATCGGCAAGGACATGGCGGGCGGCGCGGTTTCTCTTGAAGGAGGGATATGATGGATTCCATGCAGCTTTTTACCAGGCAGACCAAGGCCATCAGCACGGCGCGAAGGTCTCTCCTCATCATCGAGAGCATCCCGGGTATCCGCTACAACGAGATCGTCGACGTGGAGCTCGGGACGGGCGAGATCAGGAGCGGGCAGGTCATCGAGGCGGGCAAGAACACCACCGTGGTCCAGGTCTTCGGCGGCGTGAGCGAGGTCGACCTCCTCAACAGCAGGGTGAGGTACAAGGGCGAAACTCTCAAGTTGCCGGTCTCACCGGACATCCTCGGCAGGATATTCGACGGCAGTGGCAACCCCATCGACGGCGGGCCGCCCATCGTATCCCAGGCATACAAGGACATCAACGGCGTGCCTGCAAACCCGGCCTCCCGTATGCCTCCGGCCGAATTCATCGAGACCGGTATCTCCGCCATAGACGGGCTGAACGTGCTGGTCAGGGGCCAGAAGCTCCCGATATTCAGCGGATCCGGCCTGCCGCACAACAAGATCGCGGCCCAGATCATCCGCCAGGCGTCCCTGAAAGGCAAATCGGAGGACTTCGCCATCGTGTTCGGCGCTATCGGCGTCAGCTACGACGACGCCGCGTACTTCATCAACAATCTGGAGGAGACGGGTGCACTGAGCCGGGCCGTCGGGTTCATCAACACAGCGTCGTCGCCCGTCATCGAGCGTCTCTCGACCCCCAGGCTGGCTCTTACGGCCGCTGAATATCTCGCATGGGAGATGGACATGCACGTGCTCGTCATCCTGACGGACATCACCAACTATTGCGACGCCCTGCGCGAGCTCGCGGCCATGCGCGGCGAGATACCGAGCCGCCGCGGATATCCGGGCTACATGTACACGGACCTGGCCTCTCTGTACGAGCGCGCGGGAAGGATTTCGAACAGGGGGGGCTCGGTGACCATCCTGCCCATCCTTACCATGCCCGACGACGACATCACCCATCCCATCCCCGACCTCACCGGCTATATCACAGAAGGGCAGATCGTGCTCTCGCGCCCTCTCGACCGAAAGCGGATCTACCCGCCAATCGACGTGTTCCTCTCGCTGTCGCGCATGATGAAGGAGGGGATCGGTGAAGGCAAGACAAGAGAGGACCACAACAATGTATTCATGCAGTCCTATGCCATGTATGCCGAGGGCAACTATCTGCGTGAGATCTCCACGGTCATCGGCTCCGAGGCGCTGACAGACCGCGACAAGTTATATCTCTCCGCCGCCGACAGGTTCGAGAAGGAGTTCATCTCCCAGGACGAGAACAGCAGGCGTACGGTCGAGGAGACGCTGGGGATCGCATGGAACATCTTCTCCATGCTTCCTCAGGAGGATCTCAAGCTCATCAACGAGAAATACATCAAAAAGTATCATCCGTCGGTGTCAGGGGGTGAGTGAGCGCCATGGCGGTGAAAATTCACGTTACCAGGCCGACGAAGATCGAGCTCGCCAGACTGAAAAAGCGTCTGAGGCTCGCGAAGCGGATTCAGAAGATTATCAAGGACCGGCTCTCCATCCTGGTCATGGAGTTCCTCCAGACCGTCAGGGAGAGCGCGGAGGTCAGGGAGCGCCTCCAGAAGGAGTACGAGGAGGCGTACAAGGCCCTGTCGCTGTCCGTGGGGTATCACGGGTACGCACAGGTGGAGCAGTCGCTCATGGTGTCCTCCATGCCCTTCAGCCTTCATGCCTCGACCCGCAACGTGGCCGGGGTGACGCTGCCCACCTTCCAGATGGAGCAGGACCGGGACTCCTCCTCATGGTTCTCCCCTGCGGAGGATTCATCGCTCATCGAATACGCATCATCCGCGGCGCAGAGGTGCCTGTCCGGCACCGTGGAGCTGGCCGAGCTCCAGAGCGCGCTCGAGCTGCTCGGCGATGAGATCAACAAGGTCAAGCGCGTCAATAATGCGCTCGAGTATTCGGTGATTCCCGGGCTGGACGCCACCATCAAGTACCTCTCCATGAAGTTTGAGGAGCGCGACCGGGAGGAGGTGGCCCGCCTGAAATACGTGAAGCTCCTGATAGAGAAGAGGGAGGCCTATGCCTACTGATCAGGGGCCGGATGATGTGATCGCTCGATATCTGGGCGGCGAGATCGGCGCCATGAACGCTCAGCTGCCGAAGGCGCGCAAGACGCTCACCGAGCTTTTGCACGAGGAGCATCCCCGGGTCGTCTGCCTCGACGGCTCGGAACATTCATTCAAGATCGATGAATTGAAGTTTCTCGCATCCATCCTGGATGACCGTGAGCGGAACGAGCTGCTGTTGCCCATGATCATCGAGGTGCACTCCGGCAGGAGCGAGCTGGTGGTGCGGAGCCGCCGGGGGGTAGAGGCTAAGGTGCTCGCCAGAGTGCTCGATATGCCTGTGTCGGTCGAGAAAACGGGAATCAGAATCTACCGGTCCCAGCTGGGGTCGGTGCGCAGGGCACTCAAGACCGCCACGCAATATGTGTTCACTCTATGATGAATAGCGAAGCGCAGAGAGGAAAGATCATGACTGAAGAGTTCATCGGATCGGTAAAAGAGATAGAGCGGGAGGCCGAGGCGTTGCTGGAGCAGGCGCGGGCGGAAGCCAGAAAGATTCTCGAAGATGCCAGAAAGCAAGCCGACGAGATCCTTTCCAAGAGCCTCCCCATGGACGAGATACACAAGGAGCAGGAGCAGATACTGCAGACCGCCCGGATGCAGGCGGAAACCATGATAGAAGACGCACGCAAGCGGGCCGCGGTGCACCGGCAGCAGGCCGCATCCAGGCTCGACGAGGTGGTGGACATGATGCTCGCCCATCTCCGCGGAGACTCCACAAGCGGCTGACCGGCGCATACGATAGGGGGCACACGATAGGGGTCAGGTCTTGACATGTGACATTGAAATGTCACATGTCAAGACCTGACCCCTTGGTTGCGTTTCAATGTCACATGTCAAGACCTGACCCCTTGGTTGTGCTTGGCTCCTGTCATTTCGACCCCTCTGGCACCCCTTGAGTTTTGTTTCGGAACAAGCAAATGTCACATGTCAAGACCTGATCCCCTCTTGAGGGCGATCGTGTTACGAAAAAATCATAGGTAACACAATTGCCTTGCCTGCACCTGCGGTCCGTGATAGGAAACATCGGTATTGAGTCAAGAATGGAGGTTTGCCGGTGAGAGCGAGATCGTTTTTCATTGCGTGTGCCTTTGTTCTGGTATTCCTGGGCGCCGCCCGGGCGCATTTCGGGATGATCATCCCCTCGGACGACCTCGTGACGCAGGGCGACGCGAGGGACATCGCCGTAAAGCTCGGCTTCGCCCATCCCTTCGAGACACAGGGGCTGACTCTCGAAAAGCCCGAGCGCTTCGAGGTATGGACAAGAGACGGAAAGACCGATCTCCTGAAGGCCGTTCACGAGATCAAGTTCCTCGATCACAAAGCGTGGGAAACCACGTTCAAAGTCCGGCAACCAGGTGTCTATATCTTTTCCATGGAGCCCAAACCGTACTTCGAGCCCGCAGAAGACTGCTATATCATCCATTACACCAAAACCGTCGTGAGCGCGTTCGGGCTCGAAGAAGGCTGGGACCGCGAACTGGGCCTCAAGACCGAGATTGTTCCGCTCACCCGGCCTTTCGGTCTCTATGCAGGAAACGTGTTCCAGGGAGTAGTCAAGCTGGACGGCAGGCCTGTGCCCTTCTGCGAAGTCGAGGTTGAATATTTCAACGAGAACCGCAAGTATGCGGCCCCCAGCGAGAGCTTCATCACCCAGGTCGTCAAGACCGATGCAGGCGGCGTGTTCACCTATGCCGCCCCACGGCCGGGCTGGTGGGGCTTCGCCGCCCTGAACACATCGGATGAGAAGATCAAGGGCAAAAACGTGGAACTCGGCGCCGTCCTCTGGGTGAAGTTCCATGAGATGAAGTGACCTGTGCATATATCCGAAGGCATCCTCTCTCCTCCCGTCCTTCTCGCCGGGGCGTCCCTGGCGGCGGCAGGCGTTGCGTACGGCCTGAAGAAGATGGACATGGAGAGCATCCCGAAAGTGGGCGTGCTCTCCTCGGCGTTCTTCGTGGCAACCCTGATCCATGTCCCTGTCGGGCCGTCGAGCATCCATCTGGTGCTCAACGGGCTGATGGGTGTAATGCTGGGCTGGGCGGCCTTTCCCGCGATCATGATCGCGCTTGCGCTCCAGGCCATGCTCTTTCAGTACGGAGGGTTCACCACCCTGGGCGTCAACACCGTGAACATGGCCGCCCC
>DCDF01000207.1 GCA_002316295.1 Syntrophaceae bacterium UBA1062 | reverse complement strand
GAAATCAACTCCCTGTCAGGCTCTGCCGTTGCCGGAATTGTGCAAAGGTCTCATGACCCCCTGCATGGCACCAGGCGCCGCATATACCGCGGGCAGCCAGTGCGTATTCCTGCGGCTTGAGGGATCAAACCGTTTCGCATTTCCCGGCAGAGACAGCGCACACGTCCGTCCTTGAGGGTGTGTGGTGTGCCCCGTATGCTGGTTTTGAGCTGCATCTCCTCTTACCGGAACAGGCCGGGGCAGGCCCCCGGCAAATCATTCATTTTCATGGCGGATAACAAAGATGGATGAAGTAAAAATACCATGATTTGAATAACCTGTCAAAAACAATGGACAATCTTTCAAAACCGCGATCGTTGCAGGCCAGGCAGGCATGCCTTATCGATGTATACTCCCGAGCTCTTGCAGGCAGAGCATAGCGGGCGTGCCGCGAGTGGGAAAATGAAGCCGATGCTCTTCCTTCCTCCTCTCCCTTTCCCTCCCCTGCCAGGGGGAGGGGGCGTGGAATCATGTGCCCTGCAGGGTTGAACAGCACTGAGGAAAGTCGAGGCGATGGTCATCCGGCGTGACTGCGTATCGCGGTCTCCATCCGGTCCAGGGCCTCGGCGAGCGTGCTGCGCGCACAGCCGAAATTGAGGCGCACGAAACCGGGCGCGCCGAAGTCACGGCCGTCCGAGAGGCCCACCCCGCAGCGCTCGAAAAGGGAGGCCGGATCTTCAGCGCCCAGAGCGCGACAGTCGATCCAGGCGAGATAGGTGGCCTCCACATGGTGCATGCTTATGCCAGGGGTCCCGGCTACGAAAGACTCCACCACGTCGCGGTTTGCCCTGAGATAGTCGAGGAGGGCGCTCCGCCACTGCCCGCAGTCGCGGTACGCCGCGAGCGCGGCAAGGCAGCCGAAGGCGTTCACGTGAGGGACAATGCCCTCCATGGATGTGCGAAACTGCATGCGCAGGTCACGGTCCGGGATCACGGCCAGGGAGAAGCCGAGGCCCGGAAGATTATAGGTCTTGCTGGGAGAGAGCAGAGTGATGCTCTGCCGGGCGATCTCGCGGTCAAGGGCGGCAATAGAGACGTGGTGCGCATCCGGATCGAGCACCAGGCCGCAGTGGATCTCGTCCGAGCAGATCACGATCCCGTGTCTCAGGCAGATCTGCGCCAGCCTCATCAGCTCTTCGCGGGTGAAGACCCTGCCCGTGGGGTTCTGCGGGTTGCACAGGAGAAAGAGCCTCGTGCCTCCGGATACGGCCTGCTCCATGCCTTCAAAGTCGAACACATATCGGGCGCCGTCGTCCCGGTGAGGCACGGCGATCAGCGTGCGCCCGGAAAGAGCAGGCGCGCCCAGAAAGGGAGGATACACCGGAGTGGTGGTCATCACCGCATCGCCCGGAGCGCCCACCGAGCGGCAGGCCGCATTGATCCCGGTCACGAGCCCGGGCAGCCAGACGAGCCACTGCGGGTCCGCCTTCCAGGCATGCTCACGCTCCAGCATCTCCACGATCACATTCACAAGCTCTCCGGGAGGAAGGGTGTAGCCGAACACGCCGTGATCGACACGCTCCTTAAGCGCCTCTATCACGGCGGGCGGGGCCTTGAAGTCCATATCGGCCACCCACAGAGGGATGACGTCCCTGCCCTTGTACCGGTCCCATTTGAGGCTTCCGGTGCCCCGGCGCTCCACCGGGGCGTCGAAGTCGAAGCATAATTCTTGCCGGCTGATCATAACCACGACAGGTAATGCCATGCAAGCAGGCGTTGTCAAGACGGAAATCGCGAACTCCCGGCTGTTTTCAACAGGTCCGGCCGCACCCGGAAGGGAGCTGATCGGAAAGATGTGAGAGCGGAGGAGAAGGGCTCATATCGAGTCGGCAGGAACCCACCCTTTCTCCTTCTTCATGAAGTGTGATGACCGCGACCTGGCAAAGGCGAGCGCTCCGGGCCGCCAGGTGTGCGTTTCGACCTCGATCCCGGGCGGGTCGATGCGGATGAGGTTGAATGAGTTCAGCTCGCCCCTGCCCCGGGTCGAGGTGACGGTGCCCGCCTGAACGACCAGGGCGGAAAATCCCGGGATCATGTATCTGGCCGTGTTCCCTGTATGGGTGATGTGGAGGTGGCCGGAGAGGAACAGGTCGATCCCGCACCGGGCGAACTTTTCCATGGCCATTCTCGAGCGGCCCACGAGGTTGACGGTGGAATAGCCCTCGGGCAAGTCGAACGGGTGGTGTGTGACGATGATCCGCGTCTGTCCCCGCTCCAGGCGTGAGAAGTGGCTGCATATGCTCTCCACCTGGGTGATGTTGATGCGGCCCCCCTTTGCGACCAGCGAGCGGGCGGTGTTGACGCCGAGCGCCGCCACCTCCTTGTCAACGTACATGGGCGCGATGTCTCCCGATATGAACCGCTTATACCGCTTCAGCGGCATCAGGAAACGCAGCACGGGGTTATAGAGCGGGATGTCGTGGTTTCCGGGCACGACGATCTGCGGAAGCGGAAGCGCGCTCAGAAAGGATCGCGCCTCCCTGAATTCCAATCTGCGCGCGCGCTGGGTGAGGTCCCCCGACACTGCGACGAGGTCGGGCCCGATTTCCCACGCCGCGCGGAGAAGGGGCTTCAGCGAGGATCTGTCCACGCGTCCGAAATGAAGGTCGGAGAGATGGAGGACCCTGCGCATATATTATTGTTCAGGCATGGGGGCCATGACCCTGAGGGCTCCGGGACGCACGCGGTAGCGGAGCGGTGCGTTCATGGTGGCGACCTCGCCGTCGAGGGTGACCTGCACGATGCGGTGCCCTGCCCCGATCAGGAGTTCTTGAGCGGACAGGATATCGAGATCGTGGCCCGGGCGGTCGCGGCCGACGAGTGCGCGCAGGGAAAACCAGAACAGCCTGAGGCGCCCGGATGCGCGGGGTATGACCAGGCTGAGCTTCCCGGTATCGAGCCGCACCCGCGTGCCCGCATTCAGGCCTTCCATGGAATACCGGTTGTTGCCGACAAAAACGATGGGCGTCTTGCGGATGATCTCCTGCCCGTCGGCTATCACGCGAACGCTCAGAAGCCGGTAATGCACCAGTGCTCTGAAGGCCGCCGCCGCGGCGGCCCTTGGTTTCGAAGCCCCCCGCTCCTGCCTTTTCTCGCGCATGCGCACGATGGCCGGGTAGAGCCCCAGGCCCGAGTTGTTGATGAACACGCGGCCGTTGACCTCGCCGACATCCACCTTTCTCTCATGTCCCGCGGCCAGGGCGCGCACCGCTGCAGGGAGATCTGCTGGGATTCCCAGGTCCTTGGCGAAATGATTGAGCGTGCCCATCGGCAGGACACCCAGTACTGCCTGCTTTCCGGCAACCACTGAGGCGACGGCGCTGATCGTTCCGTCTCCTCCCCCTGCGATGATCAGCGTGCTGCCCTGCCCGAGCGCATGCTCCGCCGCCTGCACGATCTCGCTCCCGCTGCCGGCGAAAACGACCGACGCTCCGGCAAAGGCCCCCCGGATCATATCGGAGAGCTCCCGGTGAGATTCATCCGAGACCATGCCGCCGGCGGTCTTGTTCACGACAGCAGCCGCAGGGCGTCTCGTTTTTGTCCGTATCTTCATGAGACATATAATACGCTGCACATGCTCAATCTCCGGGATGCGCCGACGCACATCTTCCGGCCGTCTCACGGTATCCTTTCAGCACACCGCATTGTGCGGCCAACAGCAGCGGACATCCCTCGATCCGTTGCCTGCTTGAAAAACCGATGGTTCGGAAGAATACTCTATCTCATGGCTGCAGCCGCCACCGGCCCGTCAACCGAAAATCATGCATACTGCAGCCTGCCAGGAGCAGGAAATGAAAGCGATAGCACTGATTATCAGCCTCACACTCGCAGGACTGGGCGCATTGGGCAGCATCTCTCCGAAACGTCTTTTCTTACTGGCACGGGAGTTCGAAAATCCAATCGGGCTCCTCTTTGCCGCAGCCTTGAGGCTCATGATGGGGACGGCCCTCCTCTCGTCCGCATCGGTATCGCGCATATCCGGAGTCATGCGGATCTTCGGGGCCCTCACCTTTGCGACAGGGCTCATTACACCGTTCATCGGGGTGGAACGCTTCCGGAGGATACTCGCCTGGTGGCATGCGCTGGGACCGTCCTTCATGCGGGTGTGGGCGCTGTCCATCCTCGGGTTCGGCACGCTCACGGCATGGGCCCTGACACCCCGGCGTGGGGAGATCGTGAAGGGCTGAGCGGAGGCGACGGCGAAAGCATTTGTCTGCGGCCCCTTGCTTCGTACGGCCTGGTGCGCAAACGGGGAATTGCGACATTCCGTAATAAAGTCGCTTGACTTCAAAAAAACCTTCGATATCCTTGCATGGAATGAGGGAACACCTTCAAAAGAGGAGGAATCATGAAAAAGATCGTTTTCCCGGTGGTGGCAACGTGTGTGTTTCTCTGGGTTTTCCCGGCCTGGGCCGACGTGGCGAAGGAATCGTTCACCAAGTCCGGCGGGTTCGGCGGCAGCGGCGCGTTCGAAGGCACCACTGTGGTGAAGCTGCAGGGCGACAAGCAGCATGAGACGACAAACATCAAATTCACCGGTGCGGTCCTTTCCTGGGCGGCGGGCGCGGGCGAGACGACCACCATCACCCGGGTGGACAAAGGCGTGGTGTGGCGGCTCGACACGAAGAAGAAAACCTATACCGAAACCCCCATCGATGTTCTTATAGGCGATGGGGAAGACGGAAAGGGCGCGTACGCGGATGATGCAGACGATGAGGAGCAGCCCACAGTCCGGGTCACCAGGAGCGAGTTCAAGGTCAGAAAGACCGGCGCGTCCCAGACCATCAACGGGTTCCCCTGCGAGGAATATCTCATGACCTGGGTCATGGAGCTCCAGGACCTCGAGACAAAGGAAAAAACCGCAAACACCATGGAAACGACTCTCTGGACGACCCCCGAGACCCCTGCCATCAAAAAGCTCCAGGCCGAGGAGGCCGCCTTTTCAAAGGCCTATATGAAGAGACTGGGCATGAACTTTTCTCCCGAGGAGATGGAGCTGTTCGGCATAGGGGCGCTTGCCATGGCCTCCGGCGCCCCGCAGGAAGAGATGATGAAAGGATTCGAGGGGCTCAAAAAGGAACTGGCCAAGGTCAAAGGCTACCCCATCCGCACAGCGGTGAGCTGGAAGGTGAAAAGCGACCGGCAGGCGGCCGCGCCGCAGGGGCTGGATAAAGACACTGTCCCCGCCGGGACGGGTGATCTCTTCGGCGGGCTGCAGGGCCTCGTTTCCGGCGCCATCGCAGGGAAGGCATCGGGCGGTGTGATGCCGGATGCGAATGCTCCGTTCTTCTCGAGCATGACCGAAGTGAAGTCCATATCGACCGATGCCCTTCCCGCTTCGACCTTCGAGGTGCCTTCAGGGTACAAGAAGCAGAAGTAGTTCGGGAAGGATTCTTTCCGATGCCCTCAAAAAGAGCGGCATAATACTGCAGTGGTCATCTGTTATGGGGTCAGGTCTTGACATGTGACACCCCTGTGTCACATGTCAAGACCTGACCCCATGACTGTGACCCCATGACTGA
>DCDF01000238.1 GCA_002316295.1 Syntrophaceae bacterium UBA1062 | reverse complement strand
TACCGTGCACGGTGGCAAGGCCCAGGCCCGTGCCCCTGCCGATTGCCCTGGTGGTGAAGAACGGATCGAATATCCGCCTCATGGTCTCCTTACTCATGCCGTGGCCGGTATCGCTTACCGTGAGCTTCAGATATGATCCCGCACTGATCCGCGGAGCGAGTTGAGCGCACGCCTCATTCATCTCCACCGGAGCCATGCTCACCGCCAGGGTGCCCCCGCTGTCCAGCATTGCCTGATAGGCGTTGGTGCACAGGTTCATGACAACCTGATGGATCTGGGTGGGATCTGCGAAGACGGCCGGAGTATTGGGATCGATATCCAGGGTGATGGCAATGGTGCTCGGGAAAGACGATCTCAGGAGCTTCATGGCCTCTTTGACGATGAGCTGGACATGCACAGGTTTTTTCTCCGTCCGCGCTTGCCTGCTGAAGGTGAGTATCTGGTCGACCAGATCCTTTGCCCGGTCTCCCGCCCTGAGCACCTCCTTAAGGCATCTCTCGACGGTTCCGTCTTCACGGGCTTCGTCCAGGGCCAGCTCGGTATAGCCGATGATGATGGATAAAATGTTGTTGAAATCATGGGCGATTCCACCGGCAAGGGTGCCGATGGCCTCCAGCTTCTGGGCCCTTGCGAGCCGCTCTTCGTAGATCTTTTTATCCTGTTCGGCGTGCTTGGTCTCGGTGATGTCCTCGGTTATCCCTGATAGCATCACAGTATTCCCCTCATGATCGATGACGGGTGAAGCCTTGAGCCTGATCCACCGTATCGCCCCGTCCGGGCGGACGATCCTGCATTCGAAATCCATCGCGTCTTTCCGGTCGCCTCTGATAATCTGCATGACCTGATGTTTGTCCTGGGGATGAACGCATTCGAACCAGCTGCCGGGATTCCGGTAGAGCTCGGCGCAGGGATAGCCGAATATTTTCTCGAAGGCGGGACTCGCATACACGACCTTTTCAACGGGGTTGGGAGAGGTCATCCAGAAGACCACCGGGCTCGCCTCAGCCATGGCGCGGAACCGATGCTCGCTCTGCCGCAGCCCATTCACGGCCAGGACGCGCTCGGTGATGTCGCGGGCAGACCCCCGCACAGACACCGGCCGGCCGTGTTCGTCCCGGATGAGGGAATTGCGGTATTCGAGGATGCGGGGCTCACCGCTTTTGGTAAGGACATTCATAAAGCCCTCGTTCCTGCCGGAATCGAGCAGCCGGCCCAGGTAGTCCTCAAACAGGTGCCGGTGTTCTTCGAGCATGAGGTCTCGGATGGTGAGATGCTCGAGGTCGTCGCCGGTATAGCCGTACTCTGTCTTGAAGGTCAGATTCGATTCGATGAATCTTCCTTTCAGATCATGAACATAGAGCAGGTCGGACACATTTTCGAAGATGTCCCGGTACTTCATCTCCCGGCTTCGGATCTCCGCCTCCCGGCGCACCCTGTCCGAGATGTCCCTGATCGTTTCGATCGCTCCGATGATCTTGCCGGATGCATCGTATATCGGGCTCGCTTTCCCCATGATGTAGACCGGTCCCTTCGGGGTCTGCACATGCCATTCTGCGTGGACGGTATCATCTTTGCGGATGAGAGACGGATAGTTCTTCTCGGCGTCCTTTCCTCTCTCGATGATCAGATCCGCCAGAACGGGGCGCCTGATGCCGTAGAGGGGAACAGCATACTCGTAGTTCTTCTTTCCCAGTATGTCTTCCGCCTTTACTCCCAGGAGCTCTTCCGCGGCCTTGTTCCAGAGAATGACCCTTCCGCAGGTGTCGATGGCGAAGGTGGGATCGGGGAGGAAATCGAAGAGCTTATCGAGTGATATCCGGGCGTCTCCCAGCCCCGCCTGTGCACCCGGGCGAGCCGGGTTCTCCCGGGGGCGATCCGTTCGGTGCTTTCTCCCGTTCATCTGCTTGCAGTCCTCTGCGATGCCGTATCAGTCGAAATCTATGACCGCGAATCCTTCGTCGCAGTAAAACGATTCCCACATCTCGACCAGTTCCGGATGGGGAAGCGCGCCCGGGTGCAGCTGCTTCAGGCGCGAGAGCTCCATACAGATCACGGACGAGGCGTTCACCAGGGCTTTTTCCCGGGCGTCCCTGCTGCCGGGGCGATCGGAAAACTCCCTGACGATGGCGTCGATCGCCTGTGCCACGTGACGTCGCATGGAGGGGATCACATCCTGAGAGACGATCTCGTGGAGGAACCTCATGCCCGGGGACGCAAGAGGCCCCGCATCCATTGGCTTGAGAGACGAGAGCAGGGAGTGGACGGTGTAAATGGCAAAGCCCGAAGCATCCGCCTCGTCGAGGATATCCCACATCTCCTCCCGCGACACGCTCCGCCCGCTCCGGTTTATCTCGGCTGCCGAGTCGATGAGATGGGCCAGAAGAGTGAGCCTCTCGACATACTCCTGTGCAACGGCCTGGATGAGTTCCTCTTCCATAATGCTGCCTTTCCCGGAAGGCTCCCGCCTCTGCCTGTACGGCCGGGCGGGAATCTTTTCAGGAGATCCTGTCGCCCGGTTTCGGGTCGCCGTCAAGGGTGACGACGCCCATGCGGCTGCCCTCGCCGGCGGCCAGGATCATGCCCTCGGACTTACCGAAGCGCATCTCGCGATCTTTGAGGTTGGCAACCACCACCACCTTTTTCCCCAGCAGATCGTCGGGCTCCCGATACGCGGGGCGGACGCCTGCGAAGATCTGGCGCAGCCGGCCTTCCCCAACGTCCACCATGAGCCTGAGCAGCTTTGATGAGCCTTCCACCAGGCTCACCTCGCGGACCAGGCCCACCCTGAGATCGATCTTCTCGAAGTCGCCCAGATCGATCCGAGGCCCGGAAACCTTCTTCGGCGCCTGTTTCGCAGGATCGGCCTTCTGCTTCGTCCTGTCGCCGCCCTTTTCGATTTTCGCCCATGAGTCCCGCAGGGTCGACGTCCGGTTGAACACCGGCGAACCCTCTGCGGAATCTTTTTCATCCGCACAGAAGTATCCCTGTCTTTCGAACTGGTAAGTGCACCCGGGCGCCGCACTCTTCAGGGACGGCTCCAGGCGGCACGACTTCAGCGTCACCAGAGACTGCGGGTTGAGATATTCCGTGAAATCCCTGCCTTCGCCGTCCCCTGCCGGATTTGGCACGGTGAAGAGCCGGTCGTAGAGGCGCACCTCCGCCTCGATGCCGTGCTCTGCGGAAACCCAGTGCAGCGTCCCCTTGACCTTGCGCCCGTCCGGGGAGTCGCCGCCTCTGGTGGCGGGGTCGTAAGTGCAGACGAGCTCCGTGATCTCGCCGGTTTTCGCGTCTCTGACCACGCCGGTGCAGGTGATGAAGTACGCGCCCCTGAGCCTCACCTCTCTGCCGGGTGCGAGGCGGAAGAACTTTGCGGGCGGGTCTTCCATGAAATCGTCGCGCTCGATGTACACAGTGCGGGAGAACGGGACCTTCCGGCTGCCCATGGCGGGGTTGTCCGGGTGGTTGGGGATCTCGAACTCCTCTGCCTTGCCTTCAGGGTAGTTCTCGATCACCACCTTCAGGGGATTGAGCACCGCCATCCTGCGCGGGGCTTTCAGGTTGAGGTCTTCCCGGACGCAGAACTCGAGCAGCTCGACGTCCACGATGCTGTCGTTCTTTGCCACCCCGATGCGCTCGCAGAAGTTGCGGATGGACTCGGGCGTGTACCCTCTCCTGCGCATGCCCGAGATGGTGGGCATCCTCGGGTCGTCCCATCCGCTTACGAGCTTCTGCTGCACCAGCTGCAAAAGCATGCGCTTGCTCATGACCGTGTAGGTGAGGTTGAGCCGGGCGAACTCGATCTGCTGGGGGTGGTAGACCCCGAGCTCGTCGAGGAACCAGTCGTACAGGGGCCGGTGATCCTCGAACTCGAGCGTGCAGATGGAGTGGGTGATCCGCTCGATGGAATCCGAAAGGCAGTGGGTGAAGTCATACATGGGGTAAATGCACCACTTGTCGCCGGTGCGGTGGTGAGACGTATGGAGGATGCGGTAGATGACCGGGTCGCGCATGTTGAGGTTGGGTGATGCCATGTCGATCTTGGCGCGCAGCGTCTTTTCGCCGTCGGCGAATTCGCCAGCCCTCATGCGGGCGAAGAGGTCGAGGTTCTCCTCGATGCTCCGGCCGCGCCAGGGGCTCTCCCTGCCGGGCTCGGTGAGCGTGCCCCGGTACTGCCTCATTTCTTCGGCGCTCTGGTCGCACACATATGCCTTTCCTCGGCGGATGAGCTCTACTGCGCAGTCGTAGAGCTGATCGAAGTAATCGGATGCGTAGAACATCCGATCGTCCCAGTCGTATCCGAGCCACCTGACGTCCTGCATTATGGACTCGACATACTCCACCTCTTCCTTGACCGGGTTGGTGTCGTCCATCCTCAGGTTGCACAGACCGTTATAGTCTGCGGCAATGTTGAAATTGAGGCAGATGGATTTGGCATGGCCGATGTGGAGATAGCCGTTCGGCTCGGGAGGAAAACGGGTATGCACCCGGCCGTCGAACCTGCCCGTTTTCATGTGATCGTTGATGATGGCGCGGATGAAATCCACAGGTTTGCTTGCGGGGCCTTCTGTTTCCTTGTCGGCGTGAGGGTTGAGCTGTCCGTTTCTCCTGCTGCCTGAAGCATCGTCCATGGTCTTCTCCAAAAAAACCGGTAGTATGAAAAATGAAAGCCGTTTCCTTCTATAGCACAAAGGATAGGGGTTTCAAATATGCATCAGACTGGACAATCGTAAATCAGGGGCCGGTTATCGTATTCCTCTAACTACGCGGCTCGAGACTCTTAAGACATGCATTCTCGCAGGTATCCCGTGTGCACCCCAGAGGTCGAAGAGGTTTTCCGACTCATCGGCATGAGCGCGCTGCCAGCGGTCGAGGCCTGACATCGGAGAAGCATGTCGTGTATTTCGATACCACGTGAATACCTGCGTAATATGGAATGCCGGCACGGAGTCACAGGGATAAGAACCGTTCATCTGATTCATGGCTGGCATTGCCTGCAGGCAGGCATCAGCATCGAGAAGGCGAGCGCGGGAATCAGAAACCCGGCAGCGAAACACGATACGTGAGCATCATGTCATCTCATTTGCTTCATGCATGAGTGACCGTGATGTGGAGACGGTTTCACATGCACCGGCTCATCCTTTCTCATGCCCCGGGGTTTCGGGCCGTCCGGTCAAGGAATTCTTCTTTGACCGCCTCGAGGCCGGCTCCTCTTGCCCGTTTCAAGATCCGGAATAGATGATCTTCAACAGATCTATCAGCCTGTCGTCTCTCAGTTTTGCAGTGTCTGCAAAGGACCTGCCCTTCATTTCTTCCCGCACGCCCTTGATCAGCGCATCTTTCATCGAATCGGTAATGTGGTCCCATGTGGCGAGGTCCTGCCAGATCGACTTGAACGTCGTATTCCCGATGCCGTCTATGAAATGCCCGATACCGCCCGTTTCTCCCCCGCCGAGATGGTAGATCAGATGCGGGCCCATGAAGGCCCACCTGATACCGGGGCCCGCATACAGAGCTTTGTCCACGTCTTCGACTGTCGCAACGCCTTCTTTGACGAGATGTATCGCTTCGCGCCACAGGGCTGCGGCCAGTCTGTTTCCGATGTATCCGGGCACAGCCTTGCGGACGATGACGGGAATTTTCCCCAGCCGCTCCATCAGTTCGACCGTCTTGCTGACGGTGTCTCCAGAGGTCAGCTCGCCGGGGACGATTTCGACCAGAGGAATGAGATGCGGAGGGTTCCACGGGTGGGCAATCAGGCACTTGTCTTTGCGTGCAATGGCTTTCTGGATCTCGTTCGGGTCCAGGCCCGATGAGCTGCTCGTAAGAATGGCATCCTCCGGGGAGTATTTGTCTATGTCCCGGAAAATGGGCTTCTTGATTTCATAGGAGTCCGCTGTCGCCTCAACGATAAAGTCGGCGTTCCTTATCGCCTCGGATATCTCGCCTGCTGTGGTTATCCTTTCAAGAGACAGCTTTTTGGCATGTTCCGATATGACCCCCTTGCTCATCAAAAAATCGAGATTGGTGCAGACTGCTTTGAGCCCTCGAGCCCTTGTTTCGGCCTTTCTCGAGTATGCGCTTACGCTATACCCTTTCATGGCGAACAGGGTCACCCAGCCGGAGCCGATAACCCCGGTGCCGATGACTGCAATGTTTTTCATCTCGTGCATGAGGTCCTCACCTCCAGTGAATGTAATGGGAATCAGCGGAAAGTTCACGTTCGAACATGATTAAAGCTAAAGTATCCTCCAAAAGCAACAGGCTGATACAAGAGAAGCTCACATCGCTGATCGATATGGCTGCGTCCGGGGTTTTCAGAGAACGGCATGATACCGGTCAAGCCTCTCTGGGGAGCTGCCCGAGCGGGCGTGTGGCTTCCCGAGACCGCGGCGGTAACGTCGGACAGGCCCCGGAGCGTCACATACAAGGTGCGGTCGGATAGTGAGGGCCTGTCCAGAGCTGAGCTCCGTGAACCCCTTACCCTGCCTGATCGGAGAGTGCGGGCTCTTCGCCGGGGCCGATCTCGTGCCCGCGGGAAATTTCGACCCGGAGAAGCTGTGACAGAATCGCGCCCAGCAGGGTGAGCACGCCGACGATGCAGACCCCCAGCCCGAACGAGCCCGACTCCCCGACAAACCCGATACCGGTCGGGATCAGCCCGGCGCCGATGAGGAAAGCGAACGGGATGGTCAGGGAGATGGACACGCCGCGCATATGTGCGGGCCCGATGGACGAGATCGCTGCGACTGCCGGAGGGAAGAAGCCCGCGGCGACGAGCGGCTGGAGAAAGACGGCGATGACAATGCCGGTGCCGGAGATGTTCCCGAGGAGCACGGTCACCAGCCCGCTCAGGGCAAGGATCACGCCGAGAGATCGCTTCGGGCCAAACCGGTCGTTCGCCCATCCGCCGACAAAGACCATGGCGATGCAGGAGACTCTGGAAAGGGATACATACGTGTTTGCCAGGCTGCGGCTGATATCGTGCTCGTTCACCAGGTACAGGGGAAGCATTGTGTAGATGCCCAGGGTCACGCTGATGCCCAGGCAGAACAGGACGAGCATGATCCAGAACGAAGGATCCCTCATGATGATTCCCAGCGCGGCGAAACTCGGCGCCTGGCCGCGGAATGCGCCGCCCTTGCCGAAGCGGAAAAATGCGCACCCCATGACCAGGGAAAGCAGGCCGATCAGGAAAAACACCCCGCGCCAGGGAAGGACGATCAAGAGCAGCTCCGCCAGCAGCGGCGCGGCGACGAAACTCGTGTTGGGCGCAAGCTCGTGGATGGAAATGGCCTTGCCCCAGTCGCGGGGAGAGACGAGCGAGGTGACGGTGGAGAGCCCGGAGGGGAGGTAGATGCCGGACGTCAGCCCGATCAGGAGAAGTCCTGAGCGGATGGCCCACAGGTTTGTGCTGAAGGATGTGGCGATAAGCGCCAGCCCGAGAGAGACAGCCGAAACGACGATGGTGTTTCTGTGCGATATGCGGGCGGAGAGAAACCCGGACCCCAGAATCGATGCGAAATATCCGGACGAGATGATGAGGAACATCGATCCGGCCTGGGCGTGGCCGATGCCGAGGTCAACTTCGATCGTGGGCATCAGGGGGGCGGGGATGATCCGCGCGATGAAGTTCAGGAAGAACAGGGAAGTGATGAAGAGGATGGGGAAAATGAACGATCGGAACGGCGCAGAACCATTATTCGATGGTATTTCTACAGGGGTTTCGGCCATAGCGCAACAGGTGCTCCCTTCGTGATGCCGTGCATGTCTGCCGGTAAGTCGATGTTTTTGAGGTAGATGAAATGTAGTTCATCGGTGAGCCCGTTGCAAGCGGGAATTCAACAGTCGCGAAGGGTCTCGGGGGTGCGCGGTTGATTTTTCCGCCGGAAGCATGGTTGAGGGAAATGGGATCACTGCGTGGGTGGATGAAAAGCAAAGGCCCTGAAAGCAACAGCTTCCAGGGCCTGTCTGGTAGTCCCAAGGGGAGTCGAACCCCTGTCTCCGGCGTGAGAGCGC
>DCDF01000235.1 GCA_002316295.1 Syntrophaceae bacterium UBA1062 | reverse complement strand
AACTCAACGGTTCCCGCGTTTACATAGCCCGACGCCCTGGCCGCCGCCACCGCGGCCGCGCCCATCCGTCGCCTGAGCTCGGGCGTGAGCGCCGGCGAGGGCGTCTCCTCGATGATCTTCTGGTGCCTTCTCTGGATGGAGCACTCCCGCTCCAGGAGGTGCACCACATTGCCGAAACTGTCCGCCAGGATCTGGAACTCCACATGGCGTGGCTTTTCGATGAATTTTTCAAGGTAGACGTCCCCGTTGCCGAAGGCGGCCGCCGCCTCCCGGGATGCGGATGCGCAAGCGTCTACGAAATCCTCTGGCGAACGGACGACGCGCATGCCCTTGCCCCCGCCTCCGGCCGCCGCCTTGATCAAGACCGGGAAGCCGATCTTTTCCGCCTCCTGCTTCAGGGCATCAGGGTTTTCTCCAGGCTCCATCATGCCCGGGATCACAGGCACGCCGCTTGCGGTCATGGTCCTCCTTGCAACGGTCTTATTCCCCAGATCGCGGATGACCTGTGCCGGCGGGCCGATAAAGACGAGGCCCTCCCGGGAGCAGCGTTCGGCGAAGTCCGCGTTCTCGGCCAGGAACCCGTAGCCCGGGTGGATCGCCTGTGCTCCGCTTTCTCTTGCCGCGGCGATGATCCTGTCCATGTCGAGATAGCTCCGGGAAGGCTCCGATGGGCCCAAGAGCACGGCCCTGTCCGCCTCCAGGACGTGCAGCGCGTCCCTGTCCGCCTCGGAGTAGACGGCCACGGTCCTGATCCCCATTTCCCGGCAGGTCGTGATGATCCGAACCGCGATCTCTCCCCGGTTGGCGATGAGTATAGTATCGAACATTGCCTTTCCCTCTCTGCTCACATCCTGAAGATCCCGAACCCGGTCGCGTCGTCCCTGATGGGTGCGTTCAGCGCTGCCGAGATGGCGAGGCCGAGAACATCGCGGGTGTCCACCGGGTCGAGGATTCCGTCGTCCCAGATGTTTGCGGTGCTGTAGTAGGCGTCGCCTTCCTTTTTGGCAGCCTCGACGATGGGCTGCCTGATGAATTCCTCTTCCTCGGGGGTGAGCGGCGGCAGGCCGGCCTTTGCGTTCTGGTCGTTCTTGAGCGTGATGAGCACCCCGGCCGCCTGCTCGCCTCCCATGACCCCGATCTGTGCGTTGGGCCACATCCATAGGAAGCGCGGCGAGTAGCCCCGGCCGCACATCCCGTAGTTGCCGGCCCCGAAGGATGCGCCCACGATGACCGTGAACTTCGGCACCGTGCAGGTGGAAACGGCATTGACCATCTTGTGGCCGTCCTTGGTGATGCCCAGGCGCTCGTACTGGCTTCCGATGATGTAGCCGTTGATGTTCTGCAGAAATACGAGCGGGATTTTTCGCCGGTCGCAGATCTGGATGAACTGGGTCGCCTTGAGCGCGCTATTGGAAAACAGGATCCCGTTGTTTCCCAGGATGCCCACAGGATAGCCGTGAATGTACGCGAACCCGCACACCAGAGTCGGGCCGTAGAGCTCCTTGAACTCAAGGAACTCGCTCCCATCCACCATGCGGGCGATGATCTCGCGGCAGTCGTAGGGCACCTTCAGATCCCGGCTCACGATCCCGTATATCTCCTTGGGGTCGTAGATCGGCGGCCTGGGCTCACGCATCGAAAGCCGCTCCTTGGGGTTTTTCGGCAGGGCGGCCACAATCTTCCGGACAATGGAGATGGCGTGGGCGTCGTCCTCGGCGAAGTAATCGGAGACCCCGGACTCGATGCAGTGCACCTCGGCCCCGCCGAGCTGGTCGGCGGTCACCTCTTCGCCCGTAGCGGCCCTGACCAGTGGAGGTCCGCCCAGGAAAATGGCCCCGGTCCCCTTGACATGCACCACCTCGTCCGACATGGCCGGGATGTATGCCCCCCCTGCGGTGCACAACCCCATGACCGCGGTGATCTGCGGGATGCCCATCTTGGAGATCACGGCCTGGTTGTAGAAGATCCTGCCGCCGTCGTCGATGTCCGGGAAGATCTCGGACTGCAGCGGCAGGTACGCCCCTGCGGAATCCAGCAGCGTGATCATGGGCAGCCTGTTTTCCATGCAGATCGTCTGGCAGCGCAGGTTTTTCTTGACGCCCATGGGGTAGACCGCGCCTCCCTTGATCATGGCATCGCTCGCGACAATGAGCACCTCACGGCCTTCGACCACGCCGATCCCCGCGACCAGGCCAGCGGCGTGCACCCTTCCGTCGTACATGCCGCGCGCCGCCAGGGGCGCGATCTCGAGGAACGGGGTGTTCCGGTCCAGGAGCAGGTCCAGCTTCTCGCGCACCGGCATCTTTCCCTGGGACGCCAGGCGGTCGATGTCCTTCTGGGGCCGCTCGAAACGGGCCTTGTGCAGTTCCTTTTTCAGGTCCGCCACCAGGGCCTCCATGGCTTCGAAGTTCTTCAGGTATTCCTCTGATGAGGTATCGATCCTGGTTTCTATGACATCCATTGCACTCTTTCCTTTCAGCCCGTCGTACCCGGCGGCCAGGCGCCGGGATGCCGGTTTCTCCCTGCCCGGGAGATCACCCGCGGAGCGGATCGTGAGAAGATACCGCGAAGGTGACAGGGCAGGGTGATTCTATCATGCTACAAAGGCCGAGCCGGAGTCCGCCTGCCCGGCCTGCAGGAACCGGTCGAGCTCGGTGCGGGCGATCAGGGAGCGCTGCATCTCGGAAGTGCCCTCGCAGATCTCTCCGAACCGGGCGTCGCGGTAGAGCCTTTCCATGTGGCTGCCTGCGAGGTACCCGTGCCCGGCGAAGATCTGCATGCCCCAACCCGCGATCCTGGTCGCAGCCTCGCTTGCGAACAGCTTCGCGCACGCCGCGAGCACAGGGGCCTCGGGATCGTTCGTGTTGATCGCCCATGCGGCCTTGAGGGCAAGCATGCGGCCCAGGTCGTTGTAGGTGAACATGTCCGCAAGCTTGAATCCCACCTCCTGGTACATGCCGATCCTCTTGCCGAAGGCAGTCCTTTCCTTGGCATAGGCATTCGAGATCTCCATGCACGCCGTCCCGACGCCGACGCACAGGGCAGCGACCCCGATGCAGCCCATGTTCAGCATGGAGCGGTGCTGCACGTATCCCTCCCCTGGAATATCGCCCAAGATCCCCGACGCCTCGCAGTTCTGGAGGGTGACCGTCGATATGGGCGCCCCGCGCATGCCCATGGTCTCCAGCGGATCGGATATCGTGAGGCCTGCCGCGCCCTTCTCCACGATGAAGATGCTCATGTCCCCTTCCGCACCCGCCTGCGCATCGTGGTATGCGAGCACGAGGATCACATCCGCGATGGGTGCGTTCACCACGATGTCCTTCCTGCCGCTTATGCGCCATGACGCACCGTCCTTCCGAGCGGTCGAGGCGATCGCCTGCACATCCGAGCCCGCCTGGGGCTCGGACCAGGCAAAGGCTCCGATTTGCTCAGCCCGAAGCAGGGGCGGGAGGTAAGCGCTCTTCTGAGCGTCCGTGCCGAAGGTCCGGATGCCGCCTGCGCACAGGAATGCGCTTGCCCTGGCGCTCAGGCAGGTCGATGGGCAGGCCTTTGCCACGGCCTCGCCTGCGAGATACACTTCCACCAGGTCGAGGGAATTCTCCTTGTGTCCGGGTTCGAACCAGCCCGCCCGGGCGAGGGTTTTCAGATTCTCCTTCATGCGCCGCCCGACCTCGCTTCTCGGGCAGGCATCGAGTATGCCCGCCCTGGGAGCGATCTCGGACCGGCAGAAGGCGTCGATATCCCGCTGCATCTTCGCTTGTTCAGGAGAAAGTTCGTAATCCATTCCCTTATCCCCCTTTTCAGGCTACATCATCATGATCCTGGATACGATCATGCGCATGATATCCGAGGTGCCGCCGCCGATGGCCGCGAGCTTGGAGTCCCGGAAGTTCCTCTCCACCGGATACTCGTGCATGAATCCGTATCCGCCGAAGATCTGGACGGACTCCGAGGCCATCTCGAACCCTCGATCTCCTGCATAGACCTTGCTCACCGCCGCCTGCAGGGGGTTGAGCATCCGGCCTCTGTCCTTGGCCGATGCGACCCGGTAGATGGCGAGCCGGGACGCCTCGATGAAGACCTTCATGTCGGCTATCCGGCGCTGGATCGCCTGGAACGCCCTGATGGGCCGGTTGAACTGGCGGCGCTCGTTGGCATAGCGGGCGCACAGATCCAGATTGCAGAGCGCCGCGCCCAGCATGGGCGAGAGCAGGGTGCATCGGTCCCACTCCACACCGCTCAAAGCGATGAGCCACCCCTTGCCCTCTCCTCCGAGCACGTTCTCCTCAGGCACCTCGCAGTCATCGAAAAAGACCTCGGAGGTGGCCGAGCACCTGCATCCCATCTTGTGGAAAGGACTGCCCGTGGAGAGCCCCTTCGTTCCCTTTTCGACGATGAAGGCGGTGATTCCTTCGTGCTTTCTCGACCGGTCCACATTGGCAAACACCACGAAGACGTCCGCCACCGGGGCGTTGGTGATAAAGGTCTTGGAGCCGTTCAGGACATAGCGGTCCGCCTTCTTCACCGCGGTGGTCCTGAGCGATGCAGCATCCGAGCCGGAGCCCGGCTCGGTGAGGCCCATGCACCCGATCCATTCGCCCGATGCGAGCCTGGGGACATAGGTCCGCTTCTGCTCCTCGGTGCCGTAGTCGAAGATGTTGTGGGCGCACAGATAGGTGTGTGCCCCCCAGGCAAGGAGGCTTCCACCGTCCACGCCCGCATGCCCCAGGGCCTCTCCGGCGAGGCAGCAGGTGACAAGGTCGGCCCCGGAGCCCCCCAGCTCTTCGGGGAAGGGAAGACCGAGAATCCCGAAGGATGCGAGCTTTTCCCAGATCTCGGGGCTGAATTCGCCCCTGAGGTCGGCGTCCTCGCACAGGGGCGCTATCTCCTCTTTGCCGTAGCGGAAGACCGTTTCCCTGAACATCTTCTGTTCCGGTGTAAGAGAAAAATCCATGGAACCCTCCTTGAAAAAGAGCCCGGGCCGCTGCTTGTGCGCTTTTCCCGCATGCACAAAATATTTCCGATTGAGAAAACCTCAACCTCTCCAGTATCGAAGTGATGCAATAAAAAATCGATGATGAAAATGCTACTATGAGTTAAATAATTAACTATAAGTTAAATGCTTGTCAATCGGAGAATCGATATGAACAAGGCGGAATGAATCGGGAAACGGCTGGAAAATGAGGATCGGAGCCCTACCCGCCTTCCCTGAAATGAAGGGGGAAGCCGCCTCGTTCACTAGTTCTCGATCCCGTATAGGACTTGACAATGAACCTGCCCGTGGTTCAAACTGCCGGATGATATGACCGGAAGGTACGATGTGTTCGAACGTCGGCAGCCGGATGAGTTCTCATGCACAAGGGGAGGCGGATGCACAGACATCAGCAGGCGATACGTGAGCGGAAGAGCCGGGAGAAAGACCAGCGCATTCAGGGCATCCTGGCGGCGGCCAAGAAGGTGTTTTTCTCCAAGGGCTATGTCAGGACCACCATGGACGAGATCGCCTTCGAGGCCCAGATCAGCAAGCCCACCATCTATCAATATTTCAAGACCAAGGACGAGCTCTACTCCTCGCTGATGCTGCCCTTCCTTGAGGAATTCGGCAGCCGGTTCGAGCGCATCGAGAAAAAGCTCAAAAACGGCAAATACGCCACGGGCAGGGATCTGGTGAAGGATATCTTCAGGCTTTTCATCAGATGTTATGAGCATGCTCCCGACTCGATGCGGGTCGCGAACACCTTTTTCCAGCACCAGGATCTCATCAGCCAGCTCAGCCAGGAGGCCCGCTCGGCGATCAGCGGCAAGGGGAAATATGATTTTCAGATCGCACGGGGGGTCATCGAGACAGCCATCGCCCAGGGCCTTATCAAGGACATCGACAGCTACGCCCTCTCCGACATCATCTGGGGGATTTTTCTGGGACTGACCCAGGTGATGGATATGAAGTCCACCAAGCAGGGTTCGACCGACAAATATCTGAAGTCGACGCTGCGTCTTGCGGAAAGGCTCCTCGTAGACGCCATTGTCCAGGAGTAGCCTGGACCTCGAGATCTTACCGGGAGGAAAACGTCATGCAGTCGGCGTGGCGGGAATGCATTCCCACATTGATGCTTTCGGCCGTGCATTCGAGAGCCTCATTGTATCTGCAGTTCGACGTCTTGCACGCACCGACCCTCCCGATCACCGAAGGGTCGCCGCCAGAGGCGTCTGTCTGAACAAAGGTATCACACATGGGGCAGGACGCATCGCCTATGGTGATTGCCATCGTATGGCACTGTCTGTCTCTGTTGTATGAGCACTCGGTTGCATCGCACCGGGTTATTTCGGGCATGCTCATGGTCATGGCCGGGCCTCCTTCCTTTTCAGTCCGATTGTTCTTTCCCAATCAATGATATGGATCACTCAAGTGATCTCAAGGATGGGAGCCAGGGCGGTGTGCAGGTCATGAAACGACAGGGCTTAGAGTTGTGAAGCACGGGTGATATCTCGGGGGATGGGGCTACTTTTTCTCCTCGTGCGCACAGGCAGGGGACTTTTTCTCGATGTCCAGCATGTGCAGGAGAGAGAGAACGGGATGCCGGGCCAGCATCCGGGGGCCTGCATATTTCATGACATCTCTGATCTGTTCGCGCATATCGGCTTTGTAGCAATGCACCGGGCAGTGAGAGCAGGCAGGCTTTTCCTCTCCGAACGGGCACGCATCTAGGCGCCTGAGAGCATACGCCTCAAGCGCGGAGCACCTTTCACAGAGGTCCGATCCCTTCCCGTGATTGCCTCGGCAATATATTTCGAGCATGATCCTCAGAGTGCGCCGCTCTCTTGTGCGCCTTCTCCTGCTGCGAGCCATGAGAACAATCTCCTCAACAAAAAGTATACTCGATCGGAGGGGAATTGTGAACATCTCCTTCAATATCTTGACAGGAGCAGAGATTTTCATTATTGAAAATCATATGCAACAAAATTCATTGAAACTCCAGTGTTCTCTCTGTGCAAAGCAGGGATATTGCTTCGATAAATTGGGGTCTGTCCTGCAATCGAGTGGAGGGAGGCTCACGAAAGAGCGACTGGTTTTATTGAAAACCATTTGCGATATGAAGGGGCATTTTCAGGCGGACCATCTGCTGAAGCTCCTCAAAAAACAGCGATACCACCTCTCTCTGGTCACCATCTACCGGAACCTGTCTCTGTTCGTGGAGGCGGGAATAATCCGCAGGACAAGCGCCCAGGAAGACGCCCGTACAGGGGGCGCCTGGTACGAGCATATCTGGGGCCGCGAGCATCACGATCATCTCATATGCCTGCAGTGCGGGAGAAAGGTGGAGTTCAGTTATCCGGCGATCGATGTCCTGCAGGAGGCTGTGGCAAGGGAGCATGGGTTTACCCTCGAGCGTCATCATCTCGAGCTCGTCGGGCTGTGCCCCGAGTGCAGGGGCAAGAGCGGTGAAGGGGATGAGTAACGGAAGCAGAGGGGCTTATGGTCTCGAATATCCTCAGAGGCGCTGTTGGGACGCGGCCGGCGCCTCGGACCGGGAGGAGGCCGCACGAAGATACGAGCATGAAAGGAGTTCAGCTTGACTCTACTGGAACTGAAAGAGGGCGATACCGCCGTGATCAGCAGGATCTCGGGTGGAAAGGGTGTGTTGTCGCGCATGGCGGGCCTCGGCCTGCATGAGGGGAAAACGATCCGGGTGGTTCAGGCCGCGCCGTTCCGCGGGCCGCTGCTCATCGAAGACGTGTTGTCGGGCGCCAGAACAATGATCGGCCGTGGAGTGGCATCTCATGTGGAAATCCGGGACGACAAGCGATAAGAGCGAGCTGGTGATTGCCCTGGCCGGGCAGCCGAACTGCGGGAAGTCCACCATTTTCAATGCAGTGGCCGGCTTCAAGGTGAACACGGGCAACTTCTCCGGCACCACCGTGTCTTTTACCGAGACAGACGTCTACATCGGCGGCCGGACTATCAGGCTCATCGATCTGCCCGGCACGTATTCCCTCACAGCCCACGACGCGGCGGAGCGGGTGGCGCGGGACTACCTCCTGTCGGGCCGGGTGGACGTGATCATCAACGTCATCGACACGTCTTTGCTGGCCCGGTCGCTGGAGCTTACGCTGCAGCTCATCGAGATGGACGTGCCCATGGTGGTGGCCCTCAACATGTTCGACGAGGCCCAGAAAAAGGGCATGGAGATCGATATCCCCAAGCTCAAGTCACTGACCGGGGTGGAGGCCTGTCCGCTGGTGGCCGTGCAGGGCAGCGGGGTCCATGAGCTCTTCGAGACAGCCATCCGGGTGGCGCAGGAAGGCTTCAAGAGGGTGGCGCCCGTGTACGACCGTGACGTGGAGGAATGTATCGCCGCGATCTTGGCCCGATACCCTTCGGCATTGAGAGAGCGCCTTGCAGTGGACGAGCGCTTCGTGGTCATCCAGCTTCTTGAGATGGATGAAGAGTTCGAAACGATCACGCGCGAAACGGACAGCGACTTTATGGAGTATGTGCACGAATGCAGGCGGTCTCTGGCGCAGATACACGACTGGCCTGAATCGGGAGTGTTCGCTTCGCACCGTCATGCGCTGGTGCTGGACCTCTTCGAAGAGGTCGCCGTGGTGAAGTCACGTGCCGCTGTCAGCCCGGGTGAAGCGATCGACAGGTTCATCATCAATCCGGTAGGCGGCCTGGCGGCTACCGTGGGAGTGTTCTTCTCGATGTTCGCGGTCTCTTTCTGGATCGGCAACCTGATCGCCGGGCTTGTGGAAGGCCCGCTCGACAGCTTCGGTATCTACCTGAACGGTCATGTGAGCGGCTCTGCGGGCATCCTTGTTTCGGGCATATATGACGGCTTCACGGCGGGCGTCGGGATCGTGCTGCCGTATCTCATCCCCCTTCTGGTGGTTCTCTCCCTGCTCGAGGATACCGGTCTGCTTCCGCGCATCGCCTTCATGGTCGACGGCCTGCTTCACCGGTTCGGGCTGCACGGGAAATCGGTGGTGCCCATTATCATGGGCTATGGGTGCAATGTTCCGGCCATCATGGCGGCACGCAACCTCGAGTACGAACGCGACCGCGTTGTCACCATGCTCATGGTGCCGTTTATCGCCTGTTCAGCCAGGACCGTGATCATCCTGGCCCTGGCCGGCAAGTACCTGGGCGCGGGCTACACGACCCTCATCTACCTGGGCAACATCGCCATCGCCCTGGGCATCTCGTCCGCCCTTTCCCGTTTCAGTTCGGATCTCTCGCCCGGGATCATTATGGACGTCCCTCCTCTGAGAAGGCCCTATCTCCACATCGTCTCCCGCAAGGTATGGGTGCGCATACTCGAGTTTCTGCTTTTTGCCTGGCCGATCATCGCAGTCTCGAGCATAGCCCTGGCCGTGTTCTCGTTCATCGGCATAGACGGCGCCATCAACCGGTTGTTTTCCCCTGTGACAGAGATAATTCTCCGGCTTCCCTCGGAGCTGGGGATCACCCTGTTTCTGGGAATCTTCCGCAAGGAGCTCACCCTGATCATGCTGAACTCGGCGCTGGATACCGCGGACGTCTCGCTGGTCCTCTCGTCCGAGCAGATCCTGGTGCTTGTTGTCTTCACCGTGCTCTACATTCCTTGCATCGCGACTATCACCACGCTGTGGAAGGAGGGAGGAGCCAAAGTGGCCTTGCTTTCCATCGTCCTCAACACATCCGTCGCCCTTGCCGTGGCAGGTGCCGTCGCATGGCTTGTGTGACGCGTCTCAGATCTCCGGAAGATCAAAGGAAAAATATCTTTCCCTGACCCTTGCCCGCTTCGATTTCGGGGGACAATCCTACTCTCCTTTGACGGTTTTCAGTTCCCAGGACCAGGGAATTGTGCCGGAGCGGGTCATGTCTCCATACGCCCGACATTATTCAGGAGACTTGAAAAAACCGTTCAGGCAAAGCACTTTGATGAAAAGAGTATATCTCATGATGCCGGGCTGCCTGTATGCATCGGCGGCGCCCCGCTCACGGGAGGGAAGATGCCGGATTTGTCTGTGAACCGGATGCCTTTTGGAATCCCGAGGAGTCGTCTTGTCACCTGCATGGTGATCATCCTCGTTTTCCCCGCTCTGTGGGGCTATACGCTCGTGAGAGGCGAGGTAGGGCAGCAGGGTCCACCTTTCTATTCGACAGCATGCGCCAAGTGCCACGGGGCAGAGGCGCAGGGCGATGGGCCCGGACATTCCGATCACCTGCCCCCGCCGTCCAATCTCACACTGGTCCGCAACACGGAAAGCATGACGATCTCCATCATCGAAAACGGGGTGCCCGGCACATCAATGCCTGCCGTCCCTCTTCCCGCATCCGTCATCGATCCGGTGCTGAGGTTCATTACGGATCAGTACCCGGACACCACCACAGAGTGGGAAGTGCCGTGGGAACTGGAAAACACGGAGCCGGACGTGGTGTACGGAGCGACGCTCTATGTCACCGCCTGTATCGACTGCCATGGTGAAAAGGGCGACGGCAAAGGATCGTGGGCTGAAGACCCCCGCATCTGGCCGAAACCTGCCGACCTGCGTGCGCGCAGCTCCCAGCTCGGCCGTATATATGCAATTGTCAGCAACGGCAGGCAAGGCACGATGATGGCGCCCCAGAAGAGGAAATTTCCCGCGCGGTCCAGATGGGCCATGGCGGGTTTCGCATACAGCATTTTTGATTCATCGTCCCAGGCGGAGATCCAGGTCCCAGATGGAATGGAGAAGAAAACACTCGAGAACCCCCTTTCACCCGATGACAAGGACGCCGTCGATTCCGGAGAAGAGCACTACCGGCTCTACTGTGCATACTGTCACAACGCGGGCGGAAAGGGCGGCTTCCTCGCTCCGAGGCTGATCGACCGTCAGTGGGACTACGGCGGAGGCACGGATACCGACCTGTTCGTGCTTATCGAGAAGGGAATTCCGGGGCGCCTCATGCCCTCACACAGGCAGCTCGACGAAGAAGCGAGATGGCGGATAATCACTTATCTGCGGCATCGGGGAGGAAAGCCGGATCATCTTGCCGCCGATCCAGTCGGTCACAGCGGGAGACGATGAACGTTCCTGCAAGGAGGTGCAGATATGAAAATGCATGGAGTGATCGGGTTGCTGAGCGGATTGATTCTCCTTGCCGGCATAAGTCTTCACGGCGCTGATTCCCCCGGCCTCCCCCTGGATCTCGCCGACCGCCAGCAGAGGGTCGGCATGGAGGGAGATGACGGAAGCGACTGGCTATTGTACGGGCGCAACTATAATGCCTGGCGCTTCAGTCCGCTGACCTGGATCAACAAGGAAAACGTCGGGAATCTCGAGCTGGCATGGATGATGGAAACCGGCCTTCACGACGCATTCGAGTGCTCGCCCATTGTCGTGGACGGGGTCATGTATGTTTCCACCCCCTGGAACCACGTGTTCGCCCTCGATGCCGCAATGGGTGCACAGTACTGGCATTTCGCCTACGGGCTGCCTCCTGACTTGAACCTGTGCTGCGGGGCCGTGAATCGGGGAGTTGCCGTGGGATCGGACAAGGTGGTGTTCGCCACCCTGGATGCACACCTCATGGCCCTCGATGCGCGTACAGGCGAGATCGCCTGGAAGGTGCAGATGGCGGACTACAGACAGGGCTACAGCGCGACGCTCGCTCCTCAGGTCATCGGGAACAAGGTGATTGCGGGAATATCCGGGGGCGTTTTCGGGATAAGGGGTTTCATCGATGCTTATGATATCGACACCGGCGAGCGGATATGGCGCTTCTGGACCGTTCCAGGACCGGGGGAACCGGGAAACGAGACATGGGAAGGAGAGTCGTGGAGAACGGGCGGCGGACCTGCCTGGATGACCTGCACATATGACGTGAAAACGAACACCATATTCGCCGGGATCGGCAGCCCCGGGCCGGTCGTGTCCGGCGAAACCAGACACGGCGCCAACCTCTACACAGAATGCACCGTCGCCCTGAATGCGGACAACGGAAGACTCAAGTGGTATTACCAGGTGATTCCCCATGATGTCTGGGGCCTGGACAATGCCATAGAGCCCGTGATCGACGACATAACGATCGACGGCAGAAATCGGCGGGTGGTAATGTTCGCCTCGAGAAACGGCTACTTCTATGTGCTGGACCGCGCAGACGGTGCGTTCATTTATGCTCTGCCGTTCAGTCACAGGATCGACTGGGGCGCTGTCCGGCCGGATGGAAGCGTGAAGCTGAATTCGGACAAGTTTCCGGTCAGGGACCGATGGACCGAGGTGTTCCCGGGGGGTGCAGGTGGAAGAGAGTGGGTACCCGTGGCATACGACCCCCGGATGAAGCGCATGTTTGTACCCTGTATCGAGAACGGCCACCGCTACAAGGTGATCGAACAAGGGTACAAGCCCGGCCTTCTCTATCGGGGAGGAGTATCCGAACCCATACCCAATGCCGCCTACGGCCACATTGCAGCCATTGATGTGGAGAAGAAAAGAATCGCATGGGATGTGCGAACCACCTATCCCATGGTGTGCGGCGTGACCTGCACGGCGAGCGGCCTGGTGATCACGGGCACTCCTGACCAGAAGGCCGTCATTCTCGACGGAGACAACGGCAAGGTGCTCTGGAGCTTCGAGGGTGTGTCCGGATGGCACAGCGCGCCGGTTGTGTATTCCGTGGGCAATACGGAGTACATCGCGTTCGCCAACGGTTGGGGAGGGTGGGTGGCGGGCTTCGATCTCATGGGCACGCCCGGGCTCGAGGGACTTCCGACTGACAACATCCTGTATGTTTTCAGCCTTCCACAGAAAGGCGGAGGGGTGGGCCCGATAGGATACAATACCCTGTACATCAATAAATCCGCCGCGCACACGCTCACGGAAAGATGAGGTCCTGTATGCATTCCCAGACAGTGCACATTTTTCCCGATATGCCGGTGCAGCGGCAAAGGAGGTGAAAGACATGCTCTCTTGGGCATTCACATTCCTCGTTCTGGCAATCATTGCCGCCATCTTCGGTTTCAGCGGTCTCGCAGGCGTATTCGGCTGGCTTGCTTTTATCCTTTTCGCCCTCTTCCTGGCCGTGGCCGTTGCATTGTTCATTGCGGCGCGTAAGGTAGTGGGCAAGATGACGGACTGAGAAACCACAGGGATTCGGTGAACCGGTGAGAGCGGCGGCCTCGGCTGTGCTCCTGATTGCGAGGCGAAGTATCGAGGACATTATAAGCTCACTGATGTGTTTGGCAAAAGGGCAGCGGCAGGCGCATGATGCCGGCGCTGGCGGTTCCGCTCATTGCGATTATTGAAGCCTTTTTCGATTTCAGCGGCCTGGCCGGTGCATTCGCCTGGTTTGTGGGATTCTCCGTTCATCGCGTTTCTGATCCCTTTCATCGTCTTACTCATCATGGGAAGGAAGAAAACATTGCCGCCCCCCGGATAAGAGGGACACAACCGCGCTCGGCATCGACAGTGCACGGGTGCAGCATGGTTTCGGGGAGATGCCGGTTTACACAAAAGCCACGCTTTTCATCGCATGGGCGATCGTGTTCCTGGTGATCGCGATTACACTGGCCGTTCTCGGCTTCGGTGGAGTGGACGCGCACGCGGCATGGATCTTCAACACCCTCATCATCGTGTTTCTGATCTTGTTTGCTGTGTTTGTGTTCATCCGAAGCAGATCCGCCGGGAGATGAATCCGTAAGCCCGTCCGGGCTCTTGACGAGGGCGCCGCACAAAGTGAAAACGCCTCACTGCGGCAGAATGAGAGGCCTTCCCCCTTTTGCTTGAGAACGCCTGGGCGGTGCCTATCCTACTAATCATAAGGAGATCGAGGCACAATGAAGATCGCCCAGGTCGCCCCGCTCTTCGAGCCGGTGCCCCCGGAACTGTACGGCGGCTCCGAGAGGGTGATTTCTCATCTGACTGAAGAGCTCGTGCGCAGAGGCCACAGTGTCACACTGTTTGCAAGCGGGGATTCGAGGACGGGCGCCAGGCTGTACAGCGTGGTACCCCGATCGATCCGCCTCGATCCGGGCATGCCCGATCCTTCGGCCTTTCATTGCGTGGAGCTCGCGCACGCCTTTGCCCGCGCGGACGAGTTCGACATCATCCACTGCCATATCGATTATCTGGCGTTTCCCTTCGCACGCTCGTGTACAGTCCCGTGCGTGCATACCCTTCACGGAAGAATGGATTTTCTCCACTGGACCGAGCTGATGGCGGTCTTTGACGATATGCGGCTCGTATCCGTCAGCAATGAACAGCGGAAACCCCTTGCGGGACTCAAGCTCAACTGGGTCGACACGGTCTATCATGGACTGCCCGAATCATACTTCCGGCTCTATCCTGACAAGGGGCGATATCTTGCGTATTTTTCTCGGATATCTCCGGAAAAACATCCTGAAATCGCCGTCGAGGTGGCCAAGAGGTCGGGCATCCCGCTCAAGATGGCCGGAAAGGTCGACCGGGCGGACCTCGATTTTTTTACGTCAAAAATCAAACCCCTGCTGGATCATCCCCTGATCGAGTACCTGGGCGAGATCCACGATAGTGAGAGGTCTGAGTTCCTCGGCAATGCCCTGGCACTGCTCTTTCCAATCGACTGGCCCGAGCCTTTCGGACTGGTGATGATTGAGGCAATGGCCTGCGGGACTCCGGTCATTGCCCGGCCGTACGGTTCGGTTCCCGAGGTTGTCGACAGCGGGATAACCGGTGTCATCGTATCCGATGCTGATGAGATGGCCGCTGCTGTTCGAAATATCGGCGGCATAGACCGCAAGAGATGTTTCCTGCATGCCCGGCGGCGGTTTTCCGCCACAGCCATGGCAGACCGGTACGAGCACGTATACCGGAGGCTCATCGAAGAAACAGGGTGCATACCGGGCAGCCGTACACTTTCCCCCGCCGGGTTGATGCCGGTCTCTTGAAAAAGTGAGGCGGAGAACAAAAGGCCTGTAATAACGAATGAAGACTCTCGAGGTACCTGCAATGAAAACACAGTACAGGCGCTCTGCAGCGCCCTTCGAATTCAGAAAGGCGGTCTATCTGGCCGAAGTGACGAACCAGAGGGCCGTATCCTTGAGCCAGCTGCTGATGGAGGTGACCATCGCCTCCAGGTGGTCGCTGTTTTTTCACCTCCACCAGCATTTCTTCCGGGATCCCCATACAATCCCGGAGTATCCAAACGACTTCTCATCCTGGGTCCACACCTATCTGGCCGAGGATTCTGTTGCAGAAAAGCTCGCCAATCTCAACTTGGTCAGAAGCATGGATCTCGAGCTGGTCCGCCGGGAGATCTGCACCATTCTTGCCCAGCACCTCCAGGAGATGTCCGGCGAGCGGCATACCTCGCCCGAGAACGCCTTTGTGTTCTGCAAGCCCCGCCTGACCGTGCTCGGCACCGGCCGACGGGCGAAGACGCCCGCCGAATTCATACGGATCCTCAGAGATATCGACAGCGATTCGGTCGGATACCATCTCTTCATAGGTCCGAGGCTGGTATCCGGGCCTGTGATGAACGATTTCTCACTCTGGTTCAGACAGCTCGGATATGCCCGGCTGGCGGAAAAGCTGGACTCGTTCGATCCGTATCTGAAGAGCCTGAAGGAAAACCACGACTTTCTTCTGCACCTGATCGAGGGCGAGTGCGTGGAGTCTCAAGAGGATGTGCGTGATGATAGAAAAATACCGGAATATCGCTCCTGACGGCATTCTTTCGGAGATCCGGGCGCTTGCCGGCGCCCTCGAGGGCCGCACCCTGCAGCACGTCAGCTCCACCCGGAGCGGAGGAGGAGTGGCGGAGATCCTCCACCGGATGATCCCGTGGACCGTATCACTGGGGATCCCTACGACCTGGGATGTGATCGACGGGAGACAGGATTTTTTCGAGGTGACAAAGTCCATGCACAACGCCCTGCAGGGGGCTGATGTGGACATTTCGTGCTGCGATAAGGAAATGTATCTTGCCCATCTCGGGCAGAACGCATCCAGGCTGAACCTCGATGCCGATGTGGTGATCGTCCACGATCCGCAGCCCGCATTTCTGATCGATCACTTTCTCAGCCGCCGCAAATCAATGGTCTGGCGGTGCCACATCGATCTTTCCCGCCCCATGCCTCCTGTCTGGAGATTTCTGCGCCCCGCCATCAACAAATACGCCATGGCCGTGTTTCACATCCCCCATTTCGCACGAAAGGACATCACTGTTCCCAAGGTGCTCATCAGCCCTTCCATCGACCCGCTTTCGGAGAAAAACCGGGAGCTTCACGAGGAAGAGATCACGGACATCGTCGAGGGCTTCGGGATCGATCGGAAAAGGCCTCTGATCGTTCAGATATCCCGGTTCGACCGGTTCAAGGACCCCATCGGGGTGATCACCGCGTTCCGCCAGGTCCGTAGGCACTTCGACTGCCAGCTGGCGCTCGCGGGAGGGAGCGCGACCGACGACCCGGAAGGTCCCGCTGTCCAGGCCGAAATCGAGGAAGTTGCGGCCGGAGACCCGGACATCTTCGTTCTCTTCCAGCCCACCGACCTCCAAGTCAATGCACTGCAGCGTGCGGCGGATATTATCCTTCAGAAGTCGACACGGGAAGGGTTCGGTCTGACGGTGACAGAGGCCATGTGGAAGGGCAAACCGGTGATCGGCGGGGCGGCGGGAGGGATTCCCGCACAGATCATCCATGGCGAGACCGGGTTCCTCGTCAATTCACCGGAGGGAGCCGCTTACCGGATCCGCTATCTCCTGAGCCACCCGCACATAGGGGTCGCCATGGGCGGAAAAGGGCGCGAGCATGTCCGGTATAACTTTCTCATCACCCGCCATGTTCGCGACTATCTGCTCCTGATGCTTCATGTCATGAGCAATGAGAGCGAAAAGCCGATATTCGTAAGCGGCCCGGCAGGGAAGAGGATACGCCGCAATAGTTGAAACATGCAAGAGGCCCCGGCTGAAGGAGTTGTGATGGCGGAAGACATCATCAACATCTCGGGCGAGCATTACGTTCTGGCCACCACCGCGCTGGCGGCGGAGCAGAACCGCATCGTCAAGCACTCGAACACCTTCGCGGTCTTCGATACCCACGGGGACATACACTCACTCATCTTCGGCAACCAGGGTCTGTTTCACAACGGCACGCGCTATCTGTCCGGGTATCAGTTCTTTATCGAGGGAAGGCGGCCTTTGCTCCTGAGCTCGGATATTACCAGAGACAATCATCTCATCGCCGTGGATCTCACGAATCCGGACCTGATCGTAAGCGTCGAAAAACAGATCCCCCGCGGATCGCTTCATGTCTTCAGGTCCAAGTTTCTCTGGGAAGGCAGATGTTACGAGAAGTACCGGATCAGAAATTTCTATCTCGACCCGCTTGAGTTCACCATATATCTCGCCATCGCCTCGGATTTTTCGGACATCTTCGAGGTCAGAGGAATGAGAAGGCAGGCCCGAGGCGAGCGGCGGCAGTTTTTGATCCGCGAGTACCTCATGGAGATCCCGTACGTCGGCTTGGACAATATTCTCAGGCGCACCCGCATCGAGTTCTCCCGGAAGCCGGAGGCGATAGAGCCGGGAAGGGCGGTGTTTTCCCTTTATCTGAAAAGGCAGGAAGAGGTCGAGTTTGAGGTGGTCGTCTCCTGCATCGAGGGCGGCACGGCCGAGCACGAGCAGGCAGCCTCCTTTGCCCACGCGTATCACGCTTCGGCAAGACTCTTCCGCTCTGCGAGGGGGAGGGAGAGCTCCATACTGACCTCGAACGATGAATTCAACACCTTGATCACCCGGGCGGTTTCGGATCTCCGCATGCTGCTGAGCGAGGTGGACGGCGGCATCCTCTATCCGGATGCCGGCATACCCTGGTTCTCCACACCCTTCGGGAGGGACGGTCTCATCACTGCCTGGGAGACCCTGTGGTTCAATCCGGATATCAGCAGAGGCGTGCTTCAGTATCTGGCGGATAATCAGGCGCAGGAGACAATCAACAGGCAGGACGCGGAGCCCGGCAAGATCCTCCATGAAGTGCGCATGGGAGAAATGACCAATACCGGAGAGCTTCCGTTCTCGAAATACTACGGGAGTGCGGATTCCACGCCGCTCTTCGTCATGCTCGCGGGCGGCTATCTCAGGAGGACCGGAGACAGGGATTTCCTGGAGATGCTCTGGCCCCGCATCAGGCAGGCCCTGGTATGGATGGACACCTATGGTGACGCTGACGGCGACGGCTTCGTGGAGTATGCCCGCAAGAGTCCGCACGGACTCAACAATCAGGTATGGAAAGATTCATCGGACTCGATATTCCACGCAGACGGCAGCCTTGCAGAGCCTCCCGTGGCCGCCTGCGAGGTGCAGGGCTATATCTATGCCGCAAAGAAGCAGGCCGCGTTCATAGCGCGGCAGCTCGGTCTCAATAAAATCGCGGGAGACCTCCTGGCCCAGGCCGTTGAGCTGCAGAAGCGCTTTGAGCTGAGTTTCTGGGATGATGAGCTTCCGGGGTATGTGCTGGCGCTGGACAGGGAGAAAAGGCCCTGCAGAGTGAGGGCGTCCAATATGGGCCACTGCCTCTTCGCCGGCATAGCTTCACCCGACAGAGCGAAGATCGTGACCGAAACGCTCATGGACGATTCGTTCTTCAGCGGATGGGGTGTGAGGACCCTGGCTGTAGGCCAGCCCAGATATAATCCCATGTCCTACCACAACGGATCCATCTGGCCGCACGACAACGCCATCATCGCAGACGGCATGGCGCGCTACGGCTGGAAGGAGGAGGCGGGGAGGATTCTCGAAGCCATGTTCCATATGAGTCGCTTCACGGAGCTCGGCAGACTACCCGAGCTCTTCTGCGGCTTCGAGCGCAGGCAGGACCAGGGGCCGACGCTTTACCCGGTCGCCTGCTCGCCGCAGGCGTGGGCCGCGGCGAGCATCTTCTCACTCCTGAGATCATGCCTGGGGCTGACCATCCGGGCATCTTCCCGCGAGATACACTTCAGCAAACCGTACCTGCCCGAATTCCTTGAGTCTGTACACATCAGGAACCTCGCCGTCGGTGAAGGAACAATTGGATTTTCAGCCATACGGCATCACAACGATGTGAGCATCCAGGTGCTCGAAAGAACGGGCGGGATCTCCGTGTCGCTTAACAAGTGATCTCTGTACGGACGTTCGCCAGGCGATTCTCCCGGGATCGAGGGAGGAACCGTTTGAGCCGGAGCTCACACCGCTACATCCAGCCACTGGTCAGGCGCTCCTGGAGCTGGCCGCTGACAAAGCCCTTCCACTCGCTTTTCACGACCTCGGTGGCGTCTGCGGGCGTATAGAGTCCTTTGAGCAGCTTGTAGCCGGTCTCGAGCATGGTGTTGGAGAACGGGTTGTCCCCCAGCCCCAGCTCGGCCCCCTGCATCTTCACCCCGTCGAGTTCGTTCATGATGACCCGAAAGTCGTCTGGGCTGCCGTTTGCCAGCGTGCCGACTATCCGCTGGGACTCGATTGTATCGAAGAGATTGCCCGTGAAGTCCTTCATCCTCTCCGTGTATCCGGCCATGTGCTCGATGTTGCGTGCATGGGAGGGAAGCATGCTTTTGAACACCTCCTTTGCGATTTTCTTGAGCTTATCGCTGGTCTCCTCGCGCACATAGTCCTGACCCGACTCCATGATGCCCTCCTGCAGGGGTGAGGTCTCACTGACGAGGGGCTCCGGAGACCGTACCATGCTCGGCCTCACCACCTCCGGGGTGCCTGTTCCCAGGATCGGAATCGTGGCGGTATCCCAGCCCGCTTCAAGCGGCACACCTTCTACCTGGCCCGTGCCCGGGTCAAGCGGTATTACGGTCGGGTTGGCCGGCGAGCCGAAGAAGGCCGTGCCCTGGCCCCGGCCGGGCACGCTGAACACATCGTCCAGGCTCTCCGCCATATTGAGGTCACTGCCGTCCCAGAACGCGCGCAGGCGGTCGGCCGAGATGATCCGCTGCTGGCGCTGCTCTTCGGCAAGCCTCTGCCGCTCGGCCTCGGCCATTGCCCTCGCAGCCTCGGCCTCGGCCGCATTCGCGTTATCCATGGCGTCGAGGATGCTCAGGACCATCATCCCGGTGGAGAGGGCGTTCATGGCGGCCATGTCCGATGAGGAGGGCCGGCTGACCGTGGGCCTTGTCTGGGGGGGAGTGATTTTCTTCACATAGGTGGACGGCCGGCTGGGGTAGTAGGTCGGCTGAGGGATGGAGCGGTCGATCGTCTGGTTGGTGATAGCTTCGAGCTGCCCGATCGCGCTCTCGGCCGGTGCCGCAGACGGTGCCGCGATGAAGAGCACGGCCATGATGGCTGCTGCAAGGCGGGCACATGTCATAACGTATTCTCCTTTCACGGGTCGCTCGAGGTGCCTCTAGTGTGCCCGGAGCTTCCCGAGCTCTTCCATGGCGGCCTTCTTGAAGAAGGGATCGGCCGCAGCTTTCTCGAAATCCTTCGCCGCGTTGTCCGCGCGGCCCAGGCCTGCGAGGCACCTGCCCCGGGCAAGAAGTGCCTCTGAGTCCCCGGGTGCCATCTCCAGGGCCTGGTCGAGCACCTCGAGGCCTTCTTCCAGGCGGCCGTCTCCAGCCAGCGCGGAGCCATAGGTAACATAGGCCCAGGGCTGACCGGGGTCGAGCTTCAAACCCTTGCGGCTGTCGGAAAGCGCGTCTTCGATCCTGCCCTTCTGGAGGGCAATGTTCGCCCTCACGAGGAGAGCCGTGACCTCGTCGGGCTCGAGGGTGAGCGCATTGGTGCTGTCTTCGAGCGCGGCATCGAGCGAGCCTTCCTTCAGGCGCGCGAAGGCGCGCAGCGCGTATGCCGTGCTCGAGAGCTTGGCCGTGAGCGACGCGGTGCAGTCGTCGGCAGCCTGAGAGTACCTTCCCAGCATGATGCAGGTCATGGCCCTGTCGAGCAGGGCCCCTGCATCCCGGGGGGCAAGCTTGACCGCCTGATCGTAAGCCTCGAGCGCCCGCTCGAGCTCTCCTTTCTCGCGATAGGCCCTGCCGGCGAAGCGGTGGAAGTCGGGATTGCCGGGGTCGATCTCAGAGCCGCCTGCTGCGTACTGGCCCAGGGCCTCGAAGTCACCCAGCGCAATCGATGCCTGGCAACCGGTGATGAAAGGCCGGGTGTCGATGGAACCCAGCGTGATGGCCGTGTAGGCATCCCTGGCCGCGGCCTCCCACTGTCCGCCGCGGGAGAGCACCTCCGCCCGTGCGATGTACGGGGCGATCGCCTCAGGGCTTAACATGATGGCTGCGGTGAAGTCCTTGGCTGCATCGGCGAGCGCTCCCGAGCCGGCATATGCCCTGCCACGGTGGAAGAAGGCCTCGGCCGATTTCCCGTCCAGCGATATGCTCTTGTCCAGGTCCGCCAATCCCTCACGCAGCATCCCTTTCTCGATATGGGCGCGCCCCCGGTTCAGCCATGCGGCCGGATCGTCCGGCCTGAGGGCGAGGGCCTTCGAGAATATCGCGACGGTGTTGTCCCAGTCGCGCATCTCGCGGCAGGCGATCCCCTGGACGAGCAGGGCGTCGTAGAGTTCCGGGTCGATCTGAGATGCGCGCCGGGCATCGGAGAGGGCCTGCTGCCAGCCGCCTCTGAACGAGTGGATCCATGCGCGCTCGATAAGGATGCGCGCGTCGTCGGGGAAACGCGCAGCGGCCTCGTCGGCCCGCGTGAGCGCCGCATCGGTTTCCCCCAGCATGCGCATGGCCCGGAGCAGGTGCGCCAGGGCAACGGGGTCGGATGAATCCTTCCCGGCGGCCTCCGATGCCGCGGCCAGGAGCTCGAGCCACCTGCCTTCGTCTGCCAGCGCGGCAAGGTCGGGCTTCAGTACATGGGTCGAGTCCTGGGTGGAGTGCCCGCGGTCTCCAGCCGGCTCAGCAGCCGTGACCGGCGACGGCACGAAGAGCACGGTGACAAGACCCAGGATCAGGATAGCGGCCGTTTTGCGCATGGCATGCCTCCTCTACCTGCCGGGGGCTCTCGCAGCCGCTTCCTGCTTGAGGGCGGCCAGGACGGGCTTGAGTATCTCGATCCGCTGGCGGCAGAGGATGGATAGCTCACGCTCGGGCAGGGGGTCGCCTTCTCCCTTCTCCACCATGGCCTGTGCACGGTCCTTGGCGCGCTCCGAGGTCTCGCTGAGTTCCAGGATCGCCTTCTCGATCCGGGTCGCCAGGTCCAGCAGTCCGTCGCGGCTCTCCAGTTTCAGCAGCTTCTCCAGCGAGCGGTTCTTTGCCTCGAGCAGGACGCCGTTGCTCCAGCGCAGGTTGTCCATCCGGTCGAGACCGGAGAGGACAGGGGTGTCGACGAAGTCCTTCAACGGCGGCTCCTCGATCACGCGAGCGATCACCCGGGCGGGCACCCCGCCTTCGATGAGCGTGCTCAAGGCCGTGAGCTTGCTGGTGTTCCGCAGGTACCCGTTCACCGGGACCCAGGCGCCGCTCTCGCTGCGCCGGGCCACGACCAGCCGGGCATAGGGCTTCGAGTCGCGCTCCGGCTTTTCGTGAAAGAGCGCGGCGGCAAACGACATGGCCTTTCCGCTCTCCGGGGAGACGACCGGGGCCAGGAAGCTCCAGCACCTTTTCCCGTCGATGGAGAGCTCCTGCGGGCGTGACTGCCTGACCTGATAGGTCGCCTCCAGCGAGGCGACATCGATCGAGCGCAGGCTCTTGACGACAGCCTCGATGATGATGTCGGCGTTATAGCTCATGTACTTGCCTCCCACGGCATACGGGTCACCGGACACCGGGATGCCCAGGAGTATCGTATCATGGGACAGGTCCGCCTCTCCCGGCACCGGGAGGCTGCCCAGCGGGCTGAAGATGGTTGCCCACACCGCGAGCTCGGTATCGAAATACACCTTTGAGTCCACCAGATTGTCTCCGATGGCATTATGGACGTCTGTGGCCACCTCATGGCTCGTGACGATCTTCCCGATAAACGGAACGATGCCCAACGTGAAACCCCCGAGTATTCCCGCTAGTTTCGTTCTGTCATCCTCCCTGATATTGTCCCTTACCGTTATCGGCAGGGCCGTCAGGTCGTCGGTGAACAGCCCGGGGTAGAGCACCTTGGCACGCTCCTGCAGCCGGCCGACGGTGAGGCGGTACTTCTCCATCGCAGGCGGGATTTCCTTTTCGTGGACATCGGTATAGCCCACGATACAGAACCGTGCCTGGCCGAGCTCGAGCCCGGTATCGCCCGAGGGCTTCAGGGTGCTTGTCACCCGCTGCGAGGCACACCCGCTCATGAGCAGGCATACCGTAATCACTCCCAACCATCTCAACGATGCCCGGTAGGTATTCATCGTGGGTCCTCCTGTCCTCTATTTTCCGGTTGCGGCGTACTTCACGGCTGCCAGGACGGGTTTCAATATCTCGATGCGCTGGCGGCACAGGATCGAGAGCTCGCGGTCTGGAGCAGGGTCGCCCTGGTCCTGTTCCACCATTGTCTGCGCGCGGTCCTTGGCCCGTTCGGCCTGTGCGCTCAAATCCAGGATCGATTTCTCGATCCGGGTGGCCAGGGAGAGCAGGGTGTCGCGGCTCTCCTGCTTCAGCACATTCTCCAGCGAGCGGTTCTTTGCCTCGAGCAGGACGCCGTTGCTCCAGCGCAATATCTCGGCGCGGTCGCTGCCCGAGAGGTCCGGTGTGTCGATGAAGTCTTCCAGTGGCGGTGTATCAGGCGTGCGCACCACCGCCCTGACCGGGACATTGTTCTCGATCAGAACGCTCACCTGGGTGAGCGTGCGGGCGCTGCGCAGGTAGCTTCTCACCGGTCGCCAGTTTCCCGACTCATCCATGCGGGCCACGACCGCCTGATCCATCGGTTTTGCGCTGTAGCTGACATCGTCCTGGTATACGAGCAGGTTGAAGGTGCTCCCGGGTTTCGGTTTGGACACGCCCGCCATGGTGAGGAAGCTCTTGTACGGCTTTCCGTCGACAATGATTTCCTGCACACGGGACTTCCGCTCCTGGAATGCGGCCCGGAGCTTGGCCTGATCGGCCGATTTCAACGCCTGGACAACAACCCCGGCAATACATTCTGCTGCATGGTTGTTGACCTTGTTTATCGATGCCGGGCCCCACTCCACAAGATCTCCGACGCGATACTCTCTCGGCAGGTCAGACCGACCGGGAATCGGCAGGAGGCCCAAGGGCCAGTAGCTGATCCAGGCGTTCACGTCGATCTCGAATGTTTCCTCTTTCTCACAAAGAGTTTCCCCCAGGGAATCCAGCACACCGACGCGAACGGTAAAATCATGCCTGTCGGTGTGAGGGATCGGTACTACCCCAAACAAGGTGACGATCATCAAGAGTATTTTGCTACCATCTGAGAGCGAGCTGTCGGACCTCTTGAAATCGATGTGGACCGGCAGGCCTGCCCTGTCGTCCGTGAACATACTCGGGTAAAGGGCCCTGGCCCTCTCGTTGATGAGCCGCGGCGACGGTTGTACGCCCAGTCTTTCATAGGTGAAGCTCGACATGGCGAATCGGACGGAGCCGAACTCCAAGTCCTTGTCATCGGGGGGCTTCAGGGTGCTGGTATAGCGCGCCGCGCTGCAGCCGCTCAGAACCAGGGCTGCCAGGACCACTGCCAAACCTTTTGCCAATGCCGGGCGCTTTCTCATGACGGTCGACTCCTCTTTATGATATGCCCAAAATACCATACAGTCCGGTCTCGAGATCCTCTGCCGAGCAAAGAGATGCCGGTCCCGGCCTTAATTAGTATCGGCTGTTGGCAGTTGGATGATTATGAGTTTTTCTCTTTTCGCGAGTGAAGGTCTTTCAAACGGCGTCACCGCAGTTCTGAAGCTTCCGGCCTCCGGGCCGGGCCCGCTACGAAGGTCACCGTGCCCGCGCTCCCCGCAGCCCGGCCGGTGGCCGCGCAGATGGGCATGATCGACAGGTACGGGACATATATTCATATTGAAGGGGGTATTTCGCCGATGCTTTTGTTTCCCGGCTTGTCATCCTGCCCCTTCGTGTTGATCTCCGAAACTATTCTGGCAAAGGTTTCCTTGTCGGACAGGACGAGCAATGTATCACCGCCGGCCAAGGATGTCGCCCCGCTGGGGAGAATATACTCATTGCCTCTGACAATGAGCACGATCAGGCATTCCTGAGGGATCCCCAGCTCGACGAGCTTTTTCCCGACCACCTTTGACCCGGCCGGAATGACCAGTTCATTGAGCTCGCCTTTGAACCCGCTGTCCGGGTTGAACTCGATGGGATAGACGCGTTGCTCCTGCAAGGGCGCATCCACCCCGAGCCATCGTGCCGCGAGCTGGATGGTGGTTCCCTGCAGGAGCACGGAGGTCAGCACTACAAAGAAGATGACGTTGAAGATCTGCTCCGCCTCCGCAATTCCGGCCATAAGCGGGAATGTGGCCAGAATGATGGGCACCGAGCCGCGTAGCCCCACCCACGAGACGAGAACCCTTTCCCCTGTGGTAAACCGGCTGGGCAGCAGGCAGAGAAAGACCGCTAAAGGTCTTGCAACGAACATCAGGAAGGCGGTGATCAACAGGCTCGCGCCCATGACCGGAATGAGATGGGAGGGGAAAACGAGCAGCCCCAGGGCGAGGAACATGGTGATTTGCATGAGCCATGCAACACCGTCATGGAAATGCAGCAGGCTCCGTTTATGAATGAGGTTGCTGTTGCCAGTGATGATTCCGGCGAGGTAGACAGCGAGGAACCCGTTTCCGCCCACCATGTTGGCAAAGCCGTAGGTGAAGAGGGCCAGGGCCAGGGTAAGGACCGGATAGAGCCCATCATATCCGAGCTTCAGACGGTTCACGAGATAGGGGATGCATTTGCCCATCACATAGCCGGCTGCCAGTCCCAGCGTTATCTGAAGAAAAAAGAGCCTGACGCTTTCCGAAAGCGAGACATCGGGCTGTGTGAGCACCTGGATCATGCCGATGGTCAGGAGGACCGCCATGGGATCGTTGCTGGCCGATTCGAACTCAAGGAGGGGCTTGAGCAGACCCTTCAGGCTGATGCCTCTGGATCTCAGGACGGAGAACACGGCTGCAGCGTCCGTTGACGATACGATGGAGCCGAGGAGCAGGCCTTCCTTCAGGGAGAACCCGAGTATCACGGCGGAAAACACGCCCACGGCGAGGGCGGTTATGATAACGCCGAAGGTGGAAAGCAAGAATCCCCAGGCAAATACGGGGCGTACGTGTTTCCATTTCGTGCTGAACCCGCTCGAGAAAATGATGAGCGCAAGCGCGATCACTCCGATAAACTGGGCAATGGCGGGGTTATCGAAATCGATGCCCCCGATTCCCTCCGATCCTGCGAGCATGCCGAGGACCAGGAAGACCAGGAGTGCGGGTATGCCGAAGCGATCGGATATCTTGCTGGCCGCTATGCTCAGGATAAGCAGAATGGATATGATGATGACAGCGGTTTCCATCTCACTTCGATCTTACTCGAATCAGCCGGTTTTGTGAAGGGTTTTACCCTGACCCGTTGGTGCCGGATCATCCCCTCTTCAGGTTCGCCCCCTGCCGCAGGAGCTCATCCTGCACGTCCTGTGCAGCCACTTCCCGGGGGGTGGTGGCGCCGCGTGACGCCAGTGCGGCACACACGCCGGCCGCCTGGCCGGTGGCCATGCAGATGGGCATCACCCGGTAGGAAGAATGCGCTTCGTGGGTGCCCGAGATGCACCTCCCGGCCACCAGGAGGTTGTCGACTCCGCGGGGGAGCAGGGAGCGCAGGGGGATATCGTACGATTCATCGGGCGGGAGGTACACCAGCACCGTGCCTTTGCCTTCCGGGTTGTGTACGTCGACGGGATAGGTGCCCCGGGCGATGGCATCATCGAATTTTCTGGCGCCCAGGACATCTTCGGCGGTGATCCGGTACTCACCGGTGATTCTCCGGCTTTCCCGGACGCCTATGGTGACTCCGCTCTGGACCATATACGCCTTCTCGAAGCCGGGCACATACTTCTTCATGAATGCCGCGATCTTCCGGTTCTGTCTCCTGCTTTCCATCTCGGCGCTGGTGAGGTCCCAGACATCGGTGCCCAGAACTTTGATGACCCGGGAGCAGTTGAAGTTCAGCTCGTTTTCGTGCGGCGTCCCGAAGATGAGGATGTCTTCACGAGGCAGATCGAGCTCGCCGTCTTCTTCGGCCTTTCTGACGAGATCCCAGAGGCCGTGGACCCCCAGCCACTGGTCGGGATGCCTTTTCACGTACGCCTCGAAGGCCGCCTTCCTGAATTCAACCATCCTGAAATAGAGCGTCATGGGCTGCACCAGACCGTCCTCCATCCGTCCCACCTCATATGGGGCGCCCGCCCGGGCGGCGATGTCACCGTCTCCGGTGCAGTCGATGATCACCTGCGCCCTGATCACCACGGGCCCTGACTTGGTCTCGAACACCGCGCCGCAGACCCGGTCTCCCTCCCGGAATACGTCGCTCGCGAATGAGTGGAGGAGAACCCGGACCCCGGCTTCATCGAGCATGTCGTCGGCAACGGTCTTGAACGCCTCCGGATCGAACGGGGCCGTATAGGAGGTCTCGGGCGAGGGGGGGAGAACCCCTCCGACGCGCACGAGCCGGGCCACCATCTCTCCGAGGACTCCGGATATCACTGTTTCTCCGGGACCGTGGTCAGTGGGAAAGAAGGTGAGCGAGCCCGGTTTTTCCCGGCGATGCCGCTGGGTGGAATACGATGAAAACGGGTTGACAAGGGCCGCGGTCGCATTGCCTCCGAGAAAGCCGTACCGCTCGGACACGATGACGTTCGCTCCCGCCTGTGCGGCCCCCAGTGCGGCCCCCAGTCCTGCGGGTCCGCCTCCGACAACGAGTATATCCGTCTCGGCAGCCATGATGGCATGACGGGGAGGCAGTATGATCGTGTTCGTGACGTCTGGGCGTTTCAGTGGAGGCATGAGTTGCCTCTTCGGTTTCCGGCTGATTGCATCATGGTGTTCCCTTCAGATTTTCAGGCTATTTTCATGCCCAGCCCTTCCTTGAGGAGCCGGACCGCGATGTCGTTGTTCATGAGGGCGCGCTTTTTCATTTCAGGAATCATGCCCTTGATATGATTTCTTAGCCTCTCCTTGGTATCCCAGAAGTGATCGATGTGGGCGATGAGTCTCCCGGCGCTCACCAGATTGAACGGCGGGGTTTCCATCTGAAGCTCCTTGAGGAAATTCAATACCTTTGAAGAGTACGGGAGGCCCAGGAAAGGGACGCCCTGCAGGGCTGCGAAGATGAGAAAGTGCAGCCGCATCCCCACAGCGAAATCAAAATGCCGCATGATATCCAGCAGCTGACCCGGAGTGTACTCTTCACGGAGTACGGAGCAGTACTGAGGCCTGAGCGTCTTGGCGATGACCGCGTGTGAGTGCTGCATATCCTGTTTCCCCCGCTCCATGGGGACGAATACTATGTTAGCCTCGAATCGGTCAATGATGAAATCCGCCGCGTTTGCCAGGAGCGAGTGATAAAATTCCGGGTCGATGTCCGGAGCGGCCGGCCCCGGCTCCCGCACAGACATTCCGACCAGGCTGCGTTTGCCTCCCATGTGCTCTTCCGTGAGCATGCCGCCGTCGACCGGCTGCGGTTTCAGGAGCAGGGCGGGATCCGCCGTGACGATAATCTCCTGCTCCACGCCGGCCTGCTCCAGGATTCTCTTGGCGCCCCGCTCTCTGACCGTCACCACCGCCGCCCGGTTCAGCGCTTCGCGCACCATGCCCTGGGTGGACCGGTCCGTGAGCGGCCCCGCGCTCACGGCGTACACCATGACCGGCACCCCGAGCTCATGCGCGATCATGACCTCTCTCAAGAATATCTTGGCCTCCTCGTCGTAGAGGATGCCTCCTCCCCCCAGGATGAAGAGGTCGAGGTTTCTGATTTCCGGAGCGACCTCACTCTTTGTCAGGTCCCTGACCGGCACGGACTTCTGGACGGGGTATCTCTGCAGCGTGTCTTCGGGATTGCGGGAAAACACAGTGATCTCGACCGGGATCGACTGTTTAAGGCTGGTGATGATGGTTTCGAGAATGGCCTCGTCACCCATGTTGAGGCCGCCGTAGGAACCTGATATGCCGACCCGGTATATTCTTTGCTCATCGGAATCCGTCATGGGCTTTCCCCTTCCTGACGTTGGTCTTTTCCCTGTCTCCTCCCCATGAGAAAGGACGAATCATCCGCGCCGACGTCCATAAGAACATAGTGCAATACGGGAAAGATAAGTCAAGGAGCGGGTTTCGGGCAGGCCGCTCCAGCCTGCGGTCTTGTTTTCAAGTTTTCGGGTGCCCTGACGGCCTGCACCTGGTATAATAGCAAAAACCAACACTTATGGGGGGGATGGCATGCTGACCGTGGTAGCTGTAATGAAGGCGAAAGAGGGGAAGGAAAAGGACATGGAAGAAGCGATCAAAGCGCTGGTGCCACAGGTCCAGACCGAGCAGAAAACCCTGGTGTACACCGTGCATCGGGGCCGTAAGGCTCCGGGAAAGTTTCTCTTCTACGAGCGGTACCCTGACAAGGACGCCCTCAATGTGCACGGTGCCACTCCCCATTTCGCCGAATTCTTCGGCAAGATTGCCCCGCTGCTCGACGGCAATCCAACCATAGAGGTGTACGAGGATCTCGCCGCCATCACGCCGAAAGGCTGACATCCGCACTGTCGAACGGCGGCCCCGGGAGACAGAGGCTCTCTCAAGGCCGCCGGCTCCACCTTCACGGTGAGGAGATGCGCTCATTTTCCATGATCGAGCGCCTTCCTCGCCTCTTCTCTGGTTTCGTAGATGTGCGGGGCGAGCTTCCGCTTCTTCAGGGCGTCGCCCAGCTTCAGGCGCAGAAAGGTGTTCGTGGTGTAGCGCGTCACGCCTGTGTAGAACGCGTCCACGAGTCGTTTGACCATGTCCGTATAGTCATCCACAAGCTCGGGCGGGATATCGAAGTTGTCGTAGTTCACGATGGTGTAGACCTTTCTCTGTAAAGGGGAAAGGATGTGCGACACCATTTCTTCCACAACCTGGATGTCTTCCCGGGCCCTGATCCTGTAGCCTTCGAAATTGACGAAGAAGAGCTCTTCTTCGGAGTCATAGATGAGCCGCTCCTCAAGAGTGAGCCCGAAGATCTCCTCCCTGAGGTTCATGGGCTCGTGTTTGAATATCCGGGCATCCATGAGCCTGGGCTGTTCCTTGATGACCGGAGCGAATTCCATACGGGCCAGGATGTCCCTCTCGATGTCGATGCCCGGAGCCACCTCCACGAGCTCCATGCCGTCCTTCGTCAGTGCGAAGACGCAGCGCTCGGTGATGTAGTACACCGGCTGGTCGGTCATGACCGCGTAGCGCCCGCTGAAGGTGACATGCTCAACCTCCCTGAGGAACTTTTTCCGGGATCCTTCCTGCCTGATTTTCAGAAGGCCGTCGTTGACCGACACCTTCAGGCCGTCGGCGGTGAAGGTCCCCATGAACACCACTTTCCGGGCGTTCTGGCTGATGTCGATGAAACCCCCCGCCCCTGCAAGCCTGTCGCCGAATTTGCTCACGTTGAGATTTCCCTGCTCATCGGCCTGGGCCAGCCCGAGAAAGCAGCAGTCGAGCCCGCCCCCGTCATAGAAATCGAACTGATAGGGCTGATCGATGATGCAGTCTGCATTGACGGCCGCACCAAAGCTCAGGCCCCCCGCCGGAAGCCCGCCGATGATCCCGGGCTCGGCCGTAAGCGTGATGTACTCGAGGACCTTCTCCTCATGCGCGATGCTGGAGATTCCCTCCGGCATGCCGATGCCGAGATTGATGACGCTGTTGCCCTTGAGCTCGAAGGCGGCCCTGCGGGCGATGATCTTGCGGGCGCATGTGTCCATGACCGGGAGCGACTCCATGGGGACCCGCACCTCGCAGCTGTAATAGGGATTGTACTGGACGTCGAAGGTCTGCCAGTGGTTTTCGGGTCGCGAAACGACAACACAGTCCACCAGAATGCCCGGGATCTTGACCTGGCGGGCGTTCAGCGATCCGCTCTCAGCGATACGCTCCACCTGGACGATAACGAATCCTCCCGAGTTCTTGGCAGCCATGGCAATAGAGAGGGCTTCCTGGGTGAGTGCCTCCTTCTCCATAGTGATGTTGCCGTCCGTGTCAGCGGTCGTTCCGCGAAGAATCGCCACATTGACGGGAAAGGTCTTGTACGCGAGGTAATCCCTGCCATCAAAGCTCACGATCTCCACCAGATCCTCTTCTGTGACCTCGTTGATCTTGCCGCCTCCGAAACGGGGGTCCACATAGGTCCACATGCCGTTGGTGGTCAGCGTGCGGGGTTTGTGAGCCGCGATGTCCCGAAACATGTGGGAGATGACTCCCTGGGGGAGATTGTAGGCCTCGATCTTGTTCTCTACGGCGAGCCTGCCGAGCTTGGGGGCGAGGCCCCAGTGGCCGCCCACGACGCGCCGGACAAGGCCCTCGTGGCCGAAGCGGTTGAGCCCCCGCTCCCTGCCGTCGCCCTGGCCTGCGGCATATATCAGGGTCAGGTTCCTGGGCCTGCCTGTTTCGAGATAAATTTCCTCGATCTTTCTCAAGACTTCTTCAGGAACGCCGATGCTCACGAAACCGCCGGTAGCGATTGTGTCTCCGTCCTGTATGGCCCGCACCGCATCTTCCGCAGACACGACTTTGCCTCTGCGCATGCGCGAGGGGGGCAGGGAGGAGAGCATCGGGTGAGTGCTGGAATTCCTTGGTGCCATGATTTCCTCCTGTCTGATTTCCTGGTTTGCCGAAATGGTAATGGAGTTGCCGAACCCCGCCCCATAGGTGGCTTCATTTTCGGCCTTTGTCAAGAGGAGGGTTCTCGCTGGATCAGGTTTGTATCGTGGAATCGTGCGCTTGCTTCCGCAAAAAAAGACCGGGAGGCGGTTGCAGTCGGATATGCGTACGAGCAACGCGGGACGGGCTGAGAACCCTCGGACCGCAACCGGCGTTCGGAAAAAATCAGCTTAAAAAACCGCCCCGCCGCCTGGGCCCGACTCTGTTCAGAAGATTACCGCGGACAGATAGCCCACGACCGATGAGTTGTCACCGGTGATGTTTCCGGAGTGCGTGTATGTGAGCACCCTTGATCGTGTCCGGGAAAGGGCCTGTGCATACAGGAGCGCCGTCAGTATGGGTCCGCCTCCGCACGCTTCGCTCGCCGAAGTTTTGAGGTCTCGGCTCAGGCCCTCGACATCGAACCATTCTATGGCCCGGGCCACTCTCGCATCCATCGCTTCGGCGGTGCGGGCGGGGTGGAAGTGGGACAGGTCCGAGCTGGCCACGATCAGGACATCGTCGCGGCTTCCGATAGCCTGGCTCAGCGCGCCGGCGAGCTCACGGCAGACATCGAGGTCCTGCCGGCCCATGATCAGCGGGCAGAGTCTGAACGCCGGAAGCACGACTTGGAGAAAGGGCAGCTGGATCTCGAGTGCATGCTCCGAGTCGTGGGGGGCTGTGTTGTTCGTGAAGACCCCGGAAGAGGCCGCGAGTTTTCCGCAGAGCTCCTTGTCCACCTCCAGCGCGCCCAGAGGTGTTTCGAAGGCGCCGGATCCCCACACCGAAACAGCGGGAAAATAGGCCCGGTGGGACGGGCTGATGACCACCACAGTGGAGTACTCATGGCCGCAGAGGCACTTGTATGCATATGCCGCAGTCTGCCCTGAGTAAATGTAACCGGCATGAGGGCTGATGATCGCAAGGGGCTTTCCGGGAATTTCACCGATTTCCGCCCGGTCGAGATAGCCCTCGATGTTTCTTTTCAGGGCATCGGGATCGCTTGGGTACCAGCTCCCGGCAATGACCGGCTTTCTGACATGGGCGCTCATAGGCATACCTCCCTCTGGCGCCGGGATCGAAAACCCCTGCCGGCCTGATGCAGGTACTTCCCTCGCCTGCGGGGCCTGTCGCATGCAAAAGGGGGGAAACCAATGGAGATTCAAAGCAGTATCCCCCCGACAAACCTCAGCAGGGGTCTCCTTCCTGAGGCGGCATCAGCTTACTTGTTTCTCTTATGATTAAGGAAACAGAGGCAGGGAGTCAATGCCTTCGAACTCTGGAAGGCCGAACATGAGGTTCATATTCTGAATCGCCTGGCCGGAGGCCCCCTTGGTGAGGTTGTCGATTGCGCTCACGATGACGGCCCGGCCGGTCTTGCCGCCCACGGCAAGGCCGATGAAGCAGTTGTTCGTACCGCGGACGTCTTTGGTGGACGGGAAATCGGATGCCAAGACGTGGACGAACCTCGAGCCCTCATAAAACGCACGCAGACAGTCCTTCAGCGCGGCCTCGTCCGCTATGGCCTTGACGTAGATCGTGGAAAGCATGCCCCGGGAGATGGGTATCAGGTGGGGGGTGAACTCGATATGAACCTCCGACCCTGCGGCTTTTGCAAGTTCCTGCTCCATTTCCGGGATATGGCGGTGCGAGCGCCCCACCTTATAGGCCGAGAAGGATTCTCCGGATTCACAGATGTGGGTCTTCAGGCTCAGGCCCCTGCCTGCGCCTGATACGCCGCTCTTGCTGTCTGCAATGATTCCTTCAGCCTCGATGAGGCCCTCCTTCAGGAGCGGGATGAGAGGAAGCAGGATGCTGGTCGGGTAGCAGCCGGGATTCGCAACGAGCGAAGCCCCCCCGATCTCCTCGCGGTACACTTCGCACAGGCCGTACACGGCCCTTTCCAGGAGCGCCGGAGACGTGTGCTCGCCGTACCATTCCCGGTAGGTCTCGAGGCTGGCGATGCGGTAATCCGCGCTCAGGTCCACAACCCTGACTGATTCCAGGATCCGCGGAATATACTCCATGCTGGTGCCGTGTGGAAGGCAGCTGAATACGATGTCGCAGCGATCCTTGATAGCGGACTCATCGAAGTCTTCGAGCCCTATGTCGAAGGTGCCCCGGAAAAAGGGAAAAACCTCGGAGATTCTCTTGCCGTTGTACTGACGGGAAGAGCAGTAGGTGATCCTGGAGTCCCGGTGATTGTGAAGGAGCCGGATGAGCTCCGCCCCGGTGTACCCGGTGGCCCCCAGGATCCCTATCGACAGCGGCAAGGTCGTTACCTCTTGGAGAACTGAGGTCTCTTTCTGGCCTTGTGAAGCCCGAATTTCTTGCGCTCGACCATCCTCGGGTCTCTGGTGAGGAAACCTGCGGACTTGAGCCGGGGACGGTACTTCTCCACATCGAATTCTGAAAGCGCCCGGGAGATGCCGTGCCGGATTGCCCCTGCCTGGCCCGATATGCCGCCTCCGCTCACAGTCGAATATACGTTGAACTGCCCCCGCGTTTCGGTGAGATCGAAGGGCTGCTGGGCGAACATGACCAGTGTCTCCCTGCCGAAATATTCGTCCAGAGGTTTGCCGTTGACCGTGAACTCTCCCGTTCCGGGGGATATCCAGACCCGCGCTGTAGCGTTCTTCCTTCTGCCGGTGGCATAGATCCTTTGAACTGCCATATGTCGTTCCTTTACAGATTAATCTCTTGGGGCTTCTGCGCCTCGTGGGGATGCGTTTCGCCGGTGTATACCTTGAGCTTCTTGAACATGCTCCTGCCGAGGCTGTTTTTGGGAAGCATCCCCTTGACCGCGTGCCGGATGATCTCTTCCGGGTTCTTCTCCATGACCTGCCGGGCGGTCCGGGATTTGAGCCCGCCCATATACCCGCTATGGCGGTAGTAGACCTTTTGTTCCAGCTTCCTGCCGGTAAGCTTGACCTTTTCCGCGTTTATGACGACTACGAAGTCTCCCACATCGGTGTGCGGCGTGTAGGTGGGTTTTGTCTTTCCCCTCAGAATGGACGCCACGTCTGCAGCGAGCCGGCCAAGGACTTTGTCCTTGGCGTCGACGAGCACCCAGTTTCTCTCGATCTCATCCTTCTTTGCGATGAACGTACTCATAGACATTACTCCTTAAGCCCTAAATAGGGCTCGGATATAGCCGAAATCAGATGCGGATGTCAAGCACAGATCGAAAAGAATATCCCTTTAAAAAAACGGTCTTCTTATGGGAAGGCATCAGATTTCGTTCCCGCACTCCGTGCTCTTCCCGCCTTGAATGCGGGATAACACGGTTGAGGGCCTGTGGCAAGCGGCCAAGTTTCCGGATGGTCGTACGGCCGGATATGAAGAGGCCGCCGGAGCACAGACGGCTGTGTGAAGAGCGGTGCTGAAATGATCATCGTCAAGCCGGTGAAAAACGAGAGCCTTATCCGGACGCTGAAATTCATGCTCTCTATTTGGGATCTTGACAGGGCAAACGTTTTTTTGTGATGTAAAAATATGAGGATCGATGCCGTAGTTACTGCCGGTGACGGGAAGGCCGCCCGCAGGCTGTTCAAGAAGAACAAGGCCCTTCTGGATGTCGCCGGGAAGCCCATTATCCGCCACATCGTCGAAACGCTCCTCAAATGCGACGAGATCGACCGCATCGTGGTGGTCGGGCCTCGGGAGGAGTTTCTCGAGGTGATCGGCGACCTCGATGTGGACATCGTCCAGCAGAAGAGGAGCCTTGCGGAGAACGGATGGGAGGGCTTCCTCCATACGATTCCCGAATTCCGTTCACAGGGGCTCTGCACAGAGGAGATCATCGAGAAGTACCGGGACAAGTATGTCCTCTTTCTTTCGGGCGATATCCCGCTCATATCCGTTCGGGAGATCAAGGAATTTCTCTCCAAGTGCGATATGGAGCGCTATGATTACATCGCGGGCGCGACATCGGAGGAGATCCTGAAGCTGTTCGGGCCGCGGAAGGGAAAGCCGGGAATCAAGATGGCCACCTTTCGTATGCGGGACGGCAACCTGAGGCAGAACAATCTGCACATGGCGAGGCCCTTTGTCCTGATCGAGAGCATCGATCTGGTGCTCAAGGCGTACGAGTACCGGTATCAGAAAGAATTCGTCAACATCATCCGGTCTCTGTTCGAGATCGTCAGGCTCGGCAGGAAGAGCCTGGCGCAGACTCTCGGCATATACCTCCTCCTCCAGATTTCGGCAGGGCTTTCCGCCCTGGGCTTCGAGAGAGCGGCCCGTATAGCGAGCTGGCCCGTGACAAGGGCGCGGATGGAACGCCTGATCTCAAACCTCCTGAACACCAGATTCAGAATCGCGGAAACGACGGTCGGAGGCGCCGCGCTGGATGTGGACAATGAGAAGGATTACATGACGCTTTCCATCATGTACAAAGACTGGATGAACCAGATCGCTCAGGGAAATCACCACTTGGCGTAGTGGTCCTCGGTAAATCCCGGGCACGACTGCACAAAAATCATCTCCCCCTCGTCAGTTTTCAGTGTGCCTTCGAAGATTCCGAGCATCTGGGTAAACCGGGAAGCCAGGAAAAAGGCGTTGATCTTCTCTTCCCTTTGCGCCTCGGGGTAGAACACCAGGTCCACTTTCCTGTCGCCCGAGCGGATGTGCCAGGGCGCGGACAGGTCGTCCGGATCGTAGTCGAAGTCCACCAAGTCGACCTTGGTCATGATGCCGCCGACCCAGAAGGCGTTTTCCGTGAAGCTCGTTTCATTGACCCCGCAGGAGAGATTGAGGCCCAGACTCCTGCCGTCGTCGAGGCTTGATGCCGTTGCGGCCCAGTTCCAGCAGGTCTGTCTTCTCATGAACCCGCATGTCCAGTCGGAAAGCGCCCAGTAGGCGGGGGAAGACAGGTCATACTGGCCGGTTCGACAGGATATCGTCCCCTTGACCTTTACCGGGCTGGTCTTCTGCGTGTACACCCATCCCCGATATCCTGCACGGGTGCAGATCCTCAATGGGGAGGTCGTGTTGGTGTCTATGGAAACATCGATCGAGATATCATTGCCAAGAGCCTTCAGAGAATCCTTTCGCATCTCGATGATGAGGCCGCCCGTGTTGAAGAAGCTCCTGGGCTTTTCAGGCAAGGGGTCGATGGATGTGCCGGACAGAGGATGACCCATGGCCTTGGCCTCCATGATCTCGCCGGTCTGCCGGTCGTAAATGTACATGAAGCCGTTTGAGAGGTACTTGAGATCGACCACGGCGACACCTGCCATGAGCTCGGGCCCGATGATGCCCATGAAGTGGAACTGGTTGGCCAGGAGGCGTCTGAGAAAGTGCGGCAGGCGCATTCCCATGGGGGTCTCCAGACGATAGTCCGCATAGTTGATCCTGTGAACCGGCTCGTTGTAGATGCCGCACTTTACGAGGCCTCTTCCGTTGACCAGTGTGTCCATGGGAACCTCCTCGAACTGATTATAGATACACGTAAATCAAGTGATGCTGTATGATTAAAGATAACCGAAATTCAGGCTGTGTCCAGTGATTTTTTATTCGAGGTAATCTTCGAATCCCGGGGTGTCGGATTTCAGGGGCTTGCCGGATACGGGCGAGATTTTCCCGCTCAGCTCGGTGGTCTGCTGCTCCATGTAGTCTTCGAACCCCGGAGTCGTATCTTCCACCGGAAACGCCGTGCGCCCGGAAGGCGAAGGCGCTTGCCGGCGGGCTTCCTCAGTATAGTCCTCGAATCCGGCGGCGGTCTGAGGGGTTGTCTTGACATGCTCTTGAGTATCCGGCTTTTCCGCTTCAGGGGTGTGATGCAGATCGAGCATCTTCTCGTTCTTGACATAGCTGGTTTCAACCACGTCCGAGATTTCGAGCATCTTCTTGACGATGTTCTTGATCTTGATGGCCTCGGTCTTGATCTCCTGGAGATGGGCCATCACCGATTTGTTCGGATTGGCTTCCTTGACGAGCATATCGAGCTTGAGAAGAATCGTGGTGAGCGGGGTGTTGATCTCGTGATTGGCCGCGATGGCCGTCTTGGACACGGCTGCTAGTCTCTGGGCCTTGATGCTCTTTGTAATGAGCATCGCCCTCTGGATGGCCTGAGCCCCCACCTCCGCCACGGTCCTGAGCAACAGGAGCCTCTGGTTGATTTCCTCCTGGCCGGCGCCTTCCTGAGGCATGGCCTCCAGAACGCCGATGACGGTGTTGTCGACCTTCAGCGGGGCGTAGATGAAATTGACCGCCTTCGGGTAGACGGCATTGGACCTGTCCAGGAGCTCCTTGGTGGTGCTCGCCATCCCGCTCCGGGTGTGGGGGGCGTTGTTGAGCCAGAACGATTCGGTGATCATGATTCTCAAGTTGCTCAGGCGCATGATGCAGCGGGTTTTTTTTGCCTCGAGGATGGTGAGTGCATTGGAGGTGAGGATGGTGATGATGTCCGAAAGCTTCATGGATGACTGGAGCTGGCTGCTCATCTGGTTGAGGCTGGAGAGTTCCACGGTCCTCCGCTCAAGCGCCATCTTCTTCTGCTCGAGGTCCAGGCTCAGCTTGCCAAGCTGAGCGTTTGCAAACTGGAGCACCTCGAAATAGGTTTTGGGCTCGGCTCTGGGGATCCCCATCTCATCGCTGATGCTCGATATGCTGTCTTTCAGCGTCAGTGAGATTTCCTGTATGTCGTGACTGCTCAATCCGAGGCCGCTCAGGACAGTCGGATCCACAAAGCCCCGGTCGGTCTGCCCGAGGCCGAGCCCCAGATGGTTTGTCACGATGTCCGCCACGTGGACGATGGCGCAGAGTTTTCTGGTTTCCTCGTCGTTGCCCGCTTCGACGATAGCGTGATGGTATCCTACGGTTTTGCATAAGAGTGCGGGAAGATTCCATTTTTCCATGAGATATTTACCGAGCGTTGCGTGATCCACGCCGACGATGCTTCTCTCCACCTCTATGATGTCGGAGTTGGCGCGGTTCATGACCTCCAGCACTTCACGATATTCCCCATTCTTGCATATGAGCTGGTCGGCCACCACTTTGCCCAGATCGTGCAACAGCCCTGCGATGAAGGCGTCCTCCGCGGCGGGAGGGGAGATCTTGCTCGCGATCGACTTTGCGCAGACAGCACAAGCGATACTGTGCTGCCAGAACTTGTAGAAGTCCAGATTGCGTTTTTCTTTTTCGTTGAAAAGATTGATGACGCTGATGCTGAGCACGATACTCTTGAGCACGTTGAAGCCCAGCAGCACCACCGCCCCGCGTATTGTCGATATCTCCTTGATTCTCCGGTAGAAGGGCGAGTTCGCCACCTTGAGCACCTTGACGGCGAGAGCCTGGTCCCTCTCCACCATCTGGGCGATCTGGCGCGCATTCACCCGTGCGTCCAGTGTCCTCTCCATGATCGTGGTGGCGATGGAGGGCAGAGTGGGAATCTCCCCCAGGTTTTCCAGAAGGGATTCTATCTCGTCGTGGGTGACTTTCTTCATTCAAGGTCTTATCGATAAAAGCCGTTCCAATCTTGAGTCCGCATATCGAAATATGGTACTCAAATCCGAATGGCGGCGCACCGTGACAATACGCAAAGGATATACGTGGGGCCGGTCCCCGTGGGCGGCGGAGCTCCGGTCACCATCCAGTCCATGACCAACACCCTTACCCGGAACGCCGAAATGACCGTAGCCCAGATACGCGCCCTCGAGAAGGCAGGGTGCGACATCGTGCGCGTCAGTGTTCCGGATGAGGAGTCTGCCAAAGCATTCCGCGAGATAAAGCTCTCGGCTCGTATCCCGGTCATTGCCGACATTCATTTCGATTACCGGCTCGCAATAGCCGCCATCGAAAACGGTGCGGACGGCATCCGGATCAATCCCGGCAATATCGGCGGCCGCGAAAAGGTGAAGGCGGTTGCGCGCTGTGCGATTCAGGCCGATATTCCCATCCGGGTCGGAGTGAACCTGGGCTCGGTGAAGAAAAAACTCCTCAAAGCCCACGGGGAAGACCGGGTGGGCGCTCTGGTGGAGAACGCCGGAGAGTACGTGCGCATGCTCGAGGACATGGGCGTGAGCTCCATGAAGGTTTCGCTCAAGTCCTCGGATGTGCTGGAGACGATCGACGCATACCGCAGATTCTCCCGGATAAGCCGGTGGCCGCTGCACCTGGGGGTGACCGAGGCCGGCACGCTCTTCTCTGGACTCATCCGGTCTTCGGCGGGGATCGGTGCTCTGCTGTTGGAGGGGATCGGTGATACGATACGCGTGTCTCTCTCCGCGGACCCGGTCCAGGAAGTCGCGGCCGGGAGGGTTCTCCTGGAGGGCATCGGGCTCAGAAAGGAGGGGGTCAGAGTGATCGCCTGCCCCACCTGCGCCCGTACGAACGCGGATGTCGCATCGATTGCCATGGAGGTCGAGGATGCCCTGAAGGAAGTGAAGGCGCATCTGGTGGTCGCGGTCATGGGGTGCGTGGTGAACGGGCCCGGTGAGGCGAGGACCGCCGATCTCGGGGTTGCCTGCGATACAAACGGCGCCGTGCTTTTCGTCCACGGGAAGCCCGTGAGGCGCATATCGGCCGCCGAGATAACTCAGACACTGATAGATGAGGTTGAAAAGGAGATCGCTTGATGAAATTATCGTCGCTGTTCCTGCATACACTCAAGGAAGACCCCAGGGAGGCCGAGGTCATAAGCCACAAACTGATGCTGAGGGCCGCCATGATCAAGAAACTGGCCTCGGGCATCTACTCATATCTTCCCTATGGGCTCAAGGCCTTGAGAAAGGTGGAAAACATCATTCGCGAGGAAATGGATGCGGCCGGCGCACAGGAGGTCCTGATGCCTGCAGTCCAGCCTGCGGAGATATGGAAGGAGAGCGGCAGGTGGGAATTCTACGGCAAGGAGCTCCTCAGGTTCACCGACCGCAAGGGCGGGGAGTTCGCCATGGGCCCCACTCACGAAGAGGTCATCACCACCATCGTCCGCGACGAGATCCGCTCCTACCGCGACCTTCCCATCAACCTCTATCAGATCCAGACAAAGTTCAGGGACGAGATCAGGCCCCGGTTCGGCATCATGCGCGCCCGGGAATTCATCATGAAGGACGCCTATTCGTTCGACACCGATGACGAAGGAGCGGGGAGGAGCTACGATGCCATGTTCCGGGCGTACGAGCGCATTTTCACAAGGTGCGGATTGAAGTTCAAGGCAGTTGAGGCGGATTCCGGACCCATCGGCGGCAACTACTCCCATGAGTTCATGGTGCTCGCCTCGACAGGCGAGGATGTGATCCTGAGCTGCTCTTCGTGCAGTTATGCCGCGAACCTCGAGAAGGCGGAGATCGCCGCCCCGGTTTCGCCGGCCCTGCGGGACGCCCCCGAAGGC
>DCDF01000186.1 GCA_002316295.1 Syntrophaceae bacterium UBA1062 | reverse complement strand
TGTCAAGACCTGACCCCGGTTCTGTGTTGAAATGTCACATGTCAAGACCTGACCCCGGTTCTGTGACCCCGGTTCTGGACCCCGATTCTGTGAACGCAGAACCTCGCGGCAAGCCCCGGCCGCGAGGCCTCAGGGAGAACGCCCATGCCATGCCTAACAGGAATGCCGGACCTCCTGCCCGGAAATGGACCTGTGCACCCTCGATATGGATCTCTTCACCCACACCATGTGATGAACGTTCATCATGAAGCGGGAGTCGCTCATGGCGTTTTCGATCCCGTAGCGGCGGTAGCACATGGGATCGGTGCCTGGGTAGTTCGGCCCTCTCATCATGGTTACCGAGCATCGGATATTGTGCCCGGCCAGGAGCTCTCTGGTCGTGTCCTCGAAATCCCCTTCCTCGCCGTTGGGATAGCTGAAAAGGGTGCATTCTCCGCCTGTGATTCCTTTGACGTGCTCGATGGAAGACGTGATTTCGAACTCCTGCCTGTCGCGGGGCAACAGGCTCAGAATCGTGTGTGTGTGCGTGTGGGCCCCGAATTCGATGAGACCGCTCTTGTGCATCTCCTGAATGCTGTGGCTGTCGAGGATGCGAAATGGGCTCCCAAGGGGCACCTTGGGCCGTGAATGGTATCCGAGCGAGCCAACAATGCTCTCGACCTCCTGCACCAGCCGGTCGTGAGGCATTTTCTTGAGCATCCCCTGGAGTGTCGTGCAGGCGAACGCGCGATCGTTCGGATTCGTCAGATCGTATCTGCGTCCTCTCCATACGATGCCCGTCCTTCTCGTTTCCGAGAAGGCCTGGTTCAGCATGCAGTACCAGAGTGTTTCATCGGTGTCGGTCAGACCGGTGACGAGGAACACCGTGGCCGGCAGACTGAGCTCCCGCAGGATGGGAAAGGCGATGTCGCGGACGCTCTGGAACCCGTCGTCAAACGTGATGGACAGCAGCGGCGGCCTGTGTATATTCCGGGAGGCGCTCAGCTCCAGAGCCTGAGACAGCGGCACGACCGTGAAGTGCCTCTTCACGTAGAGCATCTGCCTGATGAACCTGTCCCGCGCGATGAAGCACTCGTCGTCTATGGGCAGGTCTCGGTCTCTTACGCCGTGATAGGTGATGACCGTATGCGCTTTTCTGAAAATTGTCCGGTTCAGAAACCAGGGCAGCCGGGTTCCGGCAAGCCCTCGATATATGCTCTCGCGTGCCTCATGTGGCAGCAGCTTTCTTTTTCTTTTTTCTGGATCTTCCACCAGTGGTTTGTGTCCTGACACTCCGGCCGGGCGGGTCTGTCCCCTGCTCCCGGCGCACGGCCCGGTCTTCCCGATCCATCGAAGCCGTGCACGCCTGTTCGCCCGTTGTTCCGGACCGGGCCTTGTGATCGTTTCCGGGCTCACTCCGCTTCACCGCGGCACCTGCGGTCTCTCCGCCGGACATGCCCTGGGTGGAGGCAATCTCGCGGGCTTTCCGGGCCAGCCGCGGCACTATCTTGTGAATCTTCCATACCCTCCTGCCCTGATACTTCAAACGGCCCCATTCCGTCATGACCGCGTCGTACAGCCTCCAGAAGTCATCGTAGCGATTCATGGCAATGGGCTCCGAGAGGGCCCTCATCCGGGCGCCGAACAGCCGCCGTCCGCTCACGACCTGTGCGCGCAGGGTATGATCCATCCTGCATCCTGTCAGGGTCACCGCCTGCACGCCGCTCTCCGAGACATCGGCAGAGAATATGGCGGATTGCCTTCTCGCGCGTCCGGGCTTGAGCCTGGAGTGGACCACCTTTCCCTCGCCGCTCACCCATCGCCAGTCGAGGTCGGAGAACATGAAGTTGCCGAGGCTGTAGGCGATATATCCTCCGTGGTATCGTTCGACGCCCTGCAGCACATGCGGGTGATGCCCGACGACGAGGTCCGCGCCTGTGTCGATGATCGCGTGGGCCGTCCGCACCTGCTCCGGCGACGGGTATCTCCAGTCTTCCTTTCCCCAGTGGAGGTACACGGCGACAATGTGAACACTGCCCTTCAGGGCTTTGATCGCGCCTGCGAGCTGATCGAGGTCGAGCGGCGCAACACCGCGGGAAGTCTCGGATGCATAAAACGGCGAGTCGATCGGAACATCGCAGCGCGCCAGGATGCCTATGGATATGCCTTTTTTCTCGATGACGGCGGGCCGATATGCGTCTTCGAGACACACCCCTGCACCGCAATGCATAATGCCCTGGGAGTCCAGCAGGCCGATCGTGTGGTAAAAGGCCTGCTCGCGGTAGTCGAGGATATGGTTGTTGGCCAGCGAAAGCGCGGTGAACCCCGCTCTGCCGATGCCGGCCGCATATCCCGGATGGGCGCGCAGGCTCACTTTGAGCGGATAGGTCTCTCCGCCGAGGCAGAAGGGCGCTTCGAGGTTTCCCACGAGCACGTCGTGCCGGGCCAGCGGGCCCCGGACGAGCTCGAACGGATAGTCCGGGCCCTTGGCCTGATAGAGGGCGTCGTAACTGTGGGTAAGGGCGATATCGCCAACGAATCCGATTCTTATCATTGTTTTCATCCTCATTCCGGGATCGGAATCAGTCTTCTGGCAAACAGGTACTTGCCGGATTTCTCGCACGGGATGTCATCAACGAACTCATAGGTCATCCGCATCCGCGGGCCGAAGATCCGTTCCACCACGTTCTTCTGGTGCTCCATGACCTCGGGGCCGGGGAGCGGGTCGCGGGTCATCTTCAGGGTCAGGTGGTCTGTAGCGTCCTGGACGATCTGCATTTTTCCGAAGAACCCGGGCGCCGCGTTCACCATGTACATCACCAGGGCGATGGTGGACACCAGCTTCTTGTCGGGCGTGACAAAGACATCGAGGGCCCGGCCCACGATCTTGTCGATCAGGGGGAGGCCTCTGCCGCAGGGGCAGGTCTTGTCGCTCATCACGGCCATATCCGCCATATTGTAGCGGATGAAGGGCATCCCGTAGTTCAGCAGGTCGGTCACGATGACGCCGCCCGCCTGCTCTCCGGATCCGGCCAGGCGCCTTTTGCCGGCAAGCTCCACATACAGGCATTCCGCATTGACGTGCATGCCGCAGCCCGCCCCGCACTCCTGGGCTATGGGGCCGACCTCGCGGGTCCGGTACGAGTCGAGGACGCCGCAGCGGAATACGTCGGCCGCAAGCCTTCTCTGATGATCGTAGAGCGGCTCCCCGGTGGTGATAAGCCCCCTGACGCGATGCCCGTCGATCCCCTTTTTCGCCATGTATTTGGCCAGCTCGTGGATGGGGCTGCAAAACGCCAGGATCGCGGCGGGCTTTTTTTTCTCGAACAGCCTCAGATATTCCTCGCATGCCCGATCGTCGATGAGAGCGGCCGGGAACAGCACATTTCTCTTGTAGAGCTCGTTTCGTATCCGGGACTTCCAGGTGTCGTGCCCGATAAAGTCCTGATGGGCGGGCCAGACCATGCCCAGATAGTCGCCGAAATCCCAGCCGGCCCAGCGGTTGAACCGGTAGATCGCGGCCTCTTTCATGGGCATGCACCGGTTGTCGCGGAAAAACCGCATCTTCACGTCCGAGGTGCCTCCGGTCTCGGCGTGGTGGAGCTCGCCGGGGGTAAAATTTCGTGCCTTGAGGGCGTCTACGTTGCTCCGTATCTGCTCCTTGGTGAGAACGGGAATAGCGGCCAGCTCGTCGGCGTCTTTGAACGTATACGGGTTGAATCCCGAGTCGTCGAACCTCTTTTTATAGAAGGCCGTGTTTTCATACGCGTGCACCAGGAGCTTCCTGAGCCTCTCGTTCTGCAGCTCCCGGATCCTCTCGGGCGGCCAGTACTGGCTCTCCTCCAGTGACTCCACGCCGCGCATGATTCCTGCAAGGCCTTCGCGGCGCGCGATGAGGGGGAATGTGATATGTTTTATGACATACTTGATCATACAGAACTACTCCGGTTTCATGTGATCGGACTCCGGGATGGGAGACCTCTCCTCCTTGAGCAGTATGTTCTGGACGGCCACGGTCAGTGCAGCCATCATGAACCAGAACCAGATCAGCGAGCCGTGGGTGAAATTTCCCACGAACAGCCTCACGAAGAGCCCGAGCTGAATTGCGGTGATAATGTTGGTGTAGTAGATATCCCGGGCCCGCGAGGGGTCGAGGGTTCGCTTGATGGCGGAAGCCCTCTTGAAGATCTGATAGATGAAGAAGAACCATACGACGCTCGCTATTCCGAGCTCGCCGAACAGCTCGCCGTAGAGGTTGTGCGAATAGAAATAATAATGGAAATAATGCCTCCGTGCTTCTGCATAGCAGCCGATGCCCACGCCGAGGACGGGCCGCTTGATCATCATGGACACGCCGTTGACCAGCCCCAGGTACCTGTCCGATGCGGTCCTGCTCGCATGAATGCCCTCGGTGATGGTGGACATGTGGGAGATATAGTCGGACGCGGCGATGGTGAGGAAAACGAACATGAAGGCGCCTGCGATGATCCCGGCCTTCATCCTGTCGCGGGAAAAGTACACGATCCCCATCGCGGTGACGAAAAGCCCCAGAAACCCGCCCCTCGACTTTGAAGCATACACCCCGAACGCCAGGAGACCGAGGATGGCCAGCGAGATCGTCTTGACGAACATGGTCCTGTCTCTGAACGCGAAGAAGATCAGGACGGGGATGACCTGATTCAGGGTGTTGGCGAACGCCACATGGCCTGTCGCGGCACCGAACCGCCCGACGGCCACTGCGCCGTACAGCTGCTCATCGACGTTTCCGGAGATGTAATTGACGACCGGCTCGTAGGCGATCCACGCGGTGATCAGGATAAACGCCCAGAGGATGCGGGAAAGATCGGCCGAGGTATGCACGGTGGTGACGATCATGATATAGAAAATCGTCATCTTGAGCAGGAAATATCCTCCCTCGTTCCAGGAAACGCCGGGGAACAGGGAGAAGGCGACGGAGATCATTCCCACGGCGAACAGCAGCCACAGCGCGGTGTTGATGGGGTTTACCCTCGGGAGAAAATTGCCGTGGCCCCGGGTCGAAAACAGGATCCGGACCATGACGAACAGTGCGACGATCAGCTCGAACCGGACAGCCCCCAGCACAGGGTACATGTCTCCCAGCTTGGCATTGAGGACGACAAAATACGCGATCACCCCGTATACCGGGTTCTTCAGCGACATCACGAGCAGCGCTATGCTCGCGACAGGCACAATGATCTGGATCGATTCGGCGGATGGAAGCATGGTCATCTCCGTATTCGCGCGCCGCTTTTCCCGCTGCGGCCGCGTCCGGCGGGCGCGATCAATCCCACGGCTTCACCACGCCTTGCGCAGGTCTGAATATCGACGCGATTCCGCTCTTTTCCTCCGGGGTGAAAAAACTCATCAGATAAAGCGCCGCGGGAAAGAGAAGCACGAGCAGGGTCTTGACCAACAGGCCGGCATAGACCGAGCCGAGCTCGATCTGCTGCGAGAGAACGAAGATGCCCGCTGCCGCGAGGAAGATCTTGCCCATGCGGACGAACTCGAAATGGATTTTGAAGAACCTGTTGCTGAAAAAGTAGGTTGATGCGGCCTTGTAGATGTATGCGATGAGCGTGGCATAGGCTGCTCCGTACATTCCGTATCTCGGGATGAGCAGGAAGTTCAGGAGCAGGACCAGGGCCGCGTTGGAGACATTGATATAGGCCAGGTACTTGGTCTTCTTCTCGATGATGATGCCCATGTTGAAATGATAGTGGAAGGTGAAGATCACGTTCGCCAGGGCGATGACGGGCACGATCTTGTATGCGGACCAGAACTCCCTGTCTGCTATGATGACCAGGATGTCCCGGGTGAGCACGGCCACGCCGAGCGCCGCGAACGATATGAACAGGAGAAAATACGTGAATATCCGTCCGAACACCTCTTCTGCATTGTCCTGGGTGTACATCTCGAGCCTCCGCGGCTGCCATACCTGGTTGAAAGGCTCTGATATGAACGTGCCCGGCAGTATCCCGAACCGGTAGCCGAGGGAATAAAGCCCTGCCTCGGCGATGGAGCAGTAGCCCTTGAGGAAGAACCTGTCCGAGAGGTTCACGATCAGGGTCCCGAACTGCGAGGGGATCATGGGCAGCCCGAATTTCAGCATGTCTCTGACGATCGACGGGGAGTACCTGAGCCCCGCCTTCGCCAGCTGCGGAACATTGAGGACCAGGGTTGTGACGATGGAGGTGATCAGGGTGCTGATGAGGATGCCCAGCACCCCCATGCGCAGGAATATGATGAAGTAGATGTTCAGCCCTATGGCCAGAACGAGCCGGAAGATCGACAGGACCACATACTGGATCGATCTCAGGGTCACTCTGAGATAATTGAGGCCGATGGTGTTTATGGTCTGGAACCACAGGGACGCCAGCGCGATCAGGAAATAGGTGGAGAGATCGGAGGAGTCGAGAATGTATCGGGCCATGACCGGCGAGCCGAGCGAGAGTAGTCCGACGAAGAACAGCCCGAATATCCCGAGAAAGATATACGAAGAGCTCAGGACCAGCATCCGGTCGCTCTCCGCCGTGTAGTCGAAGTAGAATCGGTAAAAGGCCGACGATATGGCCGTTGCCAGGAGAACGCCGATGATATCGGTGCTCAGCCCCACGAGCTCTTTGATGCCGTATTCCCGGGTGGAGAGATACTGGGTGTAGACGGGAAGCAGAAGAAAGCCGACGATCTTGTTGGCGCTCGTGCCGATCCCGTATATGACCGAGTGCCTGGCAAGCAGTTTTGACTCGTCACGGACATGGATTGCCACAGATATGATCTCAGGAAAAAACGCTCACTCGCGCGGAGCTCAAGGAATGATAGTCCACCGCGCCCGGTTGCGCGGAGATGTCTCAAGCGACGCTCTGCCTGCCCGGCTCTGCGGATTTCGCCTGCGATGTCGAATGGAAGACGTGGATAAGGTCCTTCACCTGCACCGTGACATCGTACATCGAACCGACCGGGGCGGCCTTCTCAGGCCCTGAAAGATCGGCGTCCTTCCGGATGTACTTCCCGTATGCATCGTCCAGCGCGCTCAGCAGGGACCTGTAGTCGTCGTGCGGCGCATGATGGAAGTTGCCGTATTCGCGCAGGACCTCCAGCGTCTCTCCCTGAGGGATAATGGCCAGGATCGGCCGGTTCAGGGCCATGTATTCGTAGAGCTTGGAGGCTATGACCCCGGCGCTCCTGCTGTCGTTGCCGATGATGAGAAGAAGGAGATCGGCGCCTTTGAGCTTTTGGATGATCTCTGCCTGAGGGACGAGTCCGCTGGTCTTCACGACATCCCCTATGCCCAGCTCGCGGGCAAGCGTCCCGGCCCTCTCGGTCCCCATGCCGAAAAAGAGGGCCTGGACGTCTTTCCGCGCGCTCCGATCTTTCGTGTCCAGCCACTTTGCCAGGCCGCGGACGAAGAAGTCGGGAGTGATGGTGCCGTACAGGGTCCCGGCAAAGAGAATGGTGAACTTATCGAACGCGGCGGCCTGCACATTCTCGAACAGAGCCGGATCAAACCCGTTCCTGATCACTATGAACTTGGAGCGCTGATCGGGGTGTCTCTCCTGCATGGCCTTCTGGTGATACCGGGTCACCACGATCACGGTATCCGCCGCCCTGACGATCAATTTCTCGAGCCACTCGTGCAGCTTGAGCTCCAGACGGGAAAGATCCCGGGTGTTGAAGTTGCCGACGATGGGGTCCCTGAGATCCGCCACCCAGGGCGTGCGGAATATTTTCGAAAGGATGAGGCCCGTGAGATGCTCTGAATGAGGGGGGGAAGTGGTGTAGATCACGTCGAACTTTTCTTTCGTCATGAGCATTGCGCCTTTGATCATAGCGAAAGGCACCCAGAACAGCATGTGATCCGGGATGGAGAAAAGTCTGAGCAGTATCGAAAAAAAGAGCCCTTTCGCTCTCCGCACCGCTGCCGGCAGTCCGCCCGTGCGCCCGGCATTGCCTTGGGCCTCCGGCTCGGCCGTCCTCTGAGCCTCGCGCGCACGGTACTGCCGGATAACCCTCCACATATCTATGGTCGCTGTCCTGTGCACCCGGACATCTTCAGGTATCCGCTTCAGGAGGCTGTGATCGCTGTGGATGTCCTTTGACTCCCTGATCGTGATGACCGTGGGCTTCCATCCGTTGTCCGGGAGATACTGGCAGAAACGCAAGGTGCGGTACACTCCCGCGTGCGCTATGGGAGGGAATCCGTATGCGATCATCAGCACCTTTTTTCCGGAAAGAATATTCGCGTCCATATCATCTCTCTCCTATCTTCCGTGCCGGGTACCCCGCAAGGACCGTTCCGGCCGGATATTCCTTGCGGCCCACCACGGAGTTTGCCGCGACCACGCACCTGTCGCCAAGGACGACACCGGGCATGATGAATGCGTTCGCGCCCACCCAGACATCGTCTCCGATCACGACCGGCATGAACGTATATCCCTGGTCGAGAACCGGCATATGCGGGTCCTTATAGTTATGGTTCTGACTCCAGATCTTTGTATACGGGCCCAGGATCACATCGTTGCCGAACGTTATGCCTCCCCCTGCCTGGACATAGTTGAAAAATCCGATATGGACCCGGTTTCCGCACTCGATCTTCCGGGCATTGAGTATCGTGGCGCCGGGGTATATGGTCAGCTGTGCGCCCGCCCTGCCGAACTTCTTTGTATACCAGCTCCTCCTGAGCACGATGCCCGCCATCCCCGGGATATTCCTCAGCAGCGCGCCCATATACTGGTCTCTTCCCCAGTGGGATGCCATATCCCAGTACAGAGATTTGACGAGTTCGATCATACCGCCCCCCGAGACGTTGTCCGGCCCGCCTCAGTGCGCCTTTTCATCAGGGATTCAACGATGACCCTCTCGAGATCCAGCGATACGGCAAGCGGCGGGTCGATATTGTAATCGTCCTTATAAACAAATGTGGGTTTTTCCCGAAATGCATAGTGATGCCAGACCGGCGAGAACTCGGAGATGAGGAACCCCCTCTCCGAGGGCATGAGGTCCAGGTTGATCCAACCGGCGCCCAGCTCGCGCGCCAGCCTTTCGGAGAGCTCCACGGCATCCTCCGGGATGAAGCTCCACTGGCCGATGCCCCCTCCGTCGATATTCACCTTCCACTGATCACGGGACGCCTGCAGGCGCCAGTGGCCCTCGATCACACGGCCGTCTCCCACCACGGTCTTCAGATCTCTGTCCGTGGTGATGTACTCCTGGGCGAGGAGCGGCGGGGAAAGGAATGGATAGGTCATCCTGCGCTCTCTGATCAGATTGTAATAAAACATGCGCTTTTTGAGGATATTGAACAGATATCGAGCCGCACCGGGATGCATGAAGTCGAGCCGGGAGAGCTTATAGTATGACTTGAGCTCGGCCCTGCTCCGCACCAGGAATACCGCTCCGCCGCCGGCACCGTACCGGTTCTTCACCACCATGGGGTAGCCGAGCTCCTTGTGTGCGAGATCGACTGCCCCGGCGGACAGCAGGGGAACTGTCCGCGGAATCGGGAACCCCCGCGATCTCAGAAAGAGATGCTGCCGGTACTTGTCATTGTAGTAGCAGATCAGGGCGGGATCCGGGTATATCAGCAGTTCCGGGCTGAGGCCGTGGATGTGCATCAGGTTGTCGTACACCCGGTAGAGCGCCAGGGGATGGTGAGAAGAAAACTCGAAGCTCGAGTAGAAGATCAGGAAATCGAATCCGCTGTAGTCGAAATCGATCCATGCTTGGTCCTCGAAGTCAAGGACCACATATTCGACATTGTACTCCTCGAGCTTGCTCCGGAATGACTCGAATCGCTCTTCGGACTGTATCAGCACCGCCTTCATGATAATTATCCGGGCCTCCTTTTTCCTGCGCTATTGCCGGACAGGCTTCCAGGATATGACTTTCCTGCCCCGGAGATAATCGATGACCCCGAGCACCGACGCCAGATTTACCAGCACGAAATAGTAGGGGATCGCGTACCACCTGCCGGCGACATCCTGAACGCGCAGCGCATAGATCGAAAGGCACAGGATGGCGAACAGGCTGCCGAAGGCCAGGAGGAAAAACCGCCTGGTGGCGAGAAGCAGTGACGAGACCAGCATCCCGAGATAATAGAACCCCACCATCCACCTCAGGATCTTGTGGGAGAATATCTGCCAGGCGAGCAGAGGCATCCGCGCGGGGTTGATCAGCTCCGGATACCTGGCGAGACTCGTGAATCCGCGGGTGACGATTCTGCGCCGGGTGTTGAACTCGTCGCCCGTGCGCGCGGTCGGATCTTCGTATGTCACGGCTTCGGGCTCGTACACGACACCGTGACCGCTCCTGATGACCAGAAGCGGCGAGATGAAATCGCTCATCATGTCGCTGTCGAGGCTGTTGTAAAGGCTCTTCCGGATTGCGTACAGCGGTCCGTCCACCCCCACGAGGGAGCCGAGCGAGCCCTCGGCCTTTTTCAGGATCTGCTCGTAGCTCCAGTACACACCCTGGCTCTCGGCGGTCAGGTTTTTTTCCAGCCTGGTGAACACCACCCTGCCTGCAACGGCTCCAACTCTGCTGTCGGCGAAATTGGACACGAGCTTCCGCAAGGCGCCGCGCTCGCACATGGACGCTGCATCCATGAATACGATAATCTCGTGGGAGGCCTCGCGGACACAGTCGTTCTGCACCACGGTCTTTCCCCGGTTCTCGGGGAACGCCAGCAGACGGACCCCCTGTTTGCGGTATGACTTCACGATTTCCTCGGTCCGGTCTTTCGATCCATCCGAGCCCACGATGATTTCCACGAGCTCCGGAGGATAGTCGAGCGACAGGGTGTTTTCAATCTTCCGGGCAATGCTGCGTTCCTCGTTGTATGCGGAGATGATGATCGATATGGGCGGGGTGATCCGGCTTTTTGTGTAGTTCCTTGCGGCAAATCGGGAAAGTCTGGTGAGGATTATGGGATAGAGGAAATAGACATATCCTGTCAGCAGGAAGCAGAACCAGAAAACCGCCGACAGATATCGAGAATGAGACACGGCATCACCTTATGAGCAGGAGTATGAATATGTGCGGAGGAACCTGTGAAGCAGAGGACAGCAGTACCGGGGACTATTGCGGTCGTATGCAGTATGAGCGCTCGCTCACCAGTG
>DCDF01000256.1 GCA_002316295.1 Syntrophaceae bacterium UBA1062 | reverse complement strand
GAGGCGAAAATCACGGGGGCATACGATCTTCCCAACCGGTTCGTCATCCACACGGTGGGGCCGGTATACTCGGGCTCGGAGAAAGATCCAGTGCTTCTCCGATCCTGCTATATCAACTCGCTCAAAGCGGCGGAGGAAAACGGCGTGAAATCGATTTCCTTTCCCGCCCTGAGCACCGGGATCTTCGGATACCCGCTCAAAGAGGCGGCCCGGATAGCCTTCGCCGCCATCAGGGATTATCTCCTGAAGGACACCGGCATCGAGCTCGTACGCATGGTTCTGTACGACAAGGCGGCGTGCGACGCCCATGTCGAGGCGCTGGAAGCTCTGATGCCGGGCGGGGGGCGGGACTGATATGAAAGTCGTTGCAGTCATCCCGGCCCGCTATGCGTCTTCGCGGTTTCCCGGCAAGCCTCTGGCCGACATCAAGGGAAAAACCATGATCCAGCGGATTTTCGAACAGGTGAGTATGTGTGAGGACATCGACGACGTGGTCATCGCCACGGATGACCCGCGCATCGCGGATGCAGCTCGGACGTTCGGCGCCCCTGCGGTCATGACCAGCCCGGAATGCAGATCCGGCACCGATCGGGTTGCCCAGGCCGCGCTCGGCATGGCCGCCGACGCAATCATCAATGTTCAGGGCGATCAGGTGGTGCTCGACCTGGCGGCGCTTTCGCGGATCGCGGAAGAGCTCCGCCTCGGCTGTGCCATGGTGACGGCGGCGACCCCGGCCGTTCCGGAAGAATACGGAGACCCCAACTGCGTCAAGGTGGTCTGCGACACCCGCGGATACGCCCTGTATTTCTCCCGCGCATCCATTCCCCATGCCCGCAACGCGCTCAAGACACCTGTGCTCAAGCACATCGGCATCTACGGTTTCAGCGCGGAGACGCTCGCTCGGTTCACCGCTCTGGAGCCCACTCCCCTGGAGACGGCGGAGTCACTCGAGCAGCTGCGGGCCCTGGAAAACGGGATCCCCATCAAGGTGATCATCGCATCGGGCGAGTTTCTCGAGATCAACACCCCTCAGGACAGGGAAAGGGTGCTCGAGGCGTGGCAGGATTCCTGATTCTTCTCTATCGCATGCTCGTGTCCGTGCTCATGTGGCCGGCCGCCCTGGCGCTCCGGGGGCATCCGAATTTCGCGGGCACCATTGCAGCGAGGCTCGGCCTCCGGCTTCCCGAAGTCCCGGACGGAAGGCCGCTCATCTGGGTGCACGCCGCATCGGTCGGCGAAGTCAGGGCGGCCTCCGGGCTGCTTGCGGCATTGAAGCGCCGGATGCCGGATCTCGTGATCTGCCTGAGCTCCATGACCGCTACCGGCAGACAGGTGGCTTCGAAGGATGCCTCAGCCGACCTGGTGATACCGTTTCCCTTCGACTCGCCCCGGGTCATGAGACGTTATCTGCTGAGGCTCTCACCCAGGGCTCTCGTCATTGTGGAAACCGAGCTGTGGCCCGGCATGATCCTCGAGGCCAGGAGGCTCGGCATCCCGGTTGGCATAGTGAACGCGCGCATGACAGAGCGATCATTCCGGAGATATGCACGGGTTCTGCCTCTGGTGAAGAATGTCCTTGAAGACATAGAGGTGCTCGCCATGGCTCACGCCGATGCGGAGAGATTCTCCCAGCTCGGGGCGGGCCGGGTTCAAACCGTGGGGAACCTCAAGATCGACATGCTCGTCAGCACGGACCGCTCCGCTCGAGAAAGGCTGAGGGGCAGCCTGGGTGCGGGCGACAGGCCGGTCTTTATCGCAGGAAGCGTTCGAGAGGGCGAGGAAGAAATGGTGGTCGATGCGGTCAAGTCGGTCGCGTCGAGGGTCCCCGGCCTCTTTACCGTCATCGCACCGAGGCATCCCCGGCAGATCGGCCGCCTGTCCGAGCTGGTGAAAGAAGCGAACTTGAGGTGGTGTCTCAGGAGCGGGATGGAAGCAGACGTCGATCTGGTGATCGTCGATACCATGGGCGAGCTTTTCGATCTCTACGGCGCATCGGATGCGGCATTTGTGGGCGGGTCGCTGGTGGACCTGGGCGGACAGAATGTTCTCGAGCCGATCGCCTGGGGGGTGCCCACGATCCACGGACCTCACATGAGCAACTTCGTCTGGGCCCTGGAACTCGTGGATGGGCATACCGTCACGGTCCGCGATTCGTCCTCTCTGGCAGGCGCCGTCGCCGATATCTTGGCATACCCGGAGAAATACCGTGTCATGGCCGCTAAGGCCCGGGCACTGGTCGAAGAGCAGAGAGGCGTGACGCAGAGATATCTGTCGAAGCTGGAGGATGTCCTGCGCATCTGAGGGCAGGGGAACCCGGATTCGGGACGCTGTCAGTGGCGATGCCGGGTATGCCGGATAAGCGCTTGGTTATCCTTGACATTGTCCGGCCCGTACTCTATGAAAAGGAATATGACAATGGATAGAAGCTTATGCCCAATATGTGCCTGGAGAGAGGACTGCAAAAAGAAGTTCAAAAAGGGCGCCGGCCTTCACTGCCCTGACTTCAGCAGAGACCTGAACGTGAAGAACAAGGAGCTCGAAGAAGAGCTCGACAAAGAGAACAAGCCCGAAGAGAAGGGAAAGAAGAAAAAAGGCCTTTTCCCTCTCTAGGCTTTCTACAGGCCGATACGCCGTATCAGGCTTGTCGACTTCTTCACTATCAGTATGATGAGATCGTCTCGATCAAGGGTGATATCTGCGCAGTAATGCTTTCGGACAACCGCCAGGTCCCTCTCGCTGAATCCTGTCTTGTCCGGGGAGAAGGCGAGGATTCTTGACGAGTTGTACAACTTGACGTTTCTCAGGAACCTCATGAGCCCTTGGTCGTTCGCGATGGTGATGATGCCGCCCCGGTATTCGAGCATCCTCGGCATCAGATAATACCGTGAGTCCGGCCTGTCCTTTTTCTCCATCTTGACGGTGCCTGTCCTGTTTTCGAAATACAGCGGAAGCGACGCCACCTTGGTGTCCGATACCCAGAGCCGGTCGCTCCCGTTCAGGATGGTGATGCGGCCCATCTTGTCGAACGCCACCAGCTCGGAGCCTTCCTGTCCCGGGTAAATGTCCGCGGTCCACGCCGAAACAAAGTCGAATCCCTGCGGGAATGCATAACCCTCACCGCTTACGGCTGCCGGCTCTTCCCAGTAGTTGGCCCCGTCTGGTAGCACAGAGTCAGTCAGAAGCCGCGACATCACCAGGGTGCCGCCGAGAGGGACGACGCAGCGTTCCCAGCTCTGGACGGCCTTTGAATCCCGGATCTGATAGGTAATGAACGAATCCCGGCGGTTGGTAACTGCGAGCAGTGAATCCCGGTAGGGATAGAGCCGGTATATCCTGGCGGTCCCGGGAGGGCTCCAGCAGGGGACTGCGTCGTTTCCCTCCATGCGGTAGAGCGTCTTCTCGTCGCTGACATAGAGGGTGCCTCCAAGGGCGGCCATGGACGTCGCGACAAAGGGGAGCTCTATCCCGGATTCGGCTGCCGGGGGGGCCGGAATTTCGATCAGAGCATCCTCGGCGGGCGCGGCTGACGGCGCCCCGGACCAGGCCGGCGGAGCACTCGCTGCAACGGTGAATATCTCGCCGATCATCTGATCGATCACCCCGGAGATCTCGCCTCTGGAACCTACGTCCCGGTGAAACGCGCGGGGAGGCTTCGAATCGAGCACGGCGTCGAAGGATATGGTCTCTCCGAGCTGAACAAGGGAAACGGAGAGCGTTTCACCGGCTTGTCCGGCCACGTTGTTCGCGAGACACCGGGCGGTAATGGTTTTTTGGATGCCCTCCTTGAGCCCCACAAAATCCTCGGCACCCGTCATTTCCACCACGACCGTGAAGGCATGGGCCGTTCCTGAAGCGATGAGCAGCGACAATAGTAAGACCAGACATGCAGATGATTTTTTCATTATGACTCCCCGACTGGTAATTTCATTGAAAAACCATTATAGCACAGTGGCACCCAGGTACAAGAGGGAGGATGTGAAGCCCCCAGCCCGTTTCTGAATGACCATTCATTTTTCCTTGACCTTGTCTGCCTCTTTGGATATATTGTGCATATACAAAGCAAATTATATTCTTAAGGAGGCGTTACATGGCTGAGGAGACCAAGGATTTTGGGGAACAGTTATTCCCGGTTCCTCCAAAGGTAAGGGAGAAATCTTTTATCAAGAGCAAAGCCGAGTACGAAAAGATGTACAAGGAGTCCATCGAGAATCCCGAGGCTTTCTGGGCAAAGCAGGCCGAGAGGCTTGACTGGTTCAAGAAGTGGGACAAGGTGATGGACTACTCCTTCAAGGACAACATCTATGTCAAGTTCTTCGAAGGCGGCAAGCTCAACGTGAGCTACAACTGTCTCGACCGCCACGTCAAAAGCGGCAAAAAGACCAAGGCTGCCATCATCTGGGAGGGCAACGATCCGTCCGAGAACAAGACATTCAGCTATCAGGACCTCTATCGTGAGGTCAACAAGGCCGCCAACGTGCTCAAGAGTCTGGGCGTGAAGAAGGGCGATCGGGTTTCCATCTTCCTGCCCATGATCCCCGAGTTGGCCATCACCATGCTGGCCTGCACCAGGATCGGCGCGATCCATTCCATCGTGTTCGGCGGTTTCTCGGCCGAGGCGCTCAGAGACAGGGTGAACGACTGCGGCGCAAAGGTCATCATCACCTGCGACGGCACCTACCGGGGATCAAAGGCAGTTCCTCAGAAGGACAATGCGGACAAGGCCCTCGAGGAAACGCCCAGCATCGAGAAGCAGATCGTGGTCAAGAGGACCGGCACCAAGGTGAACTGGAAAGAGGGAAGGGACCTCTGGTACGAAGAGCTCATGGCCAAGGCGCCCGTGTACTGCGAGCCCGAGCAGATGGATGCGGAAGATCCCCTGTTCATTCTCTACACCTCCGGCTCCACCGGAAAGCCCAAGGGCGTGATGCACACCACCGGCGGCTACCTGCTCTATGCGGCCATGACCCAGCAGCTCGTGTTCGACTGCCATCCTGAGGACATGTACTGGTGCACCGCAGACATCGGGTGGGTCACCGGCCACAGCTACATCGTCTATGGGCCGCTTGCCAACGGCAACACCAGCATCATGTTCGAGGGCGTGCCGAGCTATCCTGACTATGGCCGTTTCTGGGCCGTTGTCGAGAAGTACAACATCGACATCTTCTACACTGCACCCACCGCCATCCGCGCCATTGCGAAAGAGGGCGATTCCTGGGTCAAGCAGCACGACATCTCCTCCATCAGAGTGCTGGGCTCCGTGGGCGAGCCGCTCAACCCCGAGGCATGGAGATGGTACTATGATCTCATCGGCCGCGGCGAGTGCACCATCGTCGACACCTGGTGGCAGACCGAGACGGGCGGCATCCTCATCACCCCGCTTCCCGGCGCGATCGATATCAAACCGGCAAAGGCCACGGTTCCGTTCTTCGGCGTCGAGCCCTGCCTGGTGGATGACGACGGCAAGGAGATCCAGGGTGTCGGAAGGGGCAACCTCTGCATAAAGAGGCCGTGGCCCGGAATCATGAGGGGCGTATGGGGCGATCCAGCCAGGTTCAAAGAGACCTACTTCGTACAGTTCCCGGGCAATTATTTCACCGGTGACGGCGCTGAGCGCGACGATCTCGGCTACTACAAGATCACCGGCAGGGTCGACGACGTCATCAACGTATCCGGCCACCGCATGGGCACCGCAGAGGTGGAGAGCGCGCTCGTCTCCCATCCCGATGTGGCCGAGGCAGCGGTCGTGGGCTTCCCGCACGACATCAAGGGCCAGGGCATCTTCGCATACGTCACCCTGAACACCGGCGTGGAGAAGACCGAGGAGCTCCGCAAGGCGCTCATCGCTCACGTGAGAAAGGAGATCGGCCCCATCGCGACTCCCGATATCATCCAGTGGGCGGACGCTCTTCCCAAGACCCGTTCGGGCAAGATCATGCGTCGCGTGCTCAAAAAGGTTGCTGCAAGCGATTTCTCTGATTTCGGCGACACCTCCACGCTTGCCGACCCCTCAGTCGTGGATGAACTCGTCTCCAACAGGAAAAAGATAGGTTAGGCAGTATTGCACCAAAGGGGAGGCTCCGGGCGGGCCCGGACCTCCCCTCAGATGTTTCACAGAATATTTCAGCGGAATAGTATTGATTATTTTAATTTTAAGGAAGGAAACAAATGAGAGGTGAAGAGAAATATCGGATGATACTGAACGCCGCCAAGCACGTGTTTGCAATGGAAGGGTTCTATAATTCCAAAGTATCGGAGATAGCACGAGAGGCGCATGTAGCGGACGGCACCATATATCTCTACTTCAAGAACAAAGACGACATCCTTATCTCCCTGTTCGAGGAGGAGCTCAACAGGATCATCATAACGGTAAAGTCGAAGATCGAGAACATAGAAGATCCTCGGGAGAAGCTGATCGTATTCTGCGACAACCATCTGAACATGGTGGAGTCGGACAGAGCGCTCGCCGAGGTCATTCAGGTGGAGCTCAGACAGTCGAACAAGTTCATGAGGGAGTACAAGAACAAGCATTTTCTTGCGTATCTGAACATCATAGCGGATATAATAGCCCAGGGGCAGGAACAGGGAATTTTCAGGCTCGATGTCAAACCCGACATATTCGCAAGGGTGATCTTCGGGTCTCTCGACGAGCTGTCGACATACCTCGTGACCGCGAGGCGGAAGCGGTTCGATGTGCATGAAGTCGCAACCATGGTCGGCAATTCTTTTATCAACGGCCTGGTGAAAAGGTAATCGAGGAGAGGGTGTTCAAGGAGGTTTAGTATGATGCAGATAAAAAAGGCCGCCGTGATCGGCGGCGGCGCCATGGGGGGAAGCATAGCGCATCTCCTCTCGAGCGTCGGTATCGAGTGCTTCATCAAAGACATTGAGCAGAAGTTCATCGACAAGGCGCTGCAGCATTCCCAGGGCATCTACGACAAGCTGGTAAAGAAGGGGAAGCTCGATCAGAAGAGAGCAAAGGACATGCAGGGCCTGCTTTCGGGCTCGGTGAAGTATGAAAAGAAATACATGAGCGAGGTCGATCTCGTCATCGAGGCGGTCCCGGAGATCATGAAGCTCAAGCAGGACGTATTCGCGGAGCTGGAAAAGCTCTGCCCCGAGCGCACCATACTCGCATCGAACACATCCACCCTCTCGCTCACCGAGATCTCGGCCAAGCTCAAAGACAGGTCCCGCTTCGTGGGGTTGCATTTCTTCAACCCCGCCCACGTGATGAAGCTTGTGGAAGTCATTTATGACGAAAACACGTCCAAGAACATTGTCGATACCATGATGGAGTTCTCCCTGGTCATCGACAAGGTGCCTATCAAGGTAAAGAACGGCCCCGGCTTTGCAGTGAACCG
>DCDF01000002.1 GCA_002316295.1 Syntrophaceae bacterium UBA1062 | reverse complement strand
AAGATCGCATACAAGCCGCTCCGCAAGGCGCAGAGACTTTCTCCGCTCATCAGCGCGATCGGCATGTCCATATTCCTCCAGAACTACGTGCTCCTGGCCCAGACCTCCGACTTCCTGTCGTTCCCGACCCTCGTGGACGAGTTCGCATTCATGGAGCCGGTCTCGCACATCATGCGCTCCTCCGAGCTGCTCATCGTCGTCACCACCGCGATCGCCACCGTGCTGCTGACTCTATTCATCAAATTCTCCCGGATGGGAAAGGCGATGAGGGCGACGGCCCAGGACAAGACCATGGCCATGCTCCTGGGCATCGACATCAACCGGGTCATCTCCGTGACCTTCATCATCGGCTCGGCCCTGGCTGCCGTGGGCGGCGTGCTCATCTCGAACCATATCGGTCAGATCAACTTCTACATCGGGTTCATCGCCGGCATCAAAGCGTTCACGGCGGCGGTGCTGGGCGGGATCGGCAGCATCCCCGGGGCCGTGCTCGGCGGCCTTATCCTGGGCTGGACGGAGAGCTTTGCAACGGGTTACATCTCGAGCGACTACGAGGACGTGTTCGCGTTCGGCCTGCTGGTGTTCATTCTCATCTTCCGGCCGGCGGGCATTCTCGGCCGGACCAGCTCGGAGAAGGTGTAGGCGGGCGGTATGGGCATCCAGGCAGGTCTGATCATCCGCAAGGCCGCATCCGAGATCTTCAGATCGGCGCTGGTTTCCTGCTGGTTCATGTTTCTCACGTTTCCCATCATGGTCATCAAGGTCAATCCCCTGGAGAGAACCATCGAGTGGCGCTGGATGAGGCTCGTCTGGATCGGCGTCGCGGCCTTTCTGCTCTCATTCGTCTGGCGCTACCTGATGATGCGCCGGGAGAGGGGAAGCGCACGGGACGAGTCGGAATCATGGCAGGCGCGACTGGGGAAGAGAATCCGGAACGACAGGAAAACCTCGTATGCCCTTCTGGCCGCGCTGGGCCTTTTCATGGTGCTGTTTCCCTTCACGTTTTCCAGCTACCAGACGCAGATCATGATCTCGGCCCTGATGTACGTGATGCTCGGTCTAGGGCTCAACATCGTGGTGGGGCTCGCGGGCCTGCTCGACCTCGGATACGTGGCGTTCTATGCCGTGGGCGCCTACAGCTATGCCCTGCTCAACCATCATTTCGATCTGGGTTTCTGGGCGGCGCTGCCCGTCGGCGCGTCTCTCGCATTTCTGTTCGGAATCCTGCTGGGCTTCCCGGTCCTGAGGCTGCGCGGCGACTACCTCGCCATCGTCACGCTCGGCTTTGGAGAGATCATCCGGCTCATCCTGGAGAACTGGAACGAGTTTTCCTTCGGGCCCAGCGGCATCGCCGGGATATCCAGGCCGGCATTGTTCGGCGTGGACCTGAGCCTGGATCAGCACACGATCTATCTGTATTACATCGTGGTCGCCCTGGTGCTCGTCACCATTTTCGTCGTGGGCAGGCTGAGGAACTCGCGGATCGGCAGGGCGTGGATCGCGCTGCGCGAAGACGAGGTCGCCTGCCAGGCCATGGGCATCGACAAGACCAGGACCAAGCTCACCGCGTTCGCGCTGGGGGCCACCTGGGCGGGGTTCGTCGGGTGCATCTTCGCAGCCAAGACCACCTTCATCAATCCGGCGAGCTTCACCTTCATGGAATCGGCCATTATCCTGTCCATCGTGGTCCTGGGAGGAATGGGGTCCATCATCGGGGTGATCGTGGGCGCCCTGGTGCTCATCCTGCTGCCCGAGTATCTCAGGGCCTTCTCCGAGTACCGGATGCTCGTCTTCGGCGCCAGCATGGTGCTCATCATGGTCTTCAGGCCGCAGGGAATCATCACGGGCGTCAGGCGGCGCTATCAGTTCCGTCTGTCGGAGTCTCGGGAGGCGCAGCGTGAAAAAGATGCAGCAAGTGCTTGACGTTCGTCAGCTCACGATGGATTTCGGCGGGCTGCGGGCGCTCGACAGCATCGATCTCACGGTCAGCCAGGGAGAGATCGCGGCGCTGATCGGCCCCAACGGTGCTGGCAAAACCACCTTCTTCAACTGCATCACCGGCGTGTATGAGCCGACCGGCGGCACGATGAGCGCCCATCCCCCGGGAAAGGCCCCTGTAGTGCTCAACAGGCTCAAGCCCAATGTCATCACCGAGCACGGTCTCGCGCGGACCTTTCAGAACATCCGGCTCTTCCAGAACATGACCGTGCTGGAAAATGTCATGGTGGCCCGCCACTGCCGGACGCGATCGGGAATCTTCGGCGCCGTGCTGAGAGACGCCGGTACCCGCAGGGAAGAGCAGGAGATGGTGGATTTCTCCTACAGGCTCTTGGAGGATGTGGGCCTGGAGAAGCACGTGAACGATCTAGCCAGGGAGCTGCCCTACGGCGCGCAGAGAAGGCTCGAGATCGCAAGGGCCCTTGCCACCGAGCCCTTTCTCCTCCTTCTCGACGAGCCGGCCGCGGGGATGAATCCGAGGGAAACCCGCGAGCTCGACGCGCTGATCACCAGGATCAGGGACGAGAAAGGGGTCTCGATCCTGCTCATCGAGCACGACATGAAGCTGGTCATGAGCATCTCCCAGAGCATCTTCGTGATGGACTACGGCAGGCTGATCGCCCAGGGATCGCCCCGGGAGGTCGCCGAGAACCCGAATGTGATCAAGGCCTATCTCGGAGAGACGTTCGATGCTTAAGGTCAAGAGCCTCCACACCTATTACGGCGGGATCCACGCGCTCAAGAGCGTGTCTCTCGAGCTCTCGGAAGGGGAGATCGTCACCCTCATCGGTGCCAACGGGGCGGGCAAATCCACCACGCTGATGTCCATATCCGGCATCGTTCCGCCGCGCTACGGCGAGATAGTCTTTCTCGGCAGGCCCATCCACCAGATGTCCCCGGACAGGATTTTCTCGCTGGGCATCGTGCAGGTGCCGGAAGGCAGGAGGATATTCCCCCTGCTCACGGTCCTGGAGAACCTCGATATGGGCGCATATCTGAGGAAGGACCGCAAAGGCATAAGCAGTGATATCGACTACATTTTCAGCCTCTTCCCCAGACTCGCCGAGCGCCGGCATCAGCTGGGGGGCACTCTGAGCGGAGGAGAGCAGCAGATGCTCGCCATCTCTCGGGGCCTCATGAGCAGGCCGAAGCTCCTGCTGCTCGACGAGCCGTCGCTCGGGCTTGCGCCGGTGCTCGTCCAGCTCATTTTCTCCACCATCGAGAAGATCAACCGTGAAAACAGAACCACCATCTTCCTGGTCGAGCAGAACGCGAACATGGCACTGCGCATCGCCCACAGGGGCTATGTCATGGAAAGCGGCTCCATCACCATGGAAGACACCGCGGCAAACCTCCTGAACAGTGAAAAGGTCAAGCAGGCCTACCTCGGGATGTAGCAGGTCGGGGTCATCGGGGTCATCATCGGGGTCAGGTCTTGACA
>DCDF01000167.1 GCA_002316295.1 Syntrophaceae bacterium UBA1062 | reverse complement strand
TCCCGTCTCTATTTCCGGACCGAGGTGACATCCTTGGCGATCTGCAGGATCTCCATGGGAAGATCGATTCCCTTGTCCTTCGACGCCTGAAGGTCCACCAGGATAGTGAGCTCGTCCTGGACGAGAATCGGCAGCGTCTCGGGCTTTGCCCCTTCCTTGAGAATTTTTGCCGCCTGGGTTCCAGAGAGGGATCCAATCCTCTTAAACTCCGAGCCCACATAGAGCACGGCCCCGGAGAAGCCCACATGGCAGAAACATACCGACGGGATCCCTGCCGGATCGAGCACAGACATGAGCTCCCTGGTCGGCTGATAATCCCTCAGGGCAAAGTAAGCATCGATGGGCACCCCGAATGCCTGAACGCCCTGCGCAACGAGATCCCGGGCTGCGGCGGCGGGGCTGTCGGACTTCTCGACCTGCCTGGACAAGACCGTTATGCCCAAGGTCGCCGCTTTCTCCTTCGCCTCTTGGACGAATGCGACCGCGTTGTCGTCGTCACTGTGGACGATCCCCATCTTCGTGAGGTCAGGCAGCGCCAGCTTGGCGATCTTGAAGGCGCTCACCGGGTCCAGGTAGAGCGACGCCCCGGTGAATCCCGGGCCGGCCTGGGTTACGGATTGGCACCCGATCGCCTGGGGCACGGCCACGGCGGTAAATACCACGGGAATGCCCGCGCTGATAAACTTGTCCTTGCTGTATTTCGTTGCGGGCGAGCTGATGGTGAGCACAAGATCGGGCTTGGAAGCAACGATGTCCGAGGCTTTACTCTTGATTTTCATGAGTATCCCGACCCGCTTCCACAGCCCGGCATCAGCGTCGGCATCAATGATATGCCGATTGATGACGAGGTTCTGCCCCAGGACGATGCCGTTGTTCGCCAGTTCCTCGATAAACCCTTCATAGGCCCAGTCAAATGGATTTATCTTGGAAACCTGAAGAACCTCGATGTGGTAGCTGTCTTTCGCCAATGCGGGGATACTGCACAAGAGAGCCACCAGAAAACACGACACGCACCTTTTCATGAGCTCCTCCTTTGAAGCCGCTATTTGATAGCGGTATCAATAAGAATCTCGGATAATCTCCGACGATCCTTAAATCGACAGCAAAGCTCCCGTAAGGCGCTGGCGAGGTTTCTTCCCGCCTTATTCATGTAAGTCCTTGCAAAGGAGGACGTGCGATCCACCCTGCAGGAAAGGCGGGGGAAGGACGACTCGCTTCGGGATGCAGACTCAGAGCTTCTCGCTGGTGCTGATGCCCAGGTGTGTGTAGAGAGCGCATGAGCCGGATGCCGCGCTGGAGATGAGGGCGCCGCTGGTTATCAGCAGCACTGCGTTGAGAAGATTTACCTTGCCGCTTCTCACCAGCACGAAAATGATGGCCAGGGCGACTGCGATCCTGCCGAGCCTGTCGAGCGTTCCGACGTTCTGATCCATTTCAATCCTCCCTCGTCATGCAAGATAGTATTTTCAGATAAAAAAACAGTCCGTGTCAAGAAGGATCTGTCCTGCAAGGGATGTTTCGGGAAGGGATACTCGGGCAAACTTCTCTTGCCGTTGAGCAGGGGATGCGGATCGTATTTTTCCGCACACTGTTTCAGCGCTGTTCTACGAGCCGGAATGGAATAGGGGCAGACAGTCTTTGACCTGCGACGTTTTCCGGCCATGGACGTGTCCGGGAACCCCCTCTTCCACCCGGCGGGCGAACATCTTTCCCAGTCTGTCCGCAATGTGCCGGAGATAGTGATACATGAAGAAGGCGGTGATGCCGCTATGAACTCTTCCGCAGCAGTGGGAAGAGCCACAGTATTCCTGGGGAAAGCGCTGAGGGTTTGACGGCTCGGCTCATACCCGGGGCATCGCTGAATACCTGGATCATGCCCGGCGCCGTCCCTGGAAGGCTCATGAGTGGAGAGGCATTCGACACCGGACGAATACATGAATGCCGGACGAGGATGGTTCAACGGCATCCTCCGCTATCATGGATGTGCGTTCCGTGAGGCGCCCCGGGCGCTGGCCCGGATCGTTTTCGCTATTTCTTGTGCCGCCTCCGCTCCTCTGCTGACGCGCTTGTGATCGAGAATACGGAAGAAAACCCGCTCGAGAGACACCGCAAGGGTCGCCCAAAAAACCCGGCGAGAACCCATCCCGCAATACCGCTCCCTGCAAGCCGGTCCATTGGATCTCCTTTCCGTATATGTCATGGATTCACTGGATGAATCTCGGTATGGGGTATTTTCTCTTCCGCTTCGGGCAAAATGAATTTCGGATCGGCCGGTGTACAACGATCGAGGACGGACGAGGCTGCCGAACAATTTGCGAATGAACAAATGTTATTATTATTCATAATTGGGCATAATATAAATGTATGCAAGAGCTCGGGCAACTAGGAATAATCTATATATGCACAATTATACATAATTACAAAAATGAATAATGGTTCAGTTTGCTGTTGTGCTCGGAGGTTTATTCATATACAATCGCTAGACGAAAAAAAATCGTTTCAGGGGGTTTTTATGGACGTAAGTAGGAGGGGATTCCTGAAGCTTGCGGGCGGAACCCTGGCTGCTGCGGGCATCGGAGCGAGCGTGGGAGTGAGATCGGCCCACGCGAAGCCTTCAAAGATCAGATATGCCCAGGAGGTTCCCACTATCTGCCCTTATTGCGGGGTGGGATGCGGCATCATCGCCCATGTAAGCAATGGGAAAATTATCAACACAGAGGGTGACCCTGATCATCCCATCAACAAGGGCGCCTTGTGCTCCAAGGGAAGTGCCCTGTATCAGATCGCGAACAA
>DCDF01000093.1 GCA_002316295.1 Syntrophaceae bacterium UBA1062 | reverse complement strand
CTCTGGACGGCTCAATGACTTGTGGCTCTACGTGCCGGCGCCCGACTGATTTCCCTGCACAGGTTTTCTCCCGATCGACATGAACACAGGGGGGCAGGTGAAACACCGCCTGCCCCTCCGCCTGTTTCCCGGTAAAGGAAGCGGCGATTGAAAGGCCTGCTCATCCCCCCATTTATTATTGTATAGTCGCTTGTCCGTTTTTTCGAACAGATCGGAGGGAACATGGGCGCCTTGCCGGAATCTCCCGTTATCGCCAAGGCAGACAGGGACATAGCCTTGAACCTGAAGATGGCCAACCGTCACGGCCTCATCGCCGGCGCCACCGGCACGGGCAAGACGGTCACCTTGAGGACCGTGGCCGAGCAGCTCAGCTCCGCAGGCGTTCCGGTCTTCATGTCCGACGTGAAGGGCGACCTCTCGGGTCTGCCTTTTCCGGGCGGCGACAACCCCAAGGTAAGAGAGCGCGTCCAGAGCCTGGGGCTGGCGGATTTCCGTTTCGAGGGATTCCCTGTAGCCTTCTGGGATGTCTTCGGCGAGCAGGGACACCCGGTGCGGACCACGGTTTCCGAGATGGGGCCCCTCTTGATGAGCCGCATCCTGATGCTCAACGAGACGCAGAGCGGGGTGCTTTCGCTGGTGTACAAGATTGCCGACGACAGCGGGCTGCTCCTGCTCGATCTCAAGGATCTGCGCGCCATGTCCCGGTTCGTGGGCGATAATGCGGACGAGTACACGACCGAGTACGGGCATATCTCGCCGGCCAGCATCGGCGCCATCCAACGCAATCTCCTGAACCTGGAGCAGCAGGGCGCGGACAGGTTCTTCGGCGAGCCCGCGCTCGATCTGAAGGACCTCATCCAGACCGACGATACGGGCAGAGGGGTTATCAACATCTTCACGGCCGACCGGCTGATGCAGTCTCCAAAGCTCTATGCCACGTTCCTGCTCTGGATGCTCTCGGAGCTCTTCGAGCAGCTCCCGGAGGTCGGCGATCCGGACAGGCCCGGCCTGGTCTTCTTCCTCGACGAGGCCCATCTGCTCTTCGACGATGCGCCCGGGGTTCTGGTCGACAAGATCGAGCAGGTCGTGCGCCTCATCCGCTCCAAGGGCGTGGGGGTGTATTTCATCACCCAGAATCCGCTTGATCTGCCCCCGAAGGTGCTCGGCCAGCTGGGCAACCGCGTTCAGCACGCCCTGCGCGCCTTCACGCCCAGTGACCAGAAAAACGTGAAGGCCGCGGCCGATACCTTTCGCGCCGGCCCGGATCTCGATGTCGCGCGGGCCATCACCGAGCTGGAGGTGGGCGAAGCCCTGGTTTCCTTCCTGGATTCAAAAGGCGCGCCCACGGTTGTGCAGAGGGCTTTCATCCGCCCGCCGCAGAGCCGGCTCAGGCCCCTGACGCCAGACGAACGGCGCTCAGCCGTGCAGAGCTCCGCGATGTACGGCCGCTACGAAAAGCCCTTCGACCGCGAATCGGCCTATGAAAAGCTCAGGGAAAAGGCGGCGGAAACCAAGCAGGCCGAATTCAAGGCTCCCTCCCGAAAAAAACGGCCGGCCGCCGCACGCTCCTGGACCGACACCATCCTGACGTCCCTGTCCGGCAGCGCTGCCCGCGCCGTGGGCAGCCAGGTCGGCAGGCAGCTGATCCGCGGTGTCCTAGGCTCTCTCACGGGCGGTTCGCGCAGGTAGCCGTCAACACTGCTCTTCAGACCCTTGGGGGTGGATGCCGAGGCTCCCCGCCCGGGGGGACTGGAGTAACCGCCGCCGGCCGCACAGTGAATGGGCAGATGATTCTCCGGGCTCAGAACGATGCGTTCCAGACCTTGATGATCCTCAGGTGGCCGCCGCCATCCTTTGCGGCGTTGGTTTCGATTCCCGGGCAGATGGTGCTCGGCGGGAATCCGAGGGTCCTCACGTTGTAGGTGTAGTTGCGATGCATGTGCCCGGCATTCCACAGCCCGGTGTTGTATTTGTGCGAGTCGTTATTGAGGAAGCTCGCCACCGTGTTGTACTCTCCATAGGAAAACGAATAGATGTCGTTCCAGGGGTCCTTGGTCATCGGGTGGTGGGCGAAAATGAGGATATCGTCCCGGTTCTCGTGAGGGTAGCTGTCGTACCGCGACCTGAACCACGGCCAGGTCCCGCCGGTGAAGTTGTGCAAATCGGCCTCAGGGTTCGCACCGCTTCCTGACAGGGCGTGCCCCCGCGTCACGAAATCCGAGCACATGAAATGGTAGCTCCCGTAGGTGAAGGAAAAGTTCTGAAACCAGCTGTAGCAGCCGGCTTCGGGGTTCCAGACCCGGGTGAGGCGGGTCCCGTTGTTCCATCCGGGCATGACGCTCTGCAGGTTATTGAACGTGGATGCAAACACCTCTTTGAAGTACTGGTCCCCGAAGGGGTATGGCGCCTCCGTGCTGCCGGTGTAGGGCCAGACATCGTGATTCCCGAGGATCGGGACATAGGGCACGGTCAGGGTGTCGAGTATTTCCCTAGCCTTCATGAACTCCGACCTCTCGCCGCTCTGGGTGATGTCTCCCGTTACGATGACGAGATCGATGTTGCAGGCATCGATGTTCGCGTTGATCCAGTCGACCTGCTTGCGCAGCAGCTGGGCAGGAACGCCGACATCACCGGCAGGCGGGGCGTCCTCATACCCCGGCGTCCCGTAATCGGCCGAGCCCTCGCCGATGTGGAGGTCGGTGAGATGGACGAAAGCGAAATAACTGCCTCCCGAATTGATATTCGACACCTGCACGTCGAGCGGGTCGGATACGCCCGCGTGTCCGGAAGGGACTGCAGAGAAAGAAAAGACGGCGGCGAAAAGGGCACAGACCGGCAGAGAAAATCTGTACCGTGTATTCATAAAACCTCCCTCGATCAGAAAAATAGTGCTGGAACGTTATCTCCCGGACATATCGGGATGTTCGATGCATCCGCTCCGGCACGGTCAAATATAATCCCCGGGGCAGGCGAAATCAATCAGGCCGGACTCGCGGCCCGGTCATTTCCCCTGCACAGCTTTTCCTGAGCCTGTCCCAGTCATGTTTCCCGGGAAGACTCCGGTATTCTCCTCCGGCCTTCTCCGCTGCAGACGCCAGCTGTTTCAACTGAAGGATCCTCCGACCCGTGTCCGGGTGCGTGGCGACATATTGCAGTATCCCGGGCATTGTCTCCTGCTCCTGCATGGTCTCGAAAAAACCGATCATGCCGTTCGGGTCGATGCCCGCGGATATGAGCATATGCATCCCCTCCCTGTCCGCCTCTTCTTCATCCTGCCGGCTGTAGCGCAGTTGTGCGAGCATGTGCGCGATCTTCGCGCCGTACACCATGGCGCCGGTCACGTCTCCTGTTACGGCGCTGATCATCAGGCCTGTGGAAGAATCCTTGATGATCCTTTTCAGGGCGTGGCGCTTCGTGATGTGCTGGATCTCATGAGCAATGACCCCGGCCAGCTCTTCGGGCGAGCCGGTCTTCTCAAGCAGGCCGCTGAATATGATGATGTTTCCTCCCGGTAGCGCTAACGCGTTGATCATGGGAGACTTCACCACATATACCCTGAATGGATACGATTGAGGCTCCCGGGCGGCAAGGATCTCGGTAATCCGGCGTACGGCCTCATCGAGCTTCGGGTCGGTGCATTGCATCTCTTCGGGCGCGAGGACCGAGAGGGTTGACCGGCCGAGCCTCTTTTCCCATTCCATGGGGACAAGCGGGGCAGCAAGCTCTGCCATGAGCGGTATGCCCCAGAAATAGATACCCAAACCCGCACACACAATGCCTATGGCGGCATAGATGGTCATCCTCCTGCGGAGAGGCCTGAAGGCCGGGTTGTGAAAACGCCCGGCGGCCTCGGGCGAGAACTCGTGGAGGCTGCTGAGGATTTCGGGATCGTCGATAATGAGTATCTCGGGCGCCGCATCGCCCCGCTCCAGCCGGACGGGTTCCCCGCCATAGAAGCCATGGACCTGCCGGATCTCGCGATAAGGCCATACGCGATACCCGCCGCCGGGCACGCGGATTTTCAGGCTGTCGCTCGTCAGCTCGATTGACGCCGGCTTCTTTTCAGCAGTCTTCCCATCGAGGTAGTGGCCGTCCCATATGATCCTGATCACAATGCCTCTCTTCGTCAGCCGAGGTCAAAATCCATGTCCAGGAAGTCCCCGATCTCTTCGGCTGTGGCTGTCACTTCCTGCGCATCCTGCGCTATCCCGGCAAAGTCAAGATATCCCACAAGGCTCAATTTTCCCAGATAATACCTGAGCACCCTGACTTTCACCCAGGGGGCGCCGAAGCCCAGCGTACAGACGAGCAGGAGAAAACTGGTCAGGACAAGCCGGAGAACCCCCCCGAATGTGATGTCGGAACGGAAGCGCGCCCCCTGAAAGGTCGTGTGGTTCCAAAGGTATCTCGTTTTTTCCGTACTGTACCATATCAGGGAAAGCATGAGCGTCGGTATGGCCAGAAGCATTCCGATGATATATTTCCCCAATAGGTCCTTCCCCTTGCCGTCAAACCCGAACCTGCCATTGCCGTAATAGGTGTTCTCGAAGAAAAATGCTGCCTTGCGCGCCTCATAATACGGCGAGTACAGGCTCAGGGTAAGCACCTTATACAGCATGGAGCTGTAGAATATCCGTGCAAACTTCCGCCACCTCCCGCGGAACGAAAACCGGACGCCTCGCAGGGAAGTTCTGCTGAACCGGTAGCGCCTCATCCCGACGACGGCCACGGGGATGAACAGGATAATCAGGATAAGTGAGAGGAATGCACCGAGCGAGATGATGAGCACGTTCGCCCCGAGCATTGCCGGAGCATTCTGGAGCAGGATGAACGGGATTCCGAAAACCATGACGGCCTTGAGCCACCCCCAAAAGGCCTCTTTGGGTGTTCCATGGTAGGAAAACCTGTCCCCGCCAAGGTCCGCCTGCGCCCAGAGGTAGTTTCTCACCCTCACCTTTCCCCAGAAATAATAGACTCCTAGGGTGACAATGATGAGAAACATGTTCACGATCTGAATGCCGAAAAGCGTGCCGCCCTTCCCATGAAAAGAACAGGCATAGGTCTTCACTTCTTCCTGTTTTCTCAACCCAGCTTCCTGCAAGCCATATGACTGCATCTGTAATGGTCCTCCTTTTCACAAGATAAATTCACACAGCAAGAACAGAGAAGTAATCGGCATAATGGGCAGGTATTGTAAGAAGTTTCATGTTTATCGGTTATCGAAGCCGGGCCGATATTTCTCGCCCATATTTTACGAATCGCTCATGGCCCCTTTCTTTCAGCGGTTCACTCGCTTATTCCTCTTCATCGATCGGGAATATTTTTGTTGTTACAGAGAACCGCCCCCCTCCCATACGGATCCCGGTCTCTTCTCATGAAAACACGAGGGCCCGTGCCTGCCGGAAAACGCACAACACGGCCTTGAACCCCCGGCATTGAGGTGAGCCGTCTGTGCATTCCGAACATCTAAATATATAGTTTACCGATAATGGACCGGCCTGATCGCACACGGCCGGTCGGATGCAGCGATGCCGCTGCCTGGAGAAAAGCTCTTGAACCGCTGAAAATTCATGTGCGCGAAATGAGGAGAAAGGAGAGGAGACATGGCAACGAGAATAGGTTCTTCCGGAGAACCGGCAAAGGGGGAGCTCGTGATCACGCGCATCTTCGATGCCCCGCGCGAGCGAGTGTTCAAGGCCTGGACTGACTGCGACTACCTGACACGCTGGTGGGGGCCGAAAGGCTTTACTGCCCCTGCATGCAGGATAGATCCCCGCGTGGGAGGGAAGTATCTCAACAGCATGCGCTCACCCGACGGCAAGGAATTCTGGAGCACGGGCATGTTCCGTGAAATCAGAGAGCCGGAGCGGATCGTCATGACCGACTCCTTTGCGGACGAGAAAGGCAACATCGTCCCGGCGTCGTATTATGGAATGGAAGGAGACTGGCCGCTCGAAATGCTCGTGACAGTGAGCCTGGAAGAAGATGGAGGAAAGACGAAACTCACCCTCAAACATTCAGGCACCGACCGCATCAGCGACTCGGACCGTAACGATATGGAGCAGGGCTGGTGCGAATCTCTCGACAAGCTCGACAAAAGCCTGAAGGAGGCGTGAGAATAAAAAGGGGGAGACCGTTTGCCCTGTTTTTCTGGTCTCCCCTCTTTTTCCGGCTGTACGCTCCATTCCGTCTCGACACGGATTGCTCCTCCCCCGGGAAATGACTGAGCAGCGGGAGAGGGTCAGGATTGGCTGGAAAGGATCTCCTTGACCCGCCCCACTTCGCCGCTTGTCAGTCGCACCTTGATCCCGTGCGGATGAGTGGGTGATCTGGTCAGTACGTTTTTCACAACGCCTTCGATCAGCCTCGAGGTCGGCTGGTCCTGCTTCCGCACTATCCGTACACGCAACCCTGGTCTGATATCGCGGAGGTTCCGCCCACCCATTGTCAGTCTCACCTCAGAATCTCACGTATGCCCTGCCTTCGGAGACGTCAAGCATCATTTCGAGCGTTCTTCGAGGACCCTGTTCAGAAGGATATCGCCTGCGGGAAAGTTCCATAAGCGGCTGCATTGCGGTTATACGGGCGCTGCCTCCCCTGGACCGCTGTTTTGTGATCCCGCTCATGGAGAATTACCCGAAAGGTGAAAAATCGAGTTGGTAGTCCGGGGCAACAGGAGTAGAATGAGAGCATGCCATGAAATATGAAGGAGGCCTTTTATGAAACGCAGAGAATTCCTGAAACTGGCCGCCGGGGCAACCGCCGCAGCGATGTGCCCGCTGAAAGGGTGCGCACACCCGTCCCCCAGCCGGCAGCGTGCGTATCGTCGGCCCGGATCGGGACCCAGTGCAAAAGTGTTCCTCGCAGGGACGGGCACAGCATGTTCCGAGCAGGCAGTGAAGCTGGCGGTCCGCGCCTGTGCAGAAGCGGCTACCGATTTTTCCTGGCTGTCTCGGGGCGATGCCGTGTTCATCAAGCCGGTCGTCAACTCGGGCAATCCCTACCCCGCCACCACCAGCCCGATTGCCGTCGCCGCCATGATCGAGCTCCTCAGGGAGAAAGGCGCGGGCAGAGTGGTCGTGGGCGACATGTCCGGGGTCGAGCACGTGAGATTCTCGCCCGCGGGCTGCTCCGGAAGCTCCCGCGCATTGATGGAGTCTTCGGGCCTGGCCCGTGCGGTGACGGCGTCCGGCGCAGAGCTCTACTGCTTCGAGGAGGCCGGGTGGGAGGCCTTTCATGAGGAGGCCCCCGCTGCAGGCTCCCACTGGAAGAACGGGCTCATGATGCCCGATATCCTGAGCGAGATCCAGCACATCGTGCTCATGCCCCGCTGCGGCCGCCATGTGCTGGCCGGCAGCACGCTCGGCCTCAAGGCAGCCGTGGGCTACTGGCGCCACGATACTCGCCTGGAGTATCACCGCGACGCCTCGACATTCTCCGAAAAGACGGCCGAGGGGAATACCGTGGAAAGCCTGCGGACAAAGCAGCGCCTCGTGATCACGGCGGCAGACATGATCCTCGCCACCTTCGGCCCGGATGAAGGATATGTCTGCCGACCGGAAAACGGCCTGGTGATCGCATCGGAATCGGTTGTTGCCCACGACATGGTCTCGCTCGCATGGCTCCTGGAAAACAGGCGTATCATGCCCGCCTCGGAAAAGGACGGGTTCATGGACACCAGCAGCATCGTCCCCAGGGTCGGCAACCGCATGGTCGTGAACTGGCTGGGAGGGCTGAGGCAGGCCTGGGCATCCGAGACATTCGTCAAGGAGCCTCTCGCGGCCGTCTGGGACGATCCGGTCCTCGACCGCGCCTTTGATCTCTTCGGGGGTGTGCCCGAAGTCGTCCTGGAAGCAGCCGATGATGCAGTGCCCGAAGAGCTGAAGCTCCGGCTCGGCCAAATGACGACCGCGCCGGTCTGACCGGAGCGGTGATCGGGCACCCGGATAATCGACGGCGGAAGGGCATCCGGGAGACATCCGCCCGCATCCGGGTGCGTCTCTCCAGAACGACGGATGGCGCAGCTCGATTTATCCGCTGGTTATCGCAGGAATGCTAGGGGACGCCATACTGAATCCCAGGCAGCCGTCCGATATCAGGAATGAGCCCGGGGGGCGGACTCGCTCTCGTTTCTTTACCGGTAAAGGCCGGACCGCTGCAGTTTTCGAGTCTTCCTACCGCTGCATGATGTGCATGAATCTTTCCAGGGTGCCCTTTTCCTGCATCACCTTCATAGCCATTTCAATTGCGGTTTTCGGGATTTCAGGGGCCACGGCCCGCTCTTTGAGCCTGATTGCCTTCTCCGGGCACCCGCTCACGCACAGGCCGCAGCCTGTGCATCTCTCCTGAGCCACAACCGCCTTGTCGCCGTCCAGGTGAACGGCACCAAAAAAACAGCGCCTGTCCGAGCAGATTCCGCACCCGTTGCACAGCTCGGAAACCACCTCCGCCTCGAACCTGCTGGGGGCAAAGGCATCGAGATTGCCGAGCTGTGTCCTTCCGCGCAGTATCGTGCAGCAGCACGGGCAGCAGCTGCATATGATCATGGGCCTGTCCGCGCTGTTGTTGCTCGTGTGGACGAGCCCGGCCTCCTCGGCGCTCATCAATGCCGCCAGTGCTTCGTCTTTCCCGACTTCGCGCGCGTACCCCCGCTCGACCAGAAACCTGCCGTGTGAGCCGAAAATGATGCATACCTCGCGCGGCGCATCGCACCTCTCAACACTCACCCGACATGCGCAGTGAGCGAGCGCGATATAGTCCGCCCCTTCTATCATCTGCTTCACTTCCTCGCAGGGGTGCACGACATTGACGCTCTGAATCGAGGTGCTTATGGGCACGATGCGGACATGGGGTGTGGGGTTTCCACTGAAGGCATTGCCCAGGGCCTCGCGGTGATATGCCTCCCAGAGCCTGCCGAGCTTCTTCAGCTCCGGCGTGCCGCCGCCTTTCATGAACGGGAACTCGAAGAGTCCGGGGATGGTGGGCACCAGGCCGTAGAGCATCTTGCCGTCTTTCTTTACGCTGAATATCACAGCCTTTGCAGCCATCCTTTCAAGCATGGCCGCGGCTTCGTCATATGAGAGAGACGCCGCACCGGCGATGTCTTCGACACGCTTGGGCTTAAAGCTCATGTGAACCGCGAGTGCCACCTCCTCCGGAGTGAAAAGCATCTGAAGGATCTCGCGAAATGTCTCTGATTTCGGTGCGCGTGAAGGGTGCGCGTCGAGCATTTCCCTGAACCGCTCAAACATATCCATGACAGACCTCTCTTTCTTCGGCCTCCTCACAAAAGCCGGATGTGATCTTATAAAACTCTTTTCTGCATCACGGCAGGGGCTTGCCAGTTATGCAGGAAACCCCTCCGTCCTGCGGGGGCGCGTTCAGGGGACAAAGAACCTGACCTCGCCCGCGCACCTTCCCTGTGTATGCATGAGACAGCCCTCGAACTCCGGATTGAGGGCGTACCCGGCCCCGGCGCTCTCTATCCAGCACAGCACGCGGTAGAGCACCCCGCACTGGTAGCGGTCGATGACACCCATCCGCTGTATGCCCTGATAGGCGAAGCAGGTGTTTCCCTGCCACTCCCAGCGGAGCAGGTTTTTTTCCGGGAATGTATAGTTGAATTTCATGAAGTCGCCCTTGCTCACGGCAAAGGCCGCGTCTATGGCATCTCTGAGGGCTTCGGACGTGTCTGTGCGGGTCATGCCGAAAAGCTGCATGGCCCTTTTGAACTCGATTGCGGCAAGCGACCTGATGGCCGCCTTGTTGATCCGGTTGGCCTCACCGATGCCGCATGACTGCAGGCAGTGAAAGAACCACATGCCGTCGTGGGTCATCCAGTTTTTGATCAGGTGTTCCTTCAGATTATCGATGCCGATCTGCTCGAGAGTCTTCATGTTCACCCCCTGTCTGTCGAGAGCGCCCGCCACACCGCTTCGCTCAGGATCCCGGCCGCCTTGTCGAGGGGCGTGCCCGAGTGGCCGGAGAAATACTGGCGGGTGAGCTCCATGCACGGGCCGAAGATGAGAGAGATGATGATGTCGGAAGGAAGGGGCTTCAGCACGCCGCCTTTGATATGTCCGGCAAAGAAATGCGAGAGGCTCTGGCCGAACGACCTGTTCATGGCCGCGATCTCTTCTTCCGCAGATGCCATGAACACGGAGTGGCGCTTCTGGAACAGGTAGCGCGACAGCTCGATGTTTTCCCGGACCCACTGCAGGTGAGAAGAGACCAGGGCGCCGATGCCTTCGCGTGCTCCCTCGCACCCTTTCAAAGCTTGTATCAGAGCCTCCTGGTAATTGCGGATTCCTTCGATATAGACCTCGGCGGCAAGCTGCTCTTTGCTCCTGAAATGGTGATAGATGCTTCCGGTGCTCGCTCCTGAGCGGCGGCGGATGTCTTCCATG
>DCDF01000236.1 GCA_002316295.1 Syntrophaceae bacterium UBA1062 | reverse complement strand
ATGGAGTTTTGCTGAACGTCGAAGCTCACCCCGTCCACGGCCCGGATACCGCCGAAGCTGATACTGATGTTATCCACTGTGAAGTGGGACATACGCTTATCCCCCGTCATCCTGCACTTGCTGCTCTGTTGAGGCTTCCCCCGGAAGAGCCTTCCGGAGGAAGCCGGTACTGTGTCGGGATATCGAGCCTGTGGTTACATCTTCTTCCAGGTGGCGAGCTCGTTCGGAACCCAGTCCTGGAGAAGAATGTAGCTTCCGTTCGGGCCGCACTGCTGGATCTGGATGGAGTCCGTGCCCTGATGGACGTCCGGAGTCCAGGTTATCTTGGGGCCGATGCCCTGGAAATCCTTTGTCGTATTGAGCGCATTCAGGAACGCTTCCAGGCTCAGGTTCGGGCCCACGCGCTGCAATGCATCGATCATCGGCTCGGCATACAGAACCCCTGCCAGATAGAATGTTCCGCAACGCTCCTCGGGCGCATACTTTTTCGCGGCCTCGCGATACTTGACGATGAGGGGATGGTCGGAGTCGGGCGGGACGCCGAACCCGCCGGTGATGACGCCTTCCCACAGGCCGCCGGTGATGGTGTTCATGAGCGGGAAGTCGGAAAGGGTGTTGGAGGATACCCACTGCGGCTTGTACCCGATGGTCGCACAGGTCTTGACCGCGATTGTTGCCGTGGTCGGGTTTACCCACATGATTACCACTTCGGCGCCGGAGTTCTTGAACCTCAGCATCTGGGAAGACAGGTCCTTTTCGCCCGGCTCAACCGGGATCTCTTCCACAAGGCTCATCTTGTACGTGTCGAGCCTCTGCTTGCAGCCCGTCAATCCGCTCTTTCCGTAGGAGTCGTTCTGGTAGAAGAACCCGATCTTCTTTACCTTGAGCTTTTCGACGACATACTTGGTGAGAACGCTCGCCTCGTCTTCATACAGCGGGTATATGCCGAACAGATACGGGTTCACCGGGAACACGTATTCATTGATGGCCGTCGACGGGCCTACCCAGACCACCTTGTTCTCGGCCAGATAGTCTTTCACAGCCATTCCGCAGGCCGCCCCCACTCCGCCGACAAAGGCGAATATGCCCCTGCGCTCCACAAGTTCTTTTACCACCGCCTTGGTCTGAGCAGGGTTATACTGATCGTCTCGAATGAAGTACTTGATCTTCCTGCCGTGGATTCCTCCCTCATCATTGACCATCTTGAAGATGAGGTCGCTTCCGCGCGCCACCGAACCCCATGGGGCGGCCGGACCGGTCTGAGGCCCCCACTGGGCGATCCTAATCTCCTTGTCGTCGAACCCGGGCGCCCCTGCATGGCTCTGAACAGGAAGCGCTAGCGCGACACCAACAGCCATCAGCCAGAAAACCAGACTCCTCGTCCCCTTCATACTTCCTCCTTACCGCTGCTCAAAAGCAGCACATCGTTTATAGCCTGAATTCCACCTGCGCGATTACTCCCGCGCTTTCCTTCAACCCTTGAACCATGCTCCTCCCTCCTTGAGAAAGGTGAAGCAGAAATTGCATTCAGATGATGACTGGCTGTCCTCGAAGGTGATGAAGACGTCGACCTCCACCTGGGCAAAACGCTCGACATTTGGGTAGGTCTTCGGGTCATGATTCGGCCGGAGGCCGTAGATGTCGACGACTTCGTAACGGTCGATCTTCACCGGACTGGACTTCATGTCTTTGAGAAATTCCTCATAGGTGTGGGTCCTCCGGTAGTCGGACGACGGCGCGAGGCTGCGGTAGACGGCGCCGAGATCGCCCCTCATCTCCGCGGCGAAATAGGCGTCGAGCGCCCGCTCGATCCGGTGCCGCTCGTAGAGCATCTCGAGGGCATACCTGGGTCTTTCGAAAAAGGCGAATGTCACGATCAGGGCGCACAGGGCCGCCGCAAAGACGCCTGCAATGATAAGGGTGCGGGAACGCCCGTGCTCACGTGTCATCGGCTTACACCTTTTTCACATAGTGTTTGGCGAAAAGGCCGCTCGGCCTGATGGTCAGGATGATGATGATCACCACGAAGGCCACGATCGGCTTCCACACAGGCCACAAGTACCCGAAGAAGTTTTCGATGATCCCCAGCAGCAATCCTCCCACAACGACACCGGGTATGCTGGTCAGCCCGCCGAGCACGGCGGCGGCAAACGCGCGCATGAAGGGCTCCATCATGAAGTTCGGGTCCAGGACCGACCTGGCGGCGAAGAACATGGCCGCCACGGCCCCGATCAGCGAGCTCATGCCCCAGGTAAAAGAAAATACCCGCTCCACCTTGATGCCCATGATCTTGGCCGCGTTCTGGTTCTGCTGGGTCGCACGCATGGCGATGCCGAGATTCGAATACCGGAAGAACAAAAAGAGCATCACCATGATCAGCCCGGTCAGAATAAACACTCCCATGGACCATTCGTTCAGGACAAAACCCGGGATGGGCTCGTGGAGTTCCTGGACGGAGAGCGGGAAGGTGAAGTCCTTCTGCTCCGCCCCCCACTTCCAACTGGCGAGCCCCATGAGGAGCATTTCAGCTCCCAGCGTGATGATGATGAGGCCGAGCACGGTGGGGTCTTTGGCCGGCCGCATGAAGAAGAACTCGATGAACATGCCCAGCAGGATCGCGAATACTATGGTAATGAGAAAGGCGAGCCAGAAAGGAAGACCGTACTGGGCCAGGATGTGATATGCCACGAACGTGGAAATCATCCCCATCTCGCCCTGGCCGAAGTTGACCACTTCGGAGGTTTTGTAGATGATGGCCACAGCCACGCCGAAGAGCCCGTAACATGCGCCGATCGCCAAGCCTTCTATGATAAGTTGTTCAATCATGGTCTCTTACGCTCCTCTCCTCAGCAGTTAAAACGGCCAGGTTTTCCAGTACTTCTTGATCCGTATCCATATGCCGAACATGCCCAGCGGCTCGAAGATGACGATGCCGAGCATGATGAGGCCGAGCAGGATGCTGTTGAAGTTTTCGAGCCCGATCACGGTGAACCACTTGCGGGAGACCCAGACCAGGAGATCGCCCAGGTACGGCATCTCGTCGATATTCTTGAGCAGGTCGTACTGGAGATAGGTGATGAGCGTTGCGCCCATGATAGCGCCCAGCACGGATCCGAGTCCCCCCACAACGATCATCACCAGGAAGATGATGGAGAGAATGAGGTTGAATGTGAAAGGATCGAAGAATCCCAGCACGAAGCCGAAAAGGCCGCCGGCAACACCTGCATAGAACGCGCTGACGGCAAAGGAAAGGGTTTTGAACGCCGTGAGGTTCACCCCCATGACCTCTGCGGCGATATCATCGTCGCGGATGGCCACGAATGCCCGGCCGACGCGTGTCTTCATCATATTCCTCGCCCCGATCACCATAGTGATGGTGATGATGAGGATCAGGTAATACATCTTCACGTCAGAGTCGAGCAGGATGCTCAGCCCCATCTGGGGGACGCCGATATCCAGAGGCGGAGCCTGGATACCCATCCGTCCGCCGAACACCTCCCATCTGCCGATGATGTGCATGATAGTGAGCCCGAAGCCCAGTGTTGCGATGGCAAGGTAGGGGCCCTCCAGCCTCAGCGCGGGCAGGCCGATGATAAAGCCGAAAAATGCGGCGATGAGGCCTGCGAGGATGATCGAGACAAAGAAGGGAATGCCCAGGTGAGTCATCAGAATGGTCGTTCCATAGGCCCCGATGGCAAAGAACCCGGCATGGCCGAGCGATATCTGGCCGGTGTAGCCTACGAGGATATTGAGCCCGACGGCCAGGATCACGTGCACCAGGATGATGTTGAAGAGATAGACGTTGTAGCTGGGGAAGTACAGAGGCAGGGTAAAGAGGAAGATGAGCAGTGCGATGGACCAGAAAAGAACCGTGCCGCTGCTGAAGATTTCGATGTCTTCGTAGTAATCACGCTTCATATCCATGGCAGGACTCCATGCTGTGAAAGTTGTTGTGCATCACCTGATGAGATGTTGACAGGCAATGAACAGGGCTGAACCTGGAAACTGAAAGCACCCCAATTCCAAAAAAAAATACTCATACTCATATAGTAGCACATTCCTAGCTGTTAGTTTTATAAATTTATATGACAATAATAAGAAATGTCAATAAATCAATAAACAAAAAACATAATAAATTGATTCAATTGAATATTGTATTTTAAGTTGCTCATAGAAGGTAATATATAAGAGTAAAAAACATATTTCTCCATGCAGATGCATAGCAACTGCGAGCAGGCTCTCTTCCAGGGAATTTGACGGAGACCGGCGATACCTTACTATGTATCTTTGAAAAAGGCGCAGTAGAGGCGACCGTTACACGCTGGTGCTGATCATGTTCAAACTGGAACGCACATGTAGGAGCCGAAGAGGAAATGACGATGCCTGGCGGCCATGCCGGTATTTCCGAGTTTTCCGGGGCGTTCTGCCTGCGATATGCATCATGATGCTCATCTCTTGCAGTAGTGAAAGAGATGACCCTGGGAAGTTTTTCGATCCGGCTGACGAAGGTTCATGGACCTATATGGTTTACCTAGCCGCAGACAACGATATCTCTCATGCCGCCCTGGTCGACATTGACGAGATGGAGGAGGTGGGATCTTCATACAACGTGAACATCGTGGTCCAGGCGGAATTCAGTTCTGTGCAGACCGACGGGGGGGCCGCCCCAACCATTCGGGGCAGGGTGATGCACGACGCTCGGCCCGGAGTCATCGGTCCGTGGCATGAAGAGATCGGGAACAGAGACATGACGGATCCGGTCACGCTGACGGAGTTCATAACATGGGCCGCCGAGAACTACCCGGCCGACCGCTATGCGCTGGTTCTGTGGAGCCATGGATCGGGCTGGAAGGAATATACCGCCTCATTCATCGCCCCCAAAGGAATGTTTATCGACTACACCTCGGCGGGCAGATCCGTCATGATGACGATAGGAGAACTTGCTCGAGCCGTTCGCGAGAGCGGTATCGTGTTTGATATCATAAACTTTGACGCCTGCCTCATGGGAATGTATGAAGTAGCATACGAATTCAGAGGCGCGGCCGATCACCTCGTTTTTTCGGAGGGCCTTTACCCGAGCTATGGAGATTCTTACGACACAATACTCCGGGAGCTGGTGAATTCGCCTTCCATGGACGGATCCCGGCTGGCGAAGACCATCACAGGGAAATGCAGAGAGTTCTACGAGCAGATCGGGCTGGACGGTCTGGTAATGACGAAGTCGGCTGTGGATATGTCGGGGATCGATCGGTTCCACGCCGGCATGTGCGAGCTGGCGGAGCGTTTGTGTGATTGCATGGATACGGAGCAGGCGCGCATCGAAGATGCACGTGATGCAGCGGTATGCTTTGAGTATCCGGAGAACCGCGATCTTGGGAGTTTTCTGAATGAGCTCGCACTGCTCACCTCCGAGCCGGATGTCCGGCTCATGAGCGAAGACCTGAGAAAGGCGCTGTCTCGCATAGTCATATGCAACGAAATATACGGCATGGATCGGGCCGATGAGATATCGGGCATGTCGATATACTTTCCTGATCAGCATCAGGCTGCCGAGGACGATCTCAGCAGGTATGCCGAACTCGCCTGCAACCGCTCCCCGGGGACAACCTGGGGGAACCTTGTCAGCATGATCCTTTCGGAAAGCAAGACATTGGATGATTGGGAATACATCCTCGCAGGAACTGACAGTATTGTCGAACCCGAATAGAAGGCGTTTTCCCCAAGGCTTTTCCCCGGTTCATGCGCGCCTGGCTTCATTCAGAAGATACCCTGCTGCATGCGGAGGGTATTGCTCTTCTTCCTCTGCCCCTGGAGGGAGTGGATACAGGAGAGAGAGGACGATCAAACAACTCATGTATGCCCTGCGGATCGGCATGAAGGGGCACATCGGTTCCGGTATTCTTCCGGCGCCGATGGAGTCCGATGTCGGAATGTCTTGGGAAATCCATAGGGAAGATCAAAGGCCTTATGAGAACACCCAGCCGCGTCATAGCGAGAACGCTGAAGTCAAGGGCGACATCCTCCCGTGTCTGTCGTCCGTGAGAATCTCGCAGGGCTTGCACTGTTCCCGGAGCAGGTTCTCCGGGCTCGAGACAGGCACCCCTGCCCCGAGCTCTACCGCTTCACTACGAGCACTGGTTTGAGCGCCGAGCGTATGACTCTTTCGGAAACAGA
>DCDF01000229.1 GCA_002316295.1 Syntrophaceae bacterium UBA1062 | reverse complement strand
CGCGCCGCTCTATTCGGATGCCTGACATACCCGCATCATGTAAAGGCGTTGTTGCCTTCTCACTCTGATCGGAAAGGGAATGCTTTGACATTTCTTTCAAATAATTTTCGCGTTTTATTTACAATGCCGCCCCGACAGCCGTGATATCCTTACGAATTATCCAGGCAGGAGGATTACAGTGCGACGATTTCGGCTGAAACTCAAGGACCCTGTAAGCGGACTGACCCATTTTTTCGGCATCATTCTCTCGATCATCGCCCTGGCCGCAATGATCATGAGCTCCATCAATCCCATACAGCCGTGGCGCCTCCTGACCTGCACGGTCTTTGGATCAGGGATGATCATGCTGTATACTGCCAGCACGCTCTACCACTGGCTGAACCTTTCCGAAAGGGGCAACCGGTGGCTGAGAAGGTTCGACCACATGATGATCTTTGTCCTGATCGCCGCCACCTACACACCCTTCTGCCTGGTCCCGATGCGCGGCCCCTGGGGCTGGAGCATCTTCGCCGCGGTCTGGAGCCTGGCCGCGCTCGGCATGCTGATCAAAATCTTCTGGATGGATGCGCCCCGCTGGCTCTCGACCGGGCTGTATGTCATGATGGGCTGGGTTGCGGTCATCGGCCTTCATCCGCTTGTCGAGAGTCTGACCCCGGCTGCCCTCTTCTGGGTCTTTGCGGGCGGGATCTTCTATACGGCCGGAGCGCTCTTCTATGTCCTGAAACGCCCCAATTGCAGGGTCTTCGGCTTTCACGAAATCTTCCATCTCTTCGTCCTCGCCGGAACGGCCTCGCATTTCTGGGCCATATTCCGCCATATCTGAGAAGCCATATTTCCGAATTTCCGAGCGGCGCCGCCGGACAGGCCGGCTCATAGAGTAGAAAGGCGGGCTCACATTCCCCCCTGCACCTGATGCTTTCCGGCCGGCGTCCGGCTGCGGACGGAATTCGGGCGGCGCCACAGGGCCTCGCAAAACGACGGGGCATCCTTTTTCGGTATCCGGGTCCGGAATGCCGTCCCTCTGCGGCCTCATGCCGAAAAAATTCGATCCCTCGGATTATCTTTGTCCGCAGCCGCGGCGGATCGAACACGGGCGTGTCTGCGCCGTGCATGGAGCACGCACACCGCGCCGACCGCATTCCCGGACCGAGCAGGCGGTGTGTAAGACATTGCCAACCGCCTCGTGCACGATTATATTTTCCACAGGCGAGCCGAGTCCTCTGCCGGAAGCGGGCAAGGAAATCCGGGGCCACCGTCCGGAGGGAGAGGCCTGGGGGAGAGATGAGACCTCGGACGAGATGCGGGGCATGGACCGATGAGCCACAAGGAGTGCGCCTCCGCACCGCCGGGGAGACATCATCGCTTTGGATTCACGGCAGTAATGTATACTGATTGCGAGGAGGGGGTATGGCTAAGAGAAAGATCCTGTTTCCAGGGCTCTTGCTGGGGATTACTGTGGTCATCGTCATTTCATGGGGCTGGGGCTCGATCGGAGACACCCCGACGGACGGGGAGAGGCACGAGGAGCCCTTCTACTTCGGCATCCCGGAACAGCCCGTGTATTCGCGGTCCGTCGTCGACTCGCCCAGGAGTTCCTATGAGTTCGCCCCTGTCCTTCAGTTCGATCTGGTGAAACACGATTTCATCGTCAGGAACACCTCTGATGCCGCGCTCGAGCTGAAGAAGGTCGAGGCCTGCTGCGGCAGCCTGGTGGAATCCTACAGCCCGATGATACCGGCAGGAAAGGAGGGCGTCATCAAGGTCGTGCTCCTGACCGATCGGCGCGGCGGCGAGACGATACGGGGCACCATCCGCGCAGTCACCAGCGATCCCGAACATCCCGAGTGGACCATCGACATCTCCTGCTTCGTGAAGAAGTTCGCCGACATCTCGGAGCATACCATCATGCTGAACGGGCCATGGCGCACTCCCATCGAGGGTTCATCCGTCGTCGTGCCGACTGCCGACTATCCCTTTGCGATAACCTCCCTCGAGGCGAAACGGGGGATATTCATCACATATGGATACAAAGAGACAGCGCACGACAGCGGGAAGGCCTATTTCATCTGGGCGCGGAATACGCGCAAAGAGCCCGGAGTCATCCGGGACACGATCTATGTGCAGACCGACAACCCGGCCAGGCCCCAGTTCATTATCCGCGTGCAGGGAAAGCTCACCGACTGATCGAGCTACTCGTTTTCCGCCTGCTGCTTCTGATAGATATCCAGCGTCACCTTATTGCCGCTGATCAGCATCATGGCAAGGACATTGTCGTTGATGAACCGGGCCCTGTGGGAGATGGTCTTGCCGTAGTAATCCGTTTCCCAGAAAAACTCCTTTTTTACCGGATCATACTCATAAGTCCTGGGCGTTTCGAAGAAGGTGTAGGTCCGTGAGGTAGCCTCGTCCGGATAGAATATGAAGGTGCCGTCCCCCTGGGGTTCCAGGTTGAAGCCGTTGGTCTCCTCTTTCCAGTCGTCCACGCTCGCCCAGCCGCCCAGCCAGTAGACATCCGTGGGCGCGTCCCCGGTCTGAACGACTTCGTCGAGAAAGGCGATGTCTTCCACGTACTCGATATTGAGGTCATAAATCCGCCTCTTGATTTCTTCGATATCCTTCGGGTGCTCCTCGGGCCCTTCATCGACCTCGAACTCATCGTATGCCGTTTCAGCCGGGTCCTCGGAATCCCAGCCGTCGCTCTCCGGGGAAGGCGCCGCCTGCTGCGCGGCAGGCGGCTTCCCGGCCTGATCTCCTGTGCCCGGAACAGGCTGTGTCCCGCGAGCGAAAAAGAAATAAAACCCGCAGGCGAACACCAGGATGCCGGTCAGGATAAGCAGTATGCTCTTTTTGTTCATTGCATTCGTTTGCCTGGTATCGTCTTTGATACCAGCCTCCCTGTCATGCCGGCCGCGGGCCGACTCCTCCAGGAACCGAGAGAAGCCGTTTCCCGGCTCCTGTCAACGCGGCATATTCGCCGCCGGCATGGTCATGAGGATCTCGATAGGCCCGAAGGGCAGCGGCTCCGGGGGAGCCGCTGCTTCTCCTTCAAGCCGGAGGACTCGTTGGTTCAGCGATACATCGACCCGTCCACCATGGCGTCCCAGATCAGGTTGGCCAGAATCACCGAACCGTCATAGGTCGGGTGGATATCGTCCGACTTGATGTGCGCCGGCTGGATGTAAGGCCTCGAGTCGATGAGGAGCGCTTTATAATCCGAGCCGATGAAGACCGCTGGCCACGTGGAGAAATAATCCGGGAAGATGCCCGGATAGATCCAGTCATAGGCATAGTCGATGGCCTCGTTCTTCTCGATCTCGCTGCCCTTCACGTGATAATAGCCCAGCCACGCGCAGTCGTTGGGCGATTTGCTGTACATGGCATTGATCATGACCTCCATTTTGTCGCCGATGTAGTCGAGGACATCGAGGCATCCCTGGGTCAGCGGGTCTGCATCGCAGTCCATGGACCCCTGGAGGATGTCGTTGGCCCCGCCGTCTGCGATGACCGTCTTGAGGGTCGTCCTGCCGAGTGCCGTGTTCAGCTGGCTCTGGATCGCTGAAATCTTGGCACCGCTCACCGACCTGTCTTTGTAGCTCTTGCCGGATAATGACCTCAAGACCGTATGGATGTCGCCGGACAAATCGAAGACCGAATCACCCACAATCTGGACGTCATATTCATCTGCTGCAGGGTTATTGAAGTCCCAAGAGCATCCGGTCGTGGCCAGGGTCATTCCCGCGAGCACACCGATCACGAAAACTATCCTGATACACTTCATACAAACCTCCTCCTTGTATAGCGGATACAGTTCACTGACAATAGTGCTCAGTGCTTCTGCCGGGCAGGCCTGCAAGGTGTACATATGCACGCGGCATTACAGGCAGAATCATACTCATCAAAAGTGCTCGTACATTACTTATGAAACGGGTTCTATCCGGATTTCTCCACCAGGAATACGAAGGCGTGGAAATCCTCCAGATCGTCATCGCATGCCTTCAGGCCGAAACAGGTGATCTCGTCGCCCGGCTGCAGCACATCGAAAGATACAAGGGTGTCTCCCTTTTCCGAAATATACACCCCCGTGGCGGGCGATATTACCTGAACGGAAAGCCCGCCCACCTGGAGCGTTCTGCTGTACGGATAGATCTTTTCAACCACCCCGGTGACCGACTCGGGTGTTATCAGCACCTCCGACATGCCGTTATGGCCCTGGAAGATCCTGATATGATAAGAGCGGCACGAAAGGAGCTGGATCATGCCGTCAGGCACCGGGCCGTCGCCCTCCAGGGCAATGCGGGCGCCCTTGGGCACAAAGATCTCCCTGGTCTGGTCGGCGCCCGTATCTAGGAGAAACACGCATCCGTCTTCCCCGCATTCCACCCCTGCAGCCGTCCCTTCGATCTCGTCGGTCAGGATGATCAAGAGGGCGGCGGCGAGGGTTTTTTGCTTATCATCGAGCCTGCCGATCACCAGCACGCGCATCCCCGCTTCCAGGGCATCGGGATCCATGAGTGTGTCGCATCCCGTTGACAGGAGCGTCTCGTCTGCCAGCATGACCTTTATGGGGCTGTCCGCACCGTCACAGGAGTCCGGACTCAGGAGGAATTCCGTGAATCCCGGAATCTCCTCAATGACACCCTGGACCGACCGGCAATCGCCGATAATGATGAGCGATGCAGTGAAGCACCCTTCACGGGTCATGCCCCGCACCGTAACAGATTGCCCTTTTTCAAGGTCCGCAGGTGAGCCGAACACGCCGTCTGCCGTAAAAATCAGGGTATCCTCCGCAAAGCACACGCGGATGTCTCCCAGGCAGTTATCCGCCGTGCTTCCTTCACGCCTGAGGGTGAGAGATTCCGGGACCCAGTCGCCGCTCTCGTCATGGAGCTCTTTCACCTCGCCTGTGACCAGGGTGGGGCACTGGGACAGATCGTCTTTGGTGAGGATGTCGACAAAGACCACGGGCCTGAATATACACTTGCTCGACCCGCTCGGGTGGAGATGAATGGATTTATTCACGTCGATGTCGAGCCTCAGGTAGATCAGCTCGTTTTCGTCTATGTCTATGGGAGACCCCGGGTTGAGGTCGACCCTGCCGCTCGGCAGCTTGATCTCCATGTCCTCGCACGGGCCGCCCTCTGCCCTGACGCCGGAGATCCTCATGCGGATCTTCTGATATCTGCCCGCAGGGACCTCTTCGTTGATTAGGAGAAGGAAGTCCTCGTCGCGGTACTGCAGGAGATCGAGGGTATATCCTTCCTCGGAGCTGAAGATCGTGACGGCCTTTCCGCCGCAGTCCGCCTCGCCTTCGTCTCCGGGATCACAGACGGTGTCGTCTCCACGCTCATCATCGCATTCACCGAAGCCGCACTGATCGTCGTCACATTCTTCATGATCGCATCCGCCGTCATCACAGCAGCACTCTTTCCGGTCGCAGCAGTCTTCCACGTCATGGCATTCACGATCGCGATCATGCTTTTCTCCGCAGCACTTGTGATATCCATCGCAGTCTGCGGTAAGCAGTGATATTTCGGTGATGGTGATCCAGATGTTCCCGTACTCATGCGAAGGGGCATCCGTGATGAGGACGCCGACCTTGCCGTAAACCCCCTCGGCCTCAATGCCGCCTCCCGAGTAGCCCCCGCCGCTGCAGGCCCATGAGATGACGAGAGCGAGCAGGCAGGCGCAGATCGCCCCGCCCCGAAAGAAATGCTTCCGTGTATGTCCCATACTCCCTCCCCTATTCCATGGCGGAAACATCAGCCTCTTGTGTCAAGGCCTCATAGAGGAAAGCACCAGTGCACAAATACGGTCAGAAGCTCCGGATGCTCGTTGCAGCGGAGATTCTTTCAGGTCGGCGGGTCCTATGCCCTGGACAGTGATACTATACGACATTGTAATATAATGTTACGCGAGGAAAAATCCAGTGCCCCGGGGTAGTTTTCAAAAGGATATCCGTCGGAAACAGGCCCTGTTAAACCATGTCAAAGGGATTCTCCATACCCTGTACCCTGAAAAACCGGTGCCGGGCCTTTCAGATCCACTGGAGAGACGTCGCCTTGAAGACTATCCACACTTCCCTGCCGGGCACGAGCTGGAGCTGTATGGCGGAGTGCTTGGTGATCCGGGCGTTGAGATGGGTCTGGGCCACGACCACCTCCGTGAGAATGTTATCGGTGGACGCCTCGTCGCTCATGTTGAGGATCTTCCCCTTGAGGATGTTCAGCGCGGACTCCCTCTGCGGCGGCTCCAGCGCAATGATGATGTTGGAAGGGTTTAGGATCGCGCTGGATTCCAGGCTGGTTCCCCGGGCGCTCAGAATGACCTGCCCGTCCGGCAAGCGCTTGCTGAAGAGCCTGTCTTCCGTCTCCTCCCAGGGACCGTGAATGACGTTGCCGGCTACGTATTCCATGAGCCGGCCTTCTTCCATTCTTACGAGCTTGTCGGCCACCGTGTGGAGCCACAGGTAATCATGGCTCACGATGATGAGCGAGGTATTGAACATCCGGCGGCTCCTGTCGATGGCATCCTTGATGAGGTAGGAGCTGTGGCGGTCCACGCTTGCCGTGGGCTCGTCCAAAACAAGGACCTTGGGCCTGAGCACGAGCCTGGAGGCAAGGGCAACCCGCTGCGCCTCGCCTCCCGAGAGCTGGTGCCACATCCGGTGTGCGAACTTGTCCGGCGCAAGGCC
>DCDF01000080.1 GCA_002316295.1 Syntrophaceae bacterium UBA1062 | reverse complement strand
CGCGGGGCGAAACGCTCCTCGCCGTATTCCCGGATAATCGAGGCGAGCCGATTTTCGTCATACGTGTTGACGACCGTATCGGCGCTCAGCGGGCTTTCGGGCGAGAATCTCATATCGAGAGGCCCCGGCCTGAGAAAAGAAAACCCTCGATCCGGATCATCGAGGGCTGTCGATGACATCCCAAGATCGAGGAGGACTCCGTCGAGTTTCTCCCATCCCAACATAGTGCAGACCCTGTCTATTTCAGTAAAATTACCCTGGAAGAGGTGCACTCTTCCGGAATATTGCGCCAGCGAACCGCTCAGTCTGGAGATAGCCGTCCCGTCAAGATCGGTCCCTGCAAGCAGGCCGCCGGGAGCGCTCCTGTCGAGGATGGCCCGCGCATGACCGCCAAACCCGAGAGTGCCGTCGAAATATCGACCGCCGTTGCGGGGCATCATTACCTCCAGGACCTCTTCGAGGAGTACTGGCACATGCTGCATAGGCCTACAGACCCAGCTCTGCGAGTTCCACTCTCAGGCTTTCGGGATCTTTCAGGGCCTCTTTCATGTATGCGTCGTACGTCTCGATGTCCCAGATCTCAAAGCGGTCAGCAATACCGACAATGAGGCACTTTCGTTTGAGATCGGCATAATCCCGCAGGCTGGCGGGAATGAGAATCCGGCCCTGTGTGTCTAGCTGGCACTCCTCGGCGGAACCCATAACATGCCGCTTGAATATAATATCCGCCCTCCTGACCGTGGAGAGGGAGGACGCCTTCTTCTCCATGTTTTCCCATTCTTCCGGGGCGAACGCCATGAGGCACTTGTCGAGGCTTTTCGTGACGATGAGATGGTCGGTATCCCACTGGCTCAAAACATCGCGGAATTTCGACGGAATGCTCAGCCGGCCCTTCTCGTTTATGGAATTAACATAATGCCCTTTAAACACCTTCGCCCCCAAGTTCCATTGACACCAAATGGCACTTTTTGACATATAACTGAAGAGCAGGCCGGTGTCAATATTTTCTTCGAAATACTGGTGCTTAGAAATTAGTAGAAAAAACTTAATATTACCTGTATAATTTTTTAAGGCAAAAAGTGCCAAGGAGTAGACAGTTTTTTCTGGAAGTTTTGCTGGCGGTTGGCTACTATGAACGGCATGCTTGATACAGTGACGAGCGAGATCTTGGAGGTCCTGCCTGCAGGAGTCATGCTGGCGGATGAGACGGGGGCCGTTTTCTACGCAAACAGGGCGGCCCTGGAATATATGGGCATCGACCGCGACGGCCTGAAGGAAATCAATGTCGAGGGCATGATCCGACAGACTTCCGGGAAAAAGGATCTCATGTTCCGCACCAGGGACCGGGAGCGCATAACGGTCCGTTTGAGCAAAATCCCTCTCTCCAATGGATGCTCCGCGGTCATCCTTACCGATATCACCGAGATCCACCGGCTTCAGCAGGAGCTTTTGAAGATGGACAAGCTCGCGACCGTCGGCGAGCTCACATCGGGAATCGCCCACGAGATACGCAATCCGCTTGCCGGCATCAAGACAACCGCACAGGCCCTGAAGGAGGAGATGCCTGAGAACGACCACCGGGCGGCCTATGTGACGAGGATCATCATCGAGACCGACAGGCTCAACAAGCTGCTGCTCAGCTTCTTCGATTTTGCGAAGCCCAAGGATCTCTCCATCCGCACATGCGACCTCAAAAAGGTTATCGAGGACGCCGTGTTCATGGTTCAGGACGGCGCACGCCAGAATCATGTTCAAATCATGGAGTTTTATCCGCCGGGGACGGTAAGGGTGCAGGCCGACTCGGACATGCTGCAGCAGGTGTTTATGAACATATGCATCAACGCGGTCCAGGCCATGCAGTCGGGGGGGAGAATGGAGGTGCACCTGGCCGACAGAGGGCCGGCGGTAGAGATCTCCGTGAAGGATACCGGCAAAGGAATTCCGGAAAATATCCGCAGCCGGATATTCGATCCGTTCTTCACTACCAAGCCTAAGGGGATCGGGCTCGGCCTTTCCATCTCCTACCGGCTTATCAAGATGCATTCGGGGAGCATCACCTTTGTTTCCGGGCCGCAGGGGACGACATTTGTCGTCACCCTGCCGAAAGAAGTGGCTATATGAGGGGCAGGGGTGATAAAGATGCGGAAGCTTCCCTGTTGTAAGGGGTGACCGGCGGACTCTGCCGGGAACGAGGGGGAAAGTGACCCCGAGTATATAAAAAGCAAGGTTTCAGGGGGTTACCCCCAAACCGATACCAGCGATTAGGAGGATAGTTAATGCCGTTCTTTCCATCGACAGCCTATGCAGCAACAACTCAGTTCAGAGGCGACATCGGCGCCATGATCGTGGATTCCGATCCCGTCGTGAAATTGGTGCTGCTCGTACTGTTCGTTTTTTCCATATTCTCCTGGGGAATCATCGTCCAGAAGTGGGTCGCGCTGTCACGGGCGCGCAAGAGGGGCCAGCTCATTCTCGACAGTCTTTCGAACGGGAGCGGGATGGTGGATCTCCTCGATCAGGTGAACAGCGCCGGCGACTGCCCGCTGGGGAGACTCTTCCACGGGGCGCAGGACGAGCTGAGGAAGATCACCGCCAAGAGCAGCACGATACCCATGTCCATGCTGGCTAATGTGGAAAACAGGATCAGAAGCGGGAACACGAACGAGACCATGGAGCTCTCCCACGGGCTGGGCTTCCTCGCCAGCATCAGCAACTCGAGCCCGTTCATCGGCCTGTTCGGGACGGTCTGGGGAATCATGGATTCATTCCGTGAGATCGGCCTCAAAGGCTCCGCGAATCTGGCCACAGTCGCACCCGGCATCTCGGAGGCGCTCATCGC
>DCDF01000272.1 GCA_002316295.1 Syntrophaceae bacterium UBA1062 | reverse complement strand
CACTTTCTGGGGTCGATCGACCCGTTTCCCTTCAGCGCCCGGGTCGGGCAGGCCGCGACACATGCGTTGCGGCACCAGTGGGGGCAGCCGTACTCCATGGTCGGCTCGTCTGGCGGGAACTCGCGGTCCACCACCAGGGCGAGCGGGATGACCCACGAGCTGCGCCGGACCTTGCGGGAATAGAACAGGCAGTTCTTCCCCAGCGTGCCGAGGCCCGCTCTCGAGGCGGCGGCCCGGTGTGGAAGGTTGAACGGGACCTTCGAGTCGATGCCCCGCTGCCTGAGAAATGTGCGGAACTCCTTGACGCGCTTGCTCAATCTGTCTTTCGTGACCCGGTCGTCATCCAGGTAGCACCTTCCGAATAATCCTTCCAGCTCCCTGGGGAAGCTCTCTCGGAAGTAGGCGTCCACCAGCACGATGATCGAACGGGCGCCTTCGAGCACGGTCTTCGGGTCGGTGCCGCCGAGCAGGTCCAGGCCCGCCTTTTCCGCCCATCCGTACTCCTCCTGCCTGGCGAGCAGGAATTCCCGGTGTGACGCGAACGCCTCCGCAGTCGTGAATCCGATGTCTTCGAACCCGAGCGACAGTGCACACCCGATTACCTCGTCCTTCGTCACCATGGATGGGAACCCTCCTTTCTCCAAGGCCTGCTGTCTTCACTGCCCCGGACGCCTCAAACATCCTGCGGGGCTTCCTTGTCTGCATCGTCTCGAGCGATTCGATACATGCGAGCACATCCCTGCCGTCCCTGGCCAGCCGCGAGAGCATGATCCCCTCTTCAAGGCAGGCCGCGATATGTCGCACCGGCCGGTCGGGCTGCGCATCCCGGTGCAGATCCCCTCGGCTCGCGCCTCCGGGGGCAGGTGCTTCAGCAGGGACGTCTATTCCCTGAAGACATCCCTGGCGAGGCCTTTGCCCTGAACTGCGGCTGCGTGTCTCCCGTCTCAAGGGCCGTATCGCCGAAAATGCATCCTCTTTGTGGAATTTTTTGTCGTGTAAAAAGCGAACAGGTCGTCGAGTGCGCCTTCGATCTTTCCAGCGTGCGTTTTTGCGTTCAATGGAACGGCGATACGAGAGATATTCCCCGCGGGTTTTCTCGATCAGCGCCAGGGCGAGGTCTTTTTTGGCCTCGAAATGGCGATGGAGGTTGACCTTCTGAACGCCACATGCGCTTGTGAAATCCGACAGTGTCGTGGCGTGACGGCCCCGGGCGTCGAAGAGTTCCTTGGCCGCCTTCAGCGCATAAACCCTCGTTCTGGATCCCCTGGGGGTAACGGGCGTATCGCTCATGTAGATGGACCGTTCGGTACAAATACTCTGACGGAAGAATACTGTCAAGAAACTACAGGCACGTAGATGTGAACACCTGAGCCGGTTCTCCTTGAATCAGCGATGTGATATGGTGAGAGCAGGATGGCTGCGGCATATTCCGGCCGGGGTGTTCTCCTGTCATGGAAGGAGATGGGAAGCATGTGGAGATGAGAATACGATTTCGGAAGGCTTGCCCGGAGGATTTTTCCGTTCCCCGTTCCCGGTGCCTGAGGGAAGAGGGGAAGTGCAGGGATATTATACGGTTTTGCTCTGCCCGGCAGCGCCTCGGACCCCTCTTAATCTCAGGCGCTCTCGCGATATTCTTTCTCTTCGCAGCCCACCTGACGGCCCTTGGGCAGGACCTCTCGGGCATCGAAAGCTCCGGGGTGAGGGTTCTGTATCGCGATCCTTCCCTGGAAGCGGGAGCGCGGGAGGTGATCCAGCGCTACCCGTTCATCAGGGCGAGCCTCGAGTCGGTTTTTCTGTGGGAGGTGGATTTCAGGCCCGATGTCCTGCTTGTAGGCGACCGGCGGTCTTTCCTGCAGATGGCGGGGCACGACGCGTTCGTGGCCTATGCAGTCCCTGAAAGGAGGCTCGTGGTCATCGACTATACCCGTATGGATACATACCCGTTCACCCTGGAAACGACCCTGAAACATGAGCTGTGTCACCTGCTCCTTCATCGCCACATAACCGGGGTACACCTCCCGAAATGGTTGGACGAAGGGGTCTGCCAGTGGGTCAGCGAAGGGATTCCGGAGATCATCATGAGCAGGAAAAGCTCCCCCCTCTCCGCTGCGGTCATCACCGGCACGCTCACGTCTCTGGAGTCGCTGAGCCACCACTTTCCCCGGGACAGCCGGGGGCTCTCTCTGGCATACGAGCAGAGCAGGTCCGTGGTGGAGTACATCATCCGGGTGTATGGTGTAAACGGTGTCCTCAATATCCTGCAGTCCATGAAGGGCGGAGCCGAGGCCGATGATGCCATCGAGGCGGCCCTGATGGTTTCCCGGTACGATCTGGAGCAGCAGTGGCGCGCCGACCTGAGGAGCTGGCCCGTGCTCCTGGCCTACCTTGCCGGGAACCTCTACCTGGTGCTCTTTATCCTGGCGGCACTGCTCACGCTCTTCGCCTACATCCGCTTCCGGCTCCGGAAAAGGCGTTACCAGGGCCGGGAAGATGAGGCGGATTCTCTGCCGGACAACCGGCTGTGACTAGTTTCGAGCCTTATGGCAGACACTTCCTGCTTGACAATAGTTTATATACGAACTACAATGTTCGCATATAAACTATTGGGGGTCGATACATGGCGGACAAACGCCTCTTCTTCAAACTCAACAGGGCGCAGCACCTTCTCTACATCCATGTCGAGCAGGAGTGTCAGAAACTCCTGGGAGTCACCCCGGTCCAGCTCGGCGCCATATTCTTCCTTCTGCGGAACGACGGCTGTCTCCAGAAAGACCTTGCACGGGGGCTCCACCTCAACAAGCCGGCAGTAACGGGCCTGGTGGGGCGGATGGAAAAGGCCGGCCTGGTCACGAGAGAGGATGACCCCGGGGACGCTCGGGTGACAAAGGTCTTTCTCACTGACCGGTCCCGCGATATCGCGGGCAGGGCGTTCCCCCTTC
>DCDF01000004.1 GCA_002316295.1 Syntrophaceae bacterium UBA1062 | reverse complement strand
TGGCGCACTCGTCGGGTTCGGCATCAAGGGTGGTCTGGAGAGCGGAAAGAGGTTTATCAATTCGGTCAGGCTGCTCTCTCATCTCGCAAATATCGGGGATGCCAAGAGTCTCGTTATCCATCCAGCCTCGACCACACATCAACAGCTTACCAAACAGGAGCAGGAAGCTACGGGTGTCACGGAAGACTACATCAGGCTCTCCATCGGTCTCGAAGACATCGAGGACATCAAGGAGGACATAGACCAGGCCCTGAAACAGGCTGTAAAGCAGGCGTCTTGACTCGGGAAAACAAGAACCGGGGGAATCCTCATGCAAAGGTCGCCGAACAGAGATTCCTCCGGTATCCCACAAAATGTGAGGTGACAAATGAACATTTACCAGGACATCACAAAAACGATCGGGCGAACACCTCTTGTCAGGCTGAACCGAATAACAAAAGGAATCGGTGCAGACGTGTTCGCCAAGCTGGAGTCATTTAACCCCTTGGGCAGCGTCAAGGACCGGATCGGCGTATCCATGATCGAAGACGCCGAGAAGAGAGGGCTGATCAATGATAAATCGGTCATTATCGAACCCACCAGCGGCAATACCGGGATCGCTCTTGCTTTTGTCGCTGCGGCCAAGGGCTATAAGCTCATCCTCACCATGCCGGATACCTTTAGCATGGAACGTCGTCAGCTCCTGCAGGTCCTTGGTGCCGAACTCATCTTGACCCCGGGAGCCGAGGGCATGAAGGGAGCCGTTCAGAAGGCAGAGGAACTGAGCCGATCAATCCCCGGGGCAATCATCCTCCAGCAATTCGAAAACCCTGCCAATCCTGAAATCCATCGCAGGACAACCGCCGAAGAGATCTGGAACGACACGGATGGAAAAGTCGATATCGTCGTGGCTAGTGTCGGGACAGGCGGCACCATCACCGGTGTGGCCGAAGTCATCAAGTCCAGGAAAACCGATTTCAAGACCATAGCTGTGGAGCCCGAAGACTCACCGGTCCTCTCCGGCGGGAAACCCGGTGTGCACAGGATTCAAGGTATCGGAGCGGGATTCATTCCCGGTGTGCTCAACAGGGATATCATCGATGAGATCATAAAGGTCTCCAATACTGATGCGGGAATCATGGCACGCAAACTTGCCAGGGAAGAAGGCATCCTTGCCGGCATATCCAGTGGTGCGGCCACATGGGCCGCCCTCGAGGCGGCAAAAAGGCCTGACAATGAAGGGAAGCTTCTCGTTGTCGTTCTTCCCGACACAGGAGAGCGCTACCTGTCAACTTGGCTTTTTAAGGAGGGATAGTACATCTAAAAAATGAGGAAATGGGGACTTGTATGAGTCACGACCCGATCGGACAGCAAGCCCCTCTATGGTTTCTCTAAAAGAGCCCTGCGAGGCATTCAGGCAGCCAGAGGATCGATCTGCGGGAGACATGGCGGCATCTGTTCTGGATCATGTACTGTTTGTCTCATTCTCTGCAAGAGATATGGCCCATGCCGCGTTAACCAATCCTATGTGGCTCAACGCCTGGGGATAATTGCCAAGGAATTCACCGGTACAAGGATCTATTTCCTCCGGCAGGAGTCCGATGTCGTTCACGAAAGCAGCCGCTCTATCGAACACCTCTTTTGCACGTTCTACATCTCCTGCCAAGGCAAGGGCATGGGCAAGCCAAAACGTGCATGTGAGAAATGTTCCTTCCCCGCCTTCCAGTCCATCAGAAGATTTATAGCGATATACAAGCCCATGGGGATCGGTGAGTTTTTTCTCGATTGCATTGATCGTTGAAAGCATTCGCGGATCGTCTCCTCTGATGAATCCAACAATCGGCATCATCAGTGTCGAAGCATCGAGGTCAGCACCTTGAAAGGTCTGGATAAAGGCTTCCAATTCACTGTTCCACGCATAGGACAAGATAGAGTCTTTTATGGCTTTTCTGGTTTTTTTCCAGGAAGCGACTCGATCGTTCGCCTCGATCATCTCTGCCATCCCGATAGCCCTGTCGACGGCAACCCAGCACATGAGTTTTGAATAGGTAAAATGCCTCGCCGGGGCGCGTATCTCCCATATTCCCTGATCCTTTTCCATCCATTTCAGAGAGGCGATATCGGCCATGTCCGCAAGGACTATGCGGGTTTCGCGGTCCTGAACCTTTACGTAATCCTTCAGTATCATAGCTGCATCGAGGAGTTCGCCGTAAATATCCATTTGCTTCTGCTTCCAGGCATTGTTACCCACCCGTACAGGCCTACTCCCCCGCCATCCGGACAGATGAGGGAGCTCACGCTCGCTCAGGTCATGTTCCCCGCCTATTCCAAAAACAGCCTGAACATGGAGATTACGTTTGATATGTGACAGTGCGGCATGAGCCGTAAAATCAAAGTATTTGATGGACTCGTCAGGACAAGCAGCGACCCACAGGGCATTGTGGGTAAAACTTGCATCCCTGATCCAGCAGAAACGGTAATCCCAATTCCTGCTCCCGCCGGAGGACTCCGGCAAAGATGTGGTCGGGGCCGCAATAATTGCCCCTGTCGGATAATAAGTCAAGGCTTGCAGGAACCTGCCTGATGCATGAACCATGTCTTTCCATGGACCTTGATAATTCTGGTGGAGGATAGACCAGCTTCTCCATGCGTTAATCGTGCCTCTGAAATATTGTATCATTTTTTCTTTCGGCCATGGATAGATAGGCATATCCGAAGTGCTGCAGTATTCCAGAGCGAAATAGTACTCATCTCCCTGCTGTAAATTGACATCGGCCCGGGCAATAGAGTCTGCCTGTCTGAAGTTCAGCTGTGAGGTGAGAAACAGGATGGATGTGCTCCCCTCGGCATAAATGCCTTCCTCTGTTCCCTTCATGAAAGGAATGGCCAGGCCGTACTCAAAGCGGGGAGCATACTCTATACTGACGGGAGAACTGCCTTGAACGCATCTCAGTCGTCGTATCAATGCATGGGGTGATCCTGATCCGAGTTCATGGCCAGTGTTATTCGGACCTACAGCGAGGAGGTCTTCAAGAATTATCGTGCCTTTTCCCGTGTGAAAAACTGTCTGAATACATAGGGTATTATCCAGGTACCTTCGTTCGATATCTTCCACCTCGGCCGGACAGATACTGAAATGCCCCCCTTTATGATCAAGGATCCTGGTGAACACAGAAGGAGAGTCAAAACGCGGGAATGGGAGCCAGTCAACAGACCCAAATCTGCTCGCCAGCGCCGCAGTATGGCAGTTTGAAAGCAGTGCATAATCCGAGATGGGAAGATATCCCATTCATTACCTCGCCCACACTCTATCCACCAGCAGCAAACCCTGGATAAAGTGTCATACCGCCGTCTACAAATAGTGTCGTACCGTGAACATAATCCGACTCATCAGATGCAAGCCAGACTGCAGCAGCACCGATATCCATCGGATCCCCAATACGGCCCCATGGGATGAGTTTGAGAAGAGAGCGGGCCGCTTCAGGGGTTTCCCATGACTTTTTATTTATGGGCGTTTTGATCGCTCCGGGAGCAATACTGTTCACCCTTATTCTATCAGGCGCAAGCTCTTGGGCCATGCTTTTCATGAGCAGACTTATACCCCCCTTGGATGCTGCATAATTGCAGTGATTAGACCAGGGAATAACCTGATGCACCGAGCTGATGAATATGATTTTTCCCGCACTGAGCGACTTTTCGGGCTGGACCCCTCTGCGTTTGAATTCGATTACTGCCTCTCGCGAGCAGAGAAAGGCGCCTGTAAGGTTCACATCGATCACATTCTGCCAGTCATCGAGTGTCATCATATCAAACGCTGCATCTCTTTGAATTCCGGCATTGTTAATCAGGATGTCGACCGTCCCGAATTCCTTGATAGCCTTTCCAAACATTCTCCTTACCTGGCCTTCGTTGCTGACATCCGCCTCGACAGCTATTGCCCTGGTGTTCTTCCTTTCAATTTCTCCGACAACTTCTCTGGCTGCATCGGCCTGTCCGATATAATTCACCACGATAAGGGCGCCTTCGTCAGCCATGGCCATCGCAATTCCTTTCCCGATCCCGGAGGATGCTCCAGTAATGAGCGCCACCTGGCTCTTCAGACGGCCTGCGCAGGCCAGACGGCTGATAGACACGATGTGCACTCCTTTTGAAGTGCCGATATGGCGGACATTGGTTAAAAAACCCTGCCTTCACATGGCGGGCGCTTTCCCGGGAGCCGTTTCATAGTTTTCGAAAGTGCAGCGTACACACTGTTCAGAGGCTCTCACCTTGTCTGTGCAGCGCTTCCACGTGCACAGTAGTGGTTTGAAGCGAGTGAATAGTCCGCCCACACAAGACATCCGGGACAAAGGCAATTCTGTACAACCTGCAGATCGTTACATGTTGCTCTTCCACTTGAGCAATAAATGCCCGGAACTTGTTCCGGTTTAGGCAGGCTCTGGATGTCTTTTATATTATTGTACATATCGTGAGCACATTTACTATTGATCTGTACAGGGCATTTACCGCACAGACAGTGGTCAATATTATTTTTTGTATAATCGACTTTCGCCATATTCGGTTCCTCCAGTATCTTGATACTTATGAATATTTCTCATCGGATAAACAGCCATCACCTCTGGTCTGTATGAGACGGATATGGCCTATCCTTCGCAAATGGATGTAAGCGACTGGTGTTTCCTCACCGCCTCAACCCGGTTATGATTTTTTTTGGCTGACTCCGGCTTTTTTCATGATTTCCGCTCATGGATATACAATCGACCAACGCGACATATGCGAGTCGGGAGAACCTTCATAAGGTTTCAATACGGGGGCAATCCGTATGAATCAAGGTATACAAAGAAGGAAGGGTAATGTGGCTTCGATACCTCGAAGATGGCTGAGGGCAGCTCCCTCTGCACATATCATGAGAAAGTATGGAAAACCGGAACTGATGTTTTCTTCGCCTATTGTAGCTTATGGGGTAAACAGCTCAAGTATAGAGTTCTCCAAGCCCTGTTCAAATGTCAGAAGATTATGGGCTCAGAGTAAGACGGGGCCTTTGTAGACGGCCTTACAGTTAAACTCCCCGAAAGACAGGTTGATAGCGTGAAAATACATTATGCCGATCAGTATCATGCTGCTCAACATGAAATGACCTGAGAGAAGGCAGCACCTATTGAAAAGACGGAATACTTCGCTCAGGTAAGGCAATCATTGGGTATTACAGAGACGTAGCCCATTTTCCCACCAATCGTTGTCTATAGCGCTGTTGAATCAAAATGCTTGAACTTTCGCAAGGCGCGGATTTCATGCGCAAGGTCCTTGCCGGCATTATTGGATGTACGGAAGGCACGGCACGGATGCGATCCAGGGCGTAACCGGCATGCTTACGGCATTTTCAGAATCGCTCAAACACCTGGCCCAGGATGTGGAATCAGATTGCCGGAATCCGCGGGAACGTGATCACTGTTCACTCAGAAGATCTCATCCACGAGCTCTTCCAGCAGACCCGGGGTTTCGAGCTGCTTACGTTCAAGTGTTTTTATCATCTGTCCGGCGGAGAGGATAACGGCCCTGTCCGCGATGCGCTTCACCTGCCGGATGCTGTGGGATACGGCCAGGATGGTGTAGCGCTCCTTGAGCTTCATCAGCAATTCTTCGATCTTGGCGGCGGAACGCACGTCAAGGGATGCGGTGGGTTCATCCAGCAACAATATTCTGGGTGAAAGCGCCAGCACCCTTGCCAGGCACAGGCGTTGCTGCTGCCCGCCCGAGAGTGTGAGCGCACTGTCGTCCAGCCGGTCGCAAACCTCGTCCCAGAGCTCGGCTTCCTTGAGCGCCTGTTCCATTCGTTCATGCCGCTGAGAGCGGCTGAGGGAATGCATGACCTTGAGAGGGGCGAGCAGGTTTTTCCGAATGGATAAAGGGAACACATTGGGCGACTGGAACACCATGCCGGCCACGCGCCTGAGCTTGCTCAGGGACAGATCGGAATAGATGTCCACCATCCTGCCCGAGGCCTCGATCCGTACGGTCCCTGAATTCGAGCAGCCGGCG
>DCDF01000073.1 GCA_002316295.1 Syntrophaceae bacterium UBA1062 | reverse complement strand
GGCGACATCCATCCTCGGCGAATCGACGAGAAAGGCCCTCACCGATGCCCAGGCCTGGCTGGCAACCAAGGCTGACGAGCCGCCGTCGGATAAAGGAAAGCCCGGCAGCGAGTCTTAAGCCGTCAGATACACTTTCGAACCCTGGCGACGCTCTCAGGCGGTGAGGGATTCGTTTCTGAACCTCTAACAAACATGGACAGGGTGTGAAGGGAATTTATCGAGAGAGGTTGGATATCGCAAGCCTGCAGATCTCAGCAGAGCTCATATAAATTAAAGATACATGCAATTTGGCAGGAGCAACACTGACTTATAGGCAGTATAAGTTGCGATACTTATTTCATCTATCTGCATATGCGAAGGATATCTCAAATTCCAGGAGTTCATAGATACTCAAGCCAGCTATCATTTATCAGAAAGAGAGAAGAGTAGCCGCAATATCAGGAGTAGAACAATGCATTTGGTACTGGCGAAGATCAACCCTCAGAGAAGATCATACGCGTCTGATCGATTATCTTCAAAACATGTAACAATGCATAAATATCTTCATACTAAACTGAATGTTGGACAAGAATAAAAGATCGGGTGCGTCATCCTCGGTGATTCCTAAGTAGTTGAGCCATTCGAAGGGCTTCTTATATATTATATCATATATTTTACGAAAGGCTGTTATTGCATTGAAGCCTTCCGTATGAGCCCTTCTCTCATCAAGCATGAAATTTTAGCAAGATATCCAACATGATAAACATGACAAAAACAATAATGGCCATATTCCTGGCCATGGGAACTGCAACCCTCTCTGCCGGTTCGGCCGTTGCAGGTGATGATGAGCTGAGTTTCGATATCAGCCCGTACTTCTGGGCAACAGCAATAAACGGTGATGTCGACGTTGAGGATCTCCCGTCAGCTCGTCTCGATATGGATTTCTCGGATGTCTGGGATGACTTCGAGTCAGGAGCGGCAGCGTTCCTGACAGTCCGCAAGGGGCCGTGGCTCGCCATGGCGGACTTCTCATACCTGAAGATGGAAGATGACCGGCAGCTCCTGATGATGAGCGTATCCTCCGAAATCGATACCACTCTGGCCAGCCTTGCCGTGGGACGACGCATCGCAGGAGACATGGGTGCACCCGCAATGGATGCGTTCATCGGCGGCCGCTACAACAGATATGATGTGGATATCGAGATTTCGCCGCTGGGATCTGCTTCGCGGACCGAGGAATGGGTGGACCCGATCGTTGGGGTTAACCTGTCCGTTCCTTTCTCAAAGAGGATCAGTGCCGGTGTGCTGGCTGATATCGGAGGTTTCGGCGTCGGCTCAGACCTCGCCTGGGAAGCCATGCCCGTGATCGGTTTTTCTCTGAGCGACATGATAATGCTCAGGGCGGGGTACCGATGGCTGGACGTCGATTACGACAAGGACGATTTCCGCTTTGATGCCATGACGCAGGGGTGGCTGGCAGGCGTGGGCTTCAGGTTCTGAACAGGGTACGGATCGATATGATATCGGAAAGCAGTGCATGAAGATAATCGTCCTCACTTTCCTTGCATTGTTCGGGATCGCGCAGGTCTTCGGACAGCAGGCTTCTGCGCAGGGCGATCCGCTGCCGTCCTGGAACGAGGGTGCGGCCAAGGGGTCGATCCTTGAGTTCTTCGCACGGGTCACGAAACAGGGAGGGCCGGACTACGTTCTGCCTGCCGATCGGATCGCGGTCTTTGACAACGACGGCACCCTCTGGATCGAGCAGCCCCTGTACGTCCAGGGCCTCTTCGTTCTCGACCGTGTCCGCGCCATGGCCCCGCGGCATCCCGAGTGGAAGGATACGCAGCCGTTTAAGGCCGTGCTCGAAAACGACATGAAGACCCTGGCGGCCTCGGGCCCGAAGGGCATCGCCGAACTCGTGACGGCGACCCATGCAGGCATGAGCACGGAAGAGTTCGGCCGCATCGTGAAAGACTGGCTTGCAACGGCCCGGCACCCGAAGTACAAACGGCCCTATACCGACCTCGTGTATCAGCCCATGCTCGAGTTGCTGGCCTTCCTCCGGGCCAACGGATTCAAAACCTACATCGTCTCCGGCGGGGGCGTCGAGTTCGTCCGCACGTTCAGCGAGGATCGGTACGGCATACCGCCCGAGCAGGTTATCGGCAGCAGCAACATGACAAAGCTCGAGGTCAGGGACGGCAGGCCAGTGCTTGTACGGGAGCCCGAGATAGATTTCATTAACGACCGCGAAGGCAAGCCGGTGGGCATCAACAAGTTCGTCGGCCGCCGGCCAATTGCCGCTTTCGGCAACTCGGACGGAGACTTTCAGATGCTTCAATGGGTCACAGCCGGAGTTGGCCCTCGCTTCGGGCTCCTCGTCCACCATGACGATGCCGGACGCGAATACGCCTATGACCACTCGACGCATGTCGGCAGACTCGACCTTGCCCTCGACGAGGCGCCCAAACAGGGCTGGACGGTCGTCAGCATGAAGAGGGACTGGAAGACCGTTTTCCCCGGCTATTCACGGGAGCAGGAAAAACAAAGGTAATTCAATCAGGCATCATCGCTCCCGGATCAAGAAAGGAGAAAAAAATCATGGCTGAAAAAAAGCCCAATATTCTCGTCATCTGGGGGGATGACATCGGCATCGCGAACTTGAGCTGCTACACACTCGGCCTCATGGGCTACCATACCCCGAACATCGACCGGCTCGCGAAAGAAGGCATGCTGTTCACGGACTCATACGGCGAGCAGTCCTGCACCGCGGGGAGGTCCGCTTTCATCACCGGGCAGAGCGTCTACCGCACCGGCCTCTCGAAGGTCGGGGTCCCTGCCGCGCCCGTGGGCCTGCAGCCCGAGACCGTGACCATCGCCGATCTCCTCAAGAACCACGGCTATGCGACAGGACAGTTCGGCAAGAACCACCTGGGAGACCTGAACAAGTTTCTGCCCACTGTGCACGGCTTCGATGAATTCTTCGGCAACCTCTATCATTTGAACGCCGAGGAAGAGCCCGAGATGTACGACTATCCGCCCGAGAAGGATTTCCCGGATTACCGGAAGAACTTCGGCCCGCGCGGCGTCATCCATTCCTGGGCCACCGACAAGGACGACCCGACCGAGGAACCGCGCTGGGGCCGGGTAGGCAAGCAGAGGATAGAGGACACCGGTCCGCTGACGAAGAAGCGTATGGAGACCATCGACGACGAGTTCGCGGCTGCTGCAAAGGATTTCATCAAGCGGCAGAACGCTGCCGGCAAGCCCTTCTTTGTCTGGCTCAACACCACGCACATGCACCTGTTCACGCATCCGAAGCCGGAGAGCCTCGGACAGGCCGGCCGGTGGCAGTCGCCCTATCACGACACCATGATCGACCATGACAAGCTCGTCGGCGAAGTGCTTGATTATCTGGATGAGCTGGGTATCGCTGAGGACACCTTCGTGATGTACTCGACCGACAACGGCCCCCATATGAACACCTGGCCGGACGGTGCCATGACCCCTTTTCGCAGCGAGAAGAACACCAACTGGGAAGGGGCCTTCCGGATCCCCATGATTGTTCGTTGGCCCGGCAAGATCAAGGCGGGAACAATCTCCAACGAAATCGTCCAGCACCACGATTGGCTGCCCACCTTCCTCGCCATGGCAGGCGAGCCGGATGTGGCTGAGAAGCTCAAGAAAGGCTATGAAGCAAACGGCAAGTTCTTCAAGAACCACATCGACGGCTTCAACCTCCTGCCATACCTCACCGGCAAGGAACAAAAGAGCCCGCGCAATCTCTTCATCTACTTCAGCGACGACGGCGACGTGCTGGCCATCAGGTACGACAACTGGAAGGTCGTGTTCATGGAGCAGCGGGCGCCGGGGACCTTACGTGTATGGGCAGAGCCCTTCACGCCCCTGAGGCTGCCCAAGCTCTTCAACCTGAGGACCGATCCCTACGAGCGGGCGGACATCACGTCGAACACGTATTACGACTGGTTCCTCCACCACGACTACATCATGTTCGCGGTGCAGATAATTGCAAGGAAATTTGCCGAGACATTCAAGGAATTCCCGCCGCGACAGAAGGCGGCATCATTCACCATCGACGATGCCCTTGCAAAGATGGGCGAGGCCACGAGCAGCGCCGGACATTGAATTTTCCTCGTTTGTCAGAGCCCCTGGCGCTGCTGTCCGGGTCCGCCCGAACAGGATGGCCGAAAAGAGGTCCAGGGGAGTACTCTGTCCCTTGGACGGTTCTAGCTCCAAAGGATTTTAACGATCTTGATAATTCCTTCGGTCAGGGAGACGACCGTAAGGAGCAGGGGCAGCATGGGTACGATCAATGACGCCAGGAGGACAGCCACGATCCTCAGATCGAAGGGCACGAACCTCATCCCTCTGAGGACCATGTAGGTGCTCAGGTAATCAGTGGTCGCCGAAGGGTCGACGGCGGAGAGAATTTTTTCGCCGGCAGCTTTTTTGCCTGTCATCCAGCGTGCATCGAATGCTTTCAGGAGATCAACCGCAAGGAGTCCGTATTCCTTGAGCCCGTCCTTCTTTGCCCTGACGAGCATGGGGCAGAACGCCAGGAGCGGCAGCAGCAGAGCTGCCAGAAACAGTGCGATGAAAAGGATGATAATCTTCTGGAAGGATAACAGAGTTTCGCCCCCATAAATGATCCTCATGCCGATCTCGGAGGCAAGGACTGAAGAAAGGCCGAAGGCCCAGGGTGTGAAGAGCACCTGGCTCAAGGCCAGAAACCTGATGCCTCCTGCCTGGTCGGGGTGGGCAGGGACAAGGCGAAGCCCGAGCAGGGATACTCTGAAGAGGAGCCCGACCCAGGCGAGGTAGTGCAAGATAGACCTCAGGAAGAGGAATTGGAACACAGGGATGCTCACCCGGTAGAGCCACCATCCCGCAGGCGTAAGATCGGAAAGTGATCTTCCCGTGCCCACAAACTGCCAGAGCGTGATGTCTTGCGGGAGATCCCTCCTGATATCCAGCAGCATTACGAGAATGACGATCCCGAGCATGAAGACCGTGACAGGGATCGAACCGAGAAGTGCTCTTGTTTTCCCAACAGCGTTTATATACCGGGGCATGGCTGCTTCGTCGACCATGCCCCGTTCGATGAGATGGGTGAGCGTCTCCTTGATCCATGGCTCAAGGAAAAGGGGGTGAAGCAGGAGCAGAGGGGCGACGAAGAGGAATCGGATATGAGATACGAAGTCACAGGAGAATGGAACAACGATGCCTGCTGCTTCAGCTCTTCCCGCAAGGGAAAGAACAAGCAGGGGAAGCCAGGTGATGAGCCAGACGATCAAAACGTTCGCAAAGAAGAAGGGCAATCCCCGCAAAGACGGATGGAAGCGCTTCATGAGCCTGACAAGCGGGTCGTTCATGAACAGGGATAATCCATCTATGCCTCCGGGAGCAGGATGTCCTTCCATGTGTCCTCTGTATCCTCCATTTTTCATTCAGCAGGGTAAGACGGCGGGTGTTCCCGTCGTCTCATCCTGATCGCATGGTACAGGGTGAAAAACATGTTGGCCGGCACGGTCAGAAGCTGGAAAACCAGTATGGACAGGACCGCGGTCCTGTCAGGAATTCCCGCCATGGCAATGGCCAGGCACAGGGCTGCGTTCCGGCAGCTCGTCGTATTCGAGAGCACACGCTTTCTGCCTGTTTCCCGGCTACCGCTCAGCCACCCGATGATCATGGAGCCGATGACCAGGGCGAGCATGACAACTACACCCTCAGGCCCGATGCCGCGCATGGCCTCTTTTTTCACCGATGCGCTCAGGACGACCGCCAAAGCGAAAGCGGCTGTAGAGATCAGGTTCAACGGCCTTGATACCGTTTTCCCCAGAAAGGGAGAATACGTGCGTACGGCAAGCCCTGCAGCTAAGGGCAGGAAGATGAGCCACGCCAAGTCCAGAAGGATGCGGCCATAGGGGATCTCTGCCTGGATGCCCCCGCTGATGAACACGCTTGCGGCAAGGGGGGTGAGGACAAGCGACACCACGAAGAGCACGAACAGCACGGCCGAAGCAAAGGAGAGCTCGCCTTTGATCTTGGTTATGAACTGCAGAGCGTTCATGCCGCCCGGGGCAAAGGCCAGGAGCATGACCGCGGCCTTGACGCCCCCCGGCAGGGGGATGGCGCTCACCAGCGCCAGCCCCAGGACCGGCACGAGAAGGATGTTGGCCAGCAGGACTCTCAGCATCAGTTTCCTGTCTCGCAGTACGATCACGATATCCCGTGCCGAAGCGGCCACCCCTATGTATGCCGCTGCAGTGAAGATGAACAGCAATGTGAAGAGCCGTGCCGCCGAGGTGTACACAGGCTCCATATCGCTTCTCCTTCTTCTTTACCGAACCTGGCCAGCCGGCTTCCAGCGCATTCAAAAATCTGCCCGGTCCATCAGAAGAGTATGCTGATCAGGGCCAGTACGCCGATTGCCAGGAGCATAACAGCGGCCGTGAGGGGTAGGGTCAGCGGGAGCCGGCGATGCTTTTCAGCGTCCAGTAAGCGCAGGAACCGGATGTGATCCACGCATGCGATGACCAGGAACAACAGTCCTGTGCCGACGAGTGCAAGGCCGATATAGAGAGGCTCCCTGCCGGATATACCTGATCTGATGAGAGAGGATTCCCGTAAGTACTGGAAAAACTTCCCGATGGTGAACCCGAAACCGATCATGGCCATAGACGTGCGGATCCAGGCCATGAGTGTCCGTTCGGCGGCAAGCCGCGTGCGATCGATTCCGAGGGAGGTTTTCATGTCCGGAGATTCTTCTCCGATACTTTCTCCGAAATTCATATTTCCACATCCCTCCTGTTTCTACGGCCATTCTCCTTCACCTTGCCTCGATATCTCCGCCATGACCACAGAAGGGAGCCGGCAAGACCGTTGCGATTTTCCTCAGGATGAAAGCAGGTGAGCTGCATCGGTCAGTCACCCTTGTTCCCGTGTTGAGCCCTTTCCCTTTCGTATTCACGTTCTTCATCCTTCATCTCCCTCACAAGGAAAAAATTCAAAAAAGTCCGTATCACTGCAATGGCTGCAAGCCTGCCGATCTGCTCCCAGCCTGGAGAAACTGCTGTCTCTATAATATCCGACGCAAGTTGGAACTCAAGGCCGAGCACGAGATACCGGGCAAAGAAGATACGAATCCGGTGGAACCTTTCCGGGTCCGGAACGATGCGGAAACGCAGCAGCCGGAACATGGATGCGAAGGCCCCCACGGCAACAATAAGGACCCCTGCCGTTTCAATGGGTATCTGTATCCATAATGCCGCCTGAAGAAGGATGGCCTCGATTTCGCGCATCATACAAATCTCCCTTCAATGCTGCGGAAAATCCATTTCCAAACCACCAATGAGCAGCACCCGAACCATCCGGTATCATGCGGGCGCGATTCCGACGGGAGTCGTGCCGTCCTCTCCGATCCGATGTAATGCCTCTTGGGAGCTGTTCCCCTCCGCTTGCAGCGGAACAGGGTCTATGGCGCATTCATACCAGTGATTGCCTCTATTGCCGTGCCATGACCGTGCGCAGCTCAGCATCTCTGTCTTTGATGAGCTCTCCGCTCACGTCCACCTTCACTTTTAAAATTTTCCCGGTGAACCGGTTGGGCGATCGATAATCGGGCGTGACCGTGGAACCCGGGTCTGCCCCGCACGTGATGCCTCCGCCGAGGCTGATGTTCTGGGGGATGGTGACCGGTATATCCGCCTGGCCCACGAGCTTGCCGTCGACATAAATCTGTCCGCGGCCCGGGCTTCCTTTGCCGTGCGCGATGTCCGGCCTGCCTGTGGGCTCGAACTCGAAGCGCAGTCTGTGGCGGCCTTCTTGCACGTCCTCCGAGGTCTCGATATGGTAACGCTTCGAAGCGAGGTAGTTGTGGGCGTAATGGAGCTTGCCTTCTTTCATGTAAAAGCTATAGCCCCCTTCCACGCCTCCCTGCGAGATTAGGACACCCTCAGAGCCGCCCTTTTCGATCTCTACCTCGGCCGTGATGCTGTGGGGACGGTTGAGCACATTGACGGTGGTGTTTTGCGGTACCGCCTGTGTTCCGGGGTAATAGACCGCGCTGTCGCGCTGCTTGGCGATCCTGGGACGATCTTCTATAACTCGCTGCACCCCCCTCCCGTCAATCGGCAACACATGGTATTTGCCGGCCTCGTAGTACCAGGTGGCGATCATCTCGATGAGCTTGTCCAGGTGTTCCTGCGAAACATTGCGGGTTTCGGTTGGGTCCTCGTCCACGTGGTAGAGCTCCCAGCCCTTCTCGTCGAGTTCGATAAGCTTTTGTGCCGGGATGGGCTCGCCGAAGAACGCGCCCGCCTCGGCGAAGGACGGGCCCGGCCAGGGGCAGACCGCCCGCCATCCGTCGTGGTAGATGGCGCGATGCCCCATCATCTCGAAGTACTGGGTGTGCCTGTTGCTCCCGGCGCCCGGATTGTCGAAGGTATGAGCGAAGCTGACCCCTTCGATGGGAGACTGCTTAACGCCCCTTATGAACATGGGCTCCTCGATGGCCAGGGCATGCAGCACCGTGGGAACCATGTCGATGGCATGGACGTACTGGGTGCGTACCTCTCCTTTTGCCGCGAATCCGGCCGGCCAGTGGACAATGAACGGATCGCTCGTGCCGCCCCGATAGGTCTCCCGTTTCCACCGCCTGAAGGGCGTGTCACCTGCCCATGCCCATCCCCACGGATAGTGGTTGAAGGTTTCGGGTCCGCCCAGCTTGTCCAGGGCGGCGAGGTTCTCTTCCAGCGAGTCCGGGACGTTGTTGAAAAACTTGTTTTCGTTGATGGATCCCGTCGGTCCTCCTTCCGCGCTGGCGCCGTTGTCGGAGATGACCATGATCAGGGTGTTGTCGAGTTCGCCTGTGCTCTTGAGAAAGTCGATGAGGCGCCCGATGTGGTGGTCGGTGTGGGTGAGAAACCCTGCAAAGACCTCCATCATGCGGCTGTAGAGCTTTTTCTCTTTCTCCGAGCATTCCTCCCAGGGCTTCACGTCCAGGTCGTGACAGGAAAGCTCGGCGTCCCTGGGCAGAATGCCCAGTTCCTTCTGGCGGGCAAAGGTCTTCTCCCGGTAGGCGTCCCATCCGTCGTCGAACATGCCCCGGTACTCGTCTGCCCACTCCTTGGGCACGTGGTGTGGTGCATGCATGGCGCCGGGGCAGAAGTACAGGAAGAAGGGCTTGTCCGGAGCCACCTGCTTGGAATCGGCGATGAACGAGATCGCCTTGTCCACCAGATCTTCAGTCAGATGATACCCCTCTTCCGGAGTCTTTTCCGGCTCGACCGTGTGGTTGTCGTACACGAGGTCAGGGTAGTACTGGTTCGTGTCACCTCCCAGGAATCCGTAAAACCGTTCGAATCCCCTTCCCAGGGGCCATCGGTCATACGGGCCGGCTGCCGAGAGCTGGTCGGATGGCGTGAGGTGCCATTTGCCAACAGCAAAGGTGTTGTAGCCCTGCTGCAGGAGCATCTCCGAGAGGAAACCGTTCTCGAATGGGATATTGCCGTTGTAGCCGGGATACCCGGTGGAGCCTTCAGTGATGCAGGCCATGTTGTTGGAGTGGTGGTTGCGGCCCGTGATGATGCACGAGCGCGTGGGCGAGCACAGTGCCGTGGTGTGCATATTGGTGTACTTCAGGCCATTCGCAGCAAGGGCATCGAGGTTGGGAGTTCTGATGGGGCTGCCGTAGCAGCCGAGTTGGCCGAAGCCTGTATCGTCGAGCACGATGAAGAGGACGTTGGGCGCACCCTCTTTTGCCCTCAGCGGCTCCGGCCATGCCGGCTGTGACTGGTCGACCGTCCGCCCCACAATCCCGGGGAATGCGGTGCCTGGTTTGTATTCCTTGAACGGCATGCTGTTCCTCCTTGTATTTTTGTTTCTTACCTCTCCCCTCCGTGGCACTTCTTGAATTTCATACGCTTACCGGCCGCATCCCGTGCCCCGCAGGGGCAGGGATCGTTCCTGCCGACACCGGGAAAACTCTTATGTACAAAAGGCTTTTTCCCGGTGGTCAGTCTCATGACATCCGAGGCAGGCCTGCCCATCCTCATGAGCCCGGCCATGGCCTTCATGGGTTTTTCCGTATGGCTGAAAAATGCACGGTAGCCCTCGCACAGATAATTGAGGCCGGCCTCGCCTTCCGCCGTTTCGATCAGGCGGTTCTTGGGGCATTCCCCGTTGCAGATAAACAGGTACCGGCATTCCCGGCACTGCCGGGGAATGGTGTCGGCTTTGTCCCTGCCGAACCGCCTTTGTTTTTCCGAAGACACAAGCTCGATCATGGGTGTGGTGAGGATGTTCCCCAGCAGATGGTTCGTGTCTACGAAATGGTCGCACGAATAGAGATCGCCGTTATGCTCCAGGGCCACGCCCAGCCCGCAGGTGGGCCCGAAGATGCATACGGTGCCTGCATGCCCGAGCCAGCCTGCCAGCACTGCATCGAAGTTCAGGACAAAGGTAGCACCAACGTCGCTGCGGACCCACTCGTCGAAGATGCTGTTCAGGAAGCTCCCCCAGTGTGTTGAGGACACAGAGCGGCCGGCTATTCGCCCGCCAGTCCTGATGGCGTCCGCATCTTCCCGTTCCACAATGGGGATGAACTGGATGTAACGAGCTCCGAGCACATCCCTGAAAAACCTGTAGACTTCGAGAGGGCGATCCATGTTCTTCCTGTTGACCGTGGAGAGGATATTGAACTCCACCCCGTGCTTCTGAAGCAGCCGGGCTGCCTTGAGGACCCGGTCAAAGCTCCCGTTTCCCCGTGCGTCCCTGCGATACCGGTCGTGAAGCCTCTGCGGGCCGTCTATACTGAGGCCGACTAGAAAATTGTTTTTTCTGAAGAAGCTGCACCATTCATCGTTCAGGAGGATGCCGTTGGTCTGGAAAGTATTCTCGATAACAGTCGAGGGCTTCCGGTACCTTTCCTGCAACTCCAGGGAGCGCCGGTAGAAGTCTAACCCCATGAGCGTGGGTTCCCCTCCCTGCCAGGCCACGGTCACTCGGGTGGTCTGATGCGCATCGAGTAGCTGGCGGATGTATTCCCGGTGGACATCGTCCCCCATGCGGAATTTGCTCCCGGGGTAAAGTGATTTCTTATCAAGGAAAAAGCAGTACTCACACCTGAGGTTGCAGGCGGAACCTGCAGGCTTTGCCATGACATGGAAGGACTGGGGATACGAAAGCCGCATCATAAAAGGTTTTCTGCACCACCTTCTTTGCCCTGGTTTACTCCTATGGCAGCTTTGGCGAATGCTCCTGCCCCTTCCGATATCAACCCCTCATGCGGCAGAACAGATATGCGGAGAACAAGATCTTTGCCCGGATTTCCATGAGCCGTCTTAAGCGTTATCTTTTCCTTTGGTATGGTGGCGGCAGAAGCTCTTCGTCAGCAGGCAGCATTCCGGGATCGAGCAACTTCCCTGTACTGACTCCATAGGTATGGGCCGTCTGCCGTGATCTTTTGTGCGATCAACCTACAGAGAACACCGTCTGAATCATAATCCACTCCGGGCAATTTTTCGCTCCTATGGAAATGAAAGGAATTTCCCTTAAGTGATAATTATTTCGTTGATATACTATTTAAATAGCCTTGGAGATGGTTGATATCAAATTCTAAAAAGATCGGTGAACCGGGTAGGGGATCTTGCCAAGGAGATAAGGTCAAGGAAACACAAACCTTATGAAGTATCAATATATTTACAGCGCCTCAAGATACCCTGTCATGTTTTTCCTCATTTTTGACCGCCGAATGAGTAAAAAGCCTCTGTCAGCAAATTCAAATGCAGCAGGCAAGCCATACTTGAGGTGCCGATGCCATACGCCATTTTCCAATTTTCATAGCAGGGAACAGATTCCAGGGACGCCTTGTCAGGCCTTGGGAGAAGGGGAAACCATGGCTGTTATTGATACAAGAGAAGGTCTTTGGCCGAGCCTGCGTACTATACCCGAGCCGGCAGGATTTCGGGAAGCTCGTGTGGAGCCAGACGAAGCATACTACAACAAGGACTTTGGAGAGTTCATCCTGCCGTATGAAGCTGTGAGAACATCCGACTCACCGGACAAGAAGCTTCTGAGCTTTTTCCAGGGCACGTATGAGGTTGCTGCGAATTTGAGCCGGTGGGACAGGGAATCGCTCGAGCATACGTGGAGCCCGCCGTTCACTCATAAGGAAAAGATGATCGACTGGTAGCGAAGCGGTTCCACAAAGGAGGACCGGTTGATAAGTGGGATTGTTTGGAAATGGTTGATGTAATATTGTGAGAGAAAGGATCGAGTGCCTGAGGATCTCTTCTGCATATCACAACAGGAGTGCCACAGGTCCAAGGTACATATCCCTGTAAGGCACAGTTGCTCCCATAGAGACTACGATCTCAGATGAAGACATACGCTTTGCAGATGTCCTGAACGTTCTACTCGTCGAAGAGGCTGCTCTTGTGCGAAAGCGGTCTTGCCCCGCCGGTCAGGTACAATGCCCGGGTCAGCGCTGTGCGCTGGCAGGTCACTTCACCGGCTGGGCCTCCGGGAACTTCCATGCGCCGTCCAGAATTTCCTTCCGCGGGCGATACATTCGCACGAGATAGTTCCAGCCGGGCATAACGGGCAGGTAGTTTGGTCCGGTCTGGCCGCCGCCGAATTGGATCGTCACCGAGCCATCCGCGTTCGGCTTGGCAATGACATTGTTTACAGTGTAGGCGTTCAAAGCATTCTTTTGAAAGTAGCCGTCCTTGTTGTACACGCTGACCGACCAGAACCCGTCCACCGGTACGTCCTTAACCGTCAGTCGGTACACTGTCTTGCCGTCGTTGAGCTTCGGCTCAACACCCGCGTAGAGGGCGACGTGCGGCGGGTTTCCTCCCCAGCCGGCGGCCGTGCCGATCAGATGCTGGACCGGATCGACCTCGCCTCTGCGCCCGAACATCCGCGCCGAGTCGATTCCACCGCTGGCGGCGGCCAGGGCCAAGACAGCCTCGCGGACCTTCTTGAGCGACGCCTGGTCCCAGTCGGGCACCTCGAACTTGCCTACCGCCTTCTGCTCGACCTTGATTGCGTTCTGGAGGGCGTGCACCTCCCTGACGTCCGCCGCGTCGCCGGGGTTCACGAATGTCCGTACAACCATGGAGATGTACCGAGTGCAGGCCTTCTTTTTCATTAACGTGTGCCTGCCCGGCGCGTAGAACACGTCGGGCACGTAGTGATCCTCGTCGATCACCTGTACAGTCATGTAGCGCTTGCCGGCGTCGGGGAGCGTGACCGTGACCGGTGCAGCGTCGAGGTCGAACACCCCGAACGAGTACAGAGTGTCCCGGTTCAGGCGGATCACCCCCTGGTTTTCGATCGGTGCGAATTCGCGCTCGTGGTTGAACTTTCCAAACCCGCCTTCCAGCACAAGCCGTGCAAAGTACGTGTCGGTTTCGGCGCGGCGGAAGTTGTCGGTCGTCACTCGCGCGGGTTTCGCATCGTCAGCGGCCGCCATCGATAATCAAGCCGCCGCAACCATGAAGGTCACAGCAATCAGAGTTTGCAGCACCCGCATTATTTTACCTCTCATTGCGTTCAACACCATGTCATGCCTCCATGCGTTTCATGGTTGGAGCGACACGCCGGCTCCTTGCCGAACAGGATGACATTACGAATCATTTCCTTATTTTCTTCGTATATAGAAACATATCCGGCATAATACATATATGAGTTATAGATAACCCCAGAATATCGAAACCCCATGCAGAGCAAGCCCGACCTTTGATTTCGATAATCAAGCGATTCTCTGACAGAAGTCTAGATATACATAATATTCAACGGCTTTCGCAGACGTCGGGAAAAAACAAAGGTTTTCAAGTCTTCAATGCGCTCAGGTAGCGAGACTGCAAGTGCTTGCAGTTTGATTCGTGTTCCCAGCAAAGACCCTTATTATCGGCGGATGGGCTGCAGCATCTGATCTTCGAGCTGAAGCTTCAATTCAACCACACAGGTGTCGCTGCACACACTGTACCTCTCCACATCGACGCCTGCGTCCTTCATGGTAAGGCCGGCAATGGCTGCCGTGTTTTCCATTTCACAGAGGCACT